>NZ_JBITTM010000011.1:0-205006 GCF_044541955.1 Kitasatospora sp. NPDC085464
AAGCTCGCGGAACGTCGCGGAACGTCGCGGAACGTCGCGGAATTCCGTGCGGATTCACGGATATCGCCGGCCGGGCGATCCGGAATGGGCCCCGGCATTCCGGCGCGGGATTTCCGGGCGCGGCGGCGACGCCGCGGTCCCGGCTCAGTCCGCGCCGCGCCCCACCGACAGCACGACCGCACTGGCCGCGCCGCTCGGTGTCTCGTAGTGCACCGTCTCCCCGGCGCGACGTCCGAGCAGCGCCTTCCCGAGCGGGCTGTCGAAGGTCACCAGGGTCTGCTCCCGTTCCTCGGCGATCTCCGAGACCTCGACGGTCTCCTCCGCGCCGTCCCCGAACCGCACGGTCACGGTGGACCCCACCCCCACCACCTCCGTCGACGGCGCCCCGGCGACGGCCGCCTCCCGCAGCCGCCCCTCCAGCTCGGCGATCCGCCGGTCCAGCCGTGTCACCTCCGACGCCCGCTGCAGCTCGTCCGCGGCGTCCGCCCGGTCCCCGACCGGCTCCACCCCGCGCAGCGTCGCGGCCACCTCCCCCCGATCCGCCCGCAGTTGCGCCAATTCCTCCTGCACCGCACGCAGGCCCTCGGCGCTGATGGGTTCGGGACCACCGGTCATGCCTGCTCCCGGGTCTCTCGCGAAATGCTCAAACACCGGACGCCTCCCATTAGCCCACCCCGCCGGGCCCCGGGCAACTTTGTCCCCGGGGGCGGTGCCGGCCGGTCACGGGATGGCGGAGCGGTGCCGGCCGGTCACCGGCGGGCACGTCACCGAGCGAGTGCGTCGTCCCGCCGGCCCTGCGGCGGCAGCTGCGCGACGACCGGCGCGAGGAACTCGCTCGGCGTCCCGTGCCAGGAGACCGCGAGGGCCTCCCGGGCGCGCGTGCACGCCACGAAGAGCAGGTTCAGTTCGCCGTTCAGGTCCTCCCGGTACTGCTGCGGGTCCGTCTCCTCCGGGGTGAGTGCGGAGCGCATGGGCACCACACCGTCGCTCACGCCCGCGACGGCGACGCAGCGGAACTCCAGTCCCTTCATCCGGTGCATGGTCCCGATCCGCACGCCCGGGGCCGGCGTGCTGCCGAGCATGCAGGCGGGCGTCCCGGCGTGCTCCAGGGCCCGGGCGATGTCACGGCCGAGCTGGACGGTCCGGACGGCGACGCCGATGTCCTCCGGGTCCACGCCCGAGGCGGTCCACTCGCCGATCCGCTCGACGAGCGCCCGGATCTCCTCCGGCCGGTCGACGTGCCCGTGCGTCTCGGGGTGCGCGCCGTGCAGGGTCGAGTGGTAGCCCACCAGGGACTCCTCCCCGCCGTCCATGTCGTCCGGGCGTTCGCCGGTGAGCAGGGAGGCCGACCAGCCGAGGATCTCCTGCGTGGTGCGGTAGTTGACCCGCAGCCGGGCGGAGCGCCCGACCACCTGGATCCCCACGGCGCGCAGTGAGACCTTGTTCCCGTTGCCGTAGATCCGCTGGTGCGGGTCGCCGGCGAGGAACAGGTCGTCCGGTCCGGGCGCGACGAGTGCGCGCAGGAACCGCCACTGCGCGGGGTGCAGGTCCTGCGCCTCGTCGACCACCAGGTGCCGGAACGGGCGGTCGCCCCCTTCGTCGAGCGCCCGCGCGGCCTGCGCGCAGACCTGCAGGAACGTCCACTCCCCGGCCTCTCGCAGCTCCTCCTCGAACGCGGCCACGGCACGCCACAGTTGGGCCTTCTTCAGGGGCCCGAGCGGTGTGCCCCGGCCGGCCCGCGACGCCCTCAGGTACTGCTCGGGGCCGTCGATCGCCTGGGCCAGGACGACCTGTCGCCACTCCTGGTCCAGGAAGACGTCGGTGAAGTCGACCCCGAGCCGCCGGGCGACCCGCCCCCAACGGGCCAGGACGGCGCGCTGGTTGAAGACGATCTTCAGCGGGGCGCCGCCGCGGGAGCGGCGCAGGACCTCGTTGGCCAGCGCGTCGACGGTGACCACCCGGACCTTCGCCCTGATCCGCTCGTCCGTGACGAGCAGGGCCAGGCAGCGTTCCAGCTCCGCCGCGAGGTCCTTGGTGTAGGTGGTGAGCAGCACCGAACCGTCGGGGGCGTCCGGCGGCAGCCGGCGCGCCAGGTGGTAGGTCCGGTGCAGGGCCACCACGGTCTTGCCGGTCCCCGGGCCGCCGCTGACCCGGGCGGGCCCGTTGTACGAGTCCCGGTAGGCGATCCGGTACTGGGCCGGGTGCAGGAAGATCCGCCACGCGTCGAACGGGCGCTCCAGGATCTCCAGCAGCTCCTCGGGGCAGGACACCAGGGCGACCCGGCCGCGGGCGTGCGCCATCGCCGAGACCAGCCCGTCCCCGGACTGCGCGGTGCTCACCGGAGCCGCCGCCCGCGCGTACGCCTGGACGATCTCGCGGTCGACGTCGGCCGGCTCCATGCCGCTGGCGAGGCCGACCAGGACGTCGAACTGCTGCTCCGGCAGGACCCGGTGGAGCGCCTCCAGGTGGGTCTCGTCGGGCAGCAGCCGGATGATCGGCAGGATCTCCTCGTCGATGCCCAGACTGCGCAGGACCTTGTCGGAGCGGTCGGCGAAGAGCCGCCGGGGCTCGTCGGAGGCCCGGGTCCGCAGGGAGGCGGTGGCGCGTTCCAGGGCGACGTCATTGCGGATCTCGACGCCCTGGGTGGCGGCGTTGACCGAGGCGCGGTGCTTGCACGCCCAGTCGTTGGCCTTGTCGTGGGGGAGGACCTTCAGCAGCAGGTAGCCGTCGCCCCGGTCGGCCTTGAGGACCACGCCGCGCCAGAAGTCGGTGATCCGGATGGTCCGGATCCTCGGGTCCCGCTGGTTGGTGAGCTTCTCCAGGTGCGTGCCGGCGTGCGTCGCGCCGGTGAACTTCTCGAAGGTCTCGTAGACCCTCCGCTGCACGGACTTCTCCAAGCCCGCGAACTCCATCAGGAAGTCGCGGTGCATCCCCAGCGTCGCCACGCGGGCCCCCTCGTGCCTCTGTCCGGTCGGGCAGTCCGATCACTGTACTGGCCCGACGATCACCGGGCCGCGTACGGACGATCACCGGGCCGCGCATGGACGACCGCGGGGCCCGGCGGCCCGGCCAGCGGTGCGCGCGGGCCGGGCCCGAGGGTGGCGGTGATCACCTTCTGGGGCGGGGCGGCGGGGGAAAGCGCAGGTCGGAGCCTCGGGCGAACCGGCGGGAGGCGGGACCGGCCGCGGGGGCGCGGGCGGGCGAAGCTACCATGTGGGCAACACCCTCAGCTCGAAAGATGGACTTGTGACTGTCAACGACGACGTGTTCACGGACTGGAAGAACCGCGAGGAGATCGCGGAGTCGATGATCCCGATCATCGGGCGGCTGCACCGGGAGCGGGACGTCACCGTCCTGTGCCACAGCCGTTCCCTGGTGAACAAGTCGGTGATCAGCATCCTCAAGACGCACCGCTTCGCCCGGCAGATAGCGGGCGAGGAGCTCTCGGTCACCGAGACGATGCCGTTCCTGAGCGCGCTGACCGCCCTGGACCTCGGCCCCTCGCAGATCGACATTGGCATGCTCGCCGCCACGTACAAGGCGGACGACCACGGTCTGTCGGTGGAGGAGTTCACCGCTCAGGCCGTTGCGGGTGCCACCGGTGAGAACAAGCTGGAGCGCCGGTCCGCCCAGGACGTCGTGCTGTACGGGTTCGGCCGCATCGGCCGCCTGGTCGCGCGGCTGCTGATCGAGAAGGCCTCGGGCAACGGGCTGCGGCTGAAGGCCATCGTCGTGCGCAACGGCGGCGGCGACGACCTGGTCAAGCGCGCCTCGCTGCTGCGCCGTGACTCCATCCACGGCCAGTTCCAGGGCACCATCACCGTCGACGAGGCGAACAACAAGATCGTCGTCAACGGCAACGAGATCACGGTGATCTACTCCGACGACCCGACCAAGGTCGACTACACGGAGTACGGGATCAAGGACGCGATCCTGATCGACAACACCGGCAAGTGGCGTGACCGCGAGGGCCTGTCGAAGCACCTGCGCCCCGGTATCGCCAAGGTCGTGCTGACCGCCCCGGGCAAGGGCGACGTCCCGAACATCGTGCACGGCGTCAACCACGACATGATCAAGCCGGACGAGCAGATCATCTCCTGCGCCTCCTGCACCACCAACGCCATCGTCCCGCCGCTGAAGGCGATGGAGGACGAGTACGGCGTGGTCCGCGGCCACGTGGAGACCGTCCACTCGTTCACCAACGACCAGAACCTGCTGGACAACTACCACAAGGCCGACCGTCGCGGCCGCTCGGCGCCGCTGAACATGGTGATCACCGAGACCGGTGCCGCCTCGGCCGTCGCCAAGGCCCTGCCGGACCTCAAGGCGAAGATCACCGGCAGCTCGATCCGCGTGCCGGTGCCGGACGTCTCCATCGCGATCCTCAACCTCCAGCTGAAGCGGGAGACCAACCGCGAGGACGTCCTGGAGTACCTGCGCAACGTCTCGCTGACCTCGCCGCTGAAGCGCCAGATCGACTTCATCGACTCGCCCGACGCGGTCTCCAGCGACTTCATCGGCTCGCGCCACGCCTCGATCGTGGACGCCGGCGCGACCAAGGTCGAGGGCGACAACGCGATCCTGTACCTGTGGTACGACAACGAGTTCGGCTACTCGTGCCAGGTCGTCCGGGTCGTGCAGTACATCTCGGGCGTCGAGTACCCGACCTACCCGGCTCCGGCGGTCTGATCCTCCGGACGGTACGTGCGGCGGGGCGGTGACCGGCTGGTCACCGCCCCGCCGGCGTTTCCGGGGCGGTACGGTGCTCGGTGCTCGGTGCTCGGGGCGCTGCGGGCGGTCGGCGCCGGGCCCGGTGGGCTCCGGACGGCGGGAGGGACGGGGATGACGGACGGATGGCCGACGGTCGAGCTGGATCCGGTACGGCGGCTACGGGTGCTGGCGGCGGCCGGGACCGCGCGTCCGCTGTTCGCCGAGCGGCGGCTCGCGGCCGGGTTCGACGAGGTGTGGTCGGTCGCCGGTGACCTGTCCGGTGAACTGCCCGGACTGATCGGCGGGTTGCGCTCCTTCGAGGTCGGTCCCGGTCCCGGGACCGACCCCGGGACCGGCGGCGGCGGGGGCGGGACCGGCGGCGGGGACCGGCTGGTGGGGCTCGCGGTGAGCGTGCTCGGGCACCGGGAGCGCTTCGACATCGTGCTGCGCAGCGGCTGGTGCCTGATGCAGAGCAAGGTGCTGCTCGGCGGGATGGCCGCCGTGCCGGACGGCGACGGGACGCGTTTCGCCCTGCTCGCAGCCCTGCGGGTGCCCGGTGCGGGGCCGGTGCAGCGGTTCTTCGGTTCGCTGGTGGACCGGCGCGGCGAGGTCCTGCTGGACCGACTGGAGCGGAGGGTCAGGTCACAGGCGGACTCCGGCGGCGAATAGCCGGCGGACGGCGCCGGCCACCTCCTCGGGTCGCTCGTGCGGCAGGAAGTGCCCGCAGTCGGGGAGGACTTCGGCCGTCAGGTCGTCCGCGGGAGTACTGGCGGTGGAGAGCAGCGCGGGGCGGATCACCGGGTCCAGCGCGCCGCCGAGCAGCCGGGTGGGAACGGTCAGCCGGCGGTGCCGGTACCGGCCGAGGGCCAGGCGCGGGATGTCCCGGACGACGAAGCCCCAGTGCAGCCGTTCGGCGGCGTAGGCGGCGTCGGGCGTGCTGCCGGCGGCCACGTACTCGGCCGACTCCGCCTCGCTCCACGGGGTTCCGGGGGCCACGCCGCGCCGGAGGAGGTGGCCGAGCAGGCCCGGGTGGCGGCGGACGACCCGGCGGCCGATGCCCGGGTACTCCAGCAGCGCGGTGTACCAGAACCGCCAGGCCGTCCCGAGCAGGGCGCGCTGCCGCGGCCACGGGTGGGTCATGTTGAGTGCGAGGAGGCCGGTGAACCGCTCGGGTGCGCGCAGTGCCAGCTCGAAGCCGGTCCAGGCACCCCAGTCGTGGCCGACCAGGCCGACGCGCTCCAGGCCGAGCCGGTCGAGCACGGAGAGGACGAGACGGGCGCGGTCGTCGGTCGTGTAACCCGTCCGGCGCGGGGCCGACGACCAGCCGAAGCCGGGGAGGTCGGCACAGAGCAGGCGGAACTCCCCGTCGAGCAGCGGCAGGAGGTGCCGCCAGGCGTACCAGTGCTGCGGAAAGCCGTGCAGGAGCAGGAGGGGCGTGCCGTCCCCGGGCCCGGCCTCGGCGAGGTGCAGTCGGACGCCGTCCGCGCCCTCGACGAAGTGGTGGCGCACGCCGGGGAGTTCGGGGAACGGGCGGGGTTCGGTGCGGGTGGTGCGGGTGGTGCGGGTGGTGCGGGTGGTCTGGTCGGTGCGGTCGGTCGGCTCTGTCTTCTTGGTCGTCTCGGCCATCTCGATCCCTCGTTCCGGGTGCCGGGTGGTGTTCCCGGGAGGGGACGGGTGGTCCCCCTCGGGAATGGAGAGGACGGAAAGCGGCCGGACAATCCCCGCGGCCGGCGGAATTCTCGTGGGGCTAGCCGTCCTCGGTGGTCCAGGCGGTGCGGAAGCCCCGGCGGGCGCGGAAGAGTCGTGAACGGACGGTGCCGAGCGGGAGGTCGAGGATCCCGGCCACCGACTGTTCGTCCAGGCCCTCGACATGACGGAGCGTCAGGACGGCCCGGTGGTCGGGCGGCAGGCGTTCCAGGACGTCGCGGATGTCGGCGGCCAACTCGCCGTCCCGCGCGTCGGGTTGCTCGTCCGCGGTGGTGCCGGGCGCCGTTGGCGCACGGCACCCCGGAGCGGACGGGGCGCGGCTCGCGAACCGGACCGCCTCGCGGGCGGCGATGACCCGGGCCCAGCCGAACAGCGCCTCGGGGGACGTGAGCCGGTGCAGGTTCCGGACGATCGCGATCATCGCCTCCTGGGCGGCGTCGGGAGCGTCCTGCAGGGCGATCGGCGCGCAGACCCGGCCGACGTACGGCATGAGCAGGCCCACCACCTCGTCCAGGGCGAACGCGTCGCCCTGCTGGGCGGCCCGGACCAGCCGGGCGAGGTCCGGTCGTCGGCCGTCCGCGTCCGTCATGCCGTCCCTCGTCGATGGTCGTCGCCCCGGGTGGACGGTACTGGACGGGGCGGCGGGGCCGAGCGGCGGGCGGGTGGCGCCCGGTGCGGGGGCGGCGGCGGGCGGGGGCGGCGCTGCGGCTATGTTGAGGGGTCACGGACAGCCGGAGGGAGCGGGCAATGGGGATGGGTGGTCGGCGGATGGCCGCCGGGGTGGCGGCCGGGGTGCTGGCAGCTGTGCTGGCCGGATGCTCGGCCGGGGGGTCGAAGGGCGCCGCCGGGACGGCGTCGGGAGCGCCGGGCGCGGCGGCGAGCACGGCCGCCGGCACGGCAGCGGCATCCGCGCCCGCGGACCCGGGCGCACCTTCTGCGGCACCGACCGCGGCCGCGTCCGGGGCGGCTCCGGCACCGGCGACCGCACCGGCGGCCCCGTCCGCGCCGGCCGCCGCGGCGGCGCCCTCCGCGGACCTGGAGGCGGCGCTGCTGGACGACAAGCTGGTCGGTCAGGTGCTGCCGGACGCCGGTGTGATGGCCGGGTGGGAGGAGGAGAAGCGCCAGGTCGACACCGCCGACCACACCGTCACCTGCACCGCCGCCAAGCCCTGCACGGGCAAGCCGCTGAGCGCCTCGGTCCGCTTCTCCTCGGGCGACGTGGTCACCCGCTTCATCGTGGAGACCCTGCCCGGCCGGGACGCGGCCAGGAACCGGCTGAAGGAGACGTACGCCTCGTACGCCGCCGGGCCGTTCAAGAAGATCGACACCCCGGCGCTGGGCAGCGAGAGCCAGGCCTTCCAGGGGCCGCTGGCCCAGGGCGAGGGCGTCGGCATCGTGGTGCGCTCGGGCACCGTGGTGGCCAGTGTGACCACCGAGGGCGGTCCGGTGGACGTGGCCGCGACGCGGCGGTTCGCGGTGATGCTGGTCAAGCGGATCGAGCAGGCGCAGTCGGGGCGGACGCCGGACGCCGGGCCCGGCCTGGCCTGACGAGGGCGGCGGCCTGACGAGCGGCGGGGCCGGGCGGTGCGGCGGGGCGGGCGCGGGGCCGGGTGCGCTGAACCGGACGCGCGGACCTGGTCGGCCGGCTGGTCGGTCGTTCCGTCGTTCCGTCGGTCGGTCGCCTCGTCGGTCGCCTCGTCGGTAGTCCCGTCGGTCGGCCGGGGGCGGTGCCCGTCCGTCAGTGGTGGCTGGGTTCGTGCAGGCCGAGCGCGACCCAGCTGTCCAGCGCGCAGTGCGCCACCCGCCAGCCGCGCAGCGGGCCTGCCGCGCCGGTCAGCTCCGCGCAGGCGACGGCCAGGGCGGCCTCGGCGGTGAGCGGGTGGTCGGCGAGGGTGAAGACCACCGCGTCCACGGTGCCCGGTCCGGCCAGGATCCGGGCGTGCTCGATCCGGACCGGACCGAGCAGCCCGTGCTCCAGCCCCTCCCGTACGGCCTCGGGGGTCGGCCGGTCCGCGCTCTGGGGGCCGCCGGGAGCGCGCAGGTGGAAGCGGATGGCGTGCACGGTCCAAGACTGACGGATCGTCGGTTCGTGCGGTGGCGGTGGGCCGTGGCAGATCACTGTCAGGCGGCAACATGTCACCCCCGAGGCCCGTGCGTGCCGCCTCGGTGCCGCCTTCGTCCCGCCTCGGTGCCGCCTCGGTCGTCACCTTCGTCGTCGCCTCCGGGACGCTCCCGTGCCGCTCCCGCTCCGTTTCCGTTTCACCTCCCGACCCGTCACGGAGTCCGCAGGGCGCTGGGCTGGGGAAACGGATGTCAGTCGCGCGTGATATGTACTCATCTCGGGTGGCCGCCGTGCGGCCGGCCGTGCGAAAGATGCCGATGACGTTCGAGGGGGCCACCACATGCCGCTGTTCCGACGCCGCTCCGGCGAGGAGGGCGCGCAGGACCGGACCGGGCGGCGCGGGTTCGGGTTCGGCCGGCGCTCCGCCGGGGCGAAGGCGGCCGCCCGCGCCACCGAGCCGCGGCTCGACCCGACCTTGGGGGACGAGTCCGTGCGCCTGGTGCTCGCGCAGGCCGCGGCCGGTGACTGGGCGGCGCTGCGCCCCGCGCTGGCGGCCGTCGAGGACGGCGCCGAGCTGACCCACCTCGCCGGGGCGATAGCCGACGTGCCCGGGGTCGAGGAGTGGACGGGCCGCGTCCTCGCCGACACCCCGGACGACACGGTGGCGCTGCTGCTCTCCGGCGCCCGGCAGGTCACCTGGGCCTGGGAGGCGCGGACCGGCGCCCGGGCCAAGAACGTCACCGAGGAGCAGTGGAACCTGTTCCACCAGCGGCTGGACACCGCCGAGGAGCAGCTGCTGGAGGTCGCCGAGCGCGAGTCCGCCTGGCTCGCCCCCTGGTACTTCCTGCAGATCAGCGCGCGCGGCGCCTCGCTCGGCCCGGACATCGCCACCTGCCGCTTCGAGGCCGCCGTGCGCCGCGCACCCGGACACGCCGGCTCGCACCGGCAGCGGCTGCAGCAGCTGTGCGCCAAGTGGGGCGGCTCGCACGAGGAGATGCACGCGTTCGCCCGCTCCGCGATGCTGGCCGCGCCCGAGGGCAGCCACCTCGGCGAGCTGGTGGTGCTCGCGCACCTGGAGCACTGGCTGGACCTCCCGGACGGCGAGGACCACGCCTACCTGACCAGCCCGACGGTGCTGGCCGAGATGCAGGAGGCCGCCTTCCGCTCCGTCCTCCACCCGGACTTCCAGCCGGTGCGCGGCTGGCAGGGCGCCTTCAACAGCTTCGCGATGGCCTTCTCGCTCGCCGACCAGCGCAAGACCGCCCGGATGCTGTTCGACGCGCTGGACGGGGCCGTCACCGAGTCGCCCTGGCACTACCTCTCGGGGAACCCGGTCAAGGCCTTCAGCGCCCACCGTGACCGCTGTGCCGCGTACTGAGGACGGCCGCGCATGCACCAGGGCCGACCGTGTCCGACACCGCCGGTGTCCTGATGCCGAGCCGCATCACGACGCCGTAGCGCCTCCCGGCGCCGACCGCCTGCCGACGCCGATACCGCCGCCACCGACCGCCTGCCGATGCCGGCCGCCCGACGCCGCCGACCGTGCTCCTGCTCCCGACCGTGCCCCTGCTCCCAGCCGCGTCCCTGCTCCCGGCTGCGCCCCCTGAAACGTCACCCACCCCGCGATCGAAAGAGCCTCCGGTGTCCCCAACCGACAACCCGACGAGTGCGCAGCACACCTTCCAGGTGGACCTGCGCGGCCTGGTGGACCTGCTCTCCCACCACCTCTACTCCAGCCCGCGGGTCTACCTGCGCGAGCTGCTGCAGAACGCGGTGGACGCGATCTCCGCCCGCCGCGCCCTCGACCCCGAGGCGCCGGCCCGGATCACCGTCCGCGCCGACGACGAGCTGTCCGTCACCGACACCGGCGTCGGCCTGACCGAGAAGGACGTCCACACCTTCCTCGCCACCATCGGCCGCAGCTCCAAGCGCGACGCCGACGGCCGCCTCGACGGCGCCGGACTGGCCAAGGCCCGGGGCGACTTCATCGGCCAGTTCGGCATCGGCCTGCTCGCCTGCTTCGTGGTCGCCGACGAGATCACCGTGGTCACCCGCTCCGCCGCCGCCCCGGACGCCCCGGTGATCGAGTGGCGCGGCAGCTCCGACGGCAGCTACACCATCCGCACCCTGCCCGCCGAGGCCAAGCCGGAGCCGGGCACCACCGTCACCCTGGCGCCGCGCGCCGACGCCGCCGAGTGGACCCGACCCGCCCGGGTGCTCACCCTCGCCCGGGACTTCGGCGGCCTGCTGCGCCACGACGTCACCGTGATCGATGCGGGCGGCACCGAGCACCGGGTGAACCGCACCCCGCCGTGGGCGGAGCGGTACCCCTCCCCGCTGGCCAAGCGCGACGCGCTCGGCGAGTACTGCCGCGCCACCTTCGACTTCACCCCGCTCGACACCATCGAGCTGGACCTGCCGCTGGTCGGCCTGCGCGGCGTCGCGTACGTGCTGCCGGACGCCGCTCCGCCCTCGCGCCGCCACGGACACCGGGTGCACCTCAAGGGCATGCTGCTCTCCGACCAGGCCGACGAACTGCTGCCGGACTGGGCCTTCTTCGTCCGCTGCGTCGTCGACACCGACGGCCTGCGCCCGACCGCCTCCCGCGAGGGCCTGTACGCCGACGAGACGCTGGCCGCCGTCCGCGACGCCCTCGGCGCCCGGATCCGGGACTGGCTGACCGGCCTGTCCGCGAGCGACCCCGCGCTGCTGCACCGCTTCCTCTCCGTGCACCACCTGGCGGTCAAGGAACTCGCGCGCTACGACGACGAGTTGCTGCGGATGATGCTGCCCTGGCTGCCGTTCGAGACCACGGACGGCAACGTCACCCTGGACGAGTTCGCCCGCAGCCACCCGGTGGTGCTGGTGACCCGTACGGTCGAGGAGTTCCGCCAGGTCGCCCCGATCGCCGGCGCGGCCGGCCTCGGCGTGGTCAACGGCGGCTACACCTACGACCGCGACCTGGTGCACCGACTGCCGGAGATCCGCCCCGGCGTCTCGGTCTCCGACCTCGACCCCGGCACCGTCACCGCGCACCTGGACACCGTCGACCCGGCCGCCGAACTCGCCGCCAACGCCTTCCTGGCGATCGCCCGCGAGGTGGTCGGCCGGTTCGACTGCGACGTCGCCCTGCGCAGCTTCCACCCGACCAACGCGCCCGCCCTGCTGCTCGACAACCGGGAGGCCCGGCACGAGCGCACCCGCGCCCAACTGGCCGACGAGGCCGACGGGTTGTGGGCGGACATCCTCGGCTCGCTGCGCGCCGAGGTGCCCCGCGCCCAACTGGTGCTCAATCACCTCAACCCGCTGGTGCGCCGCGCCGCGACGGTGACCAACCGCGAGCTGGCCGTCACCGCCGTCGAGGCGCTGTACGGGCAGGCCGTGCTGATGACCCGCCGCCCGCTCAAGGCCAGCGAGTCCGCCCTGCTCAACCGTTCGTTCATCAGCCTGCTCGACCACGCCATGCTCGGCCACGAGGCCGGCGGGCCGGGCGCGGCCGGTGGCCGGGGCCGCGACGACGAGAAGGACGCGTGATGCTGGACACCCCCGATGCGGTGATGGCCGCGCTGCACGAGAACGACGCCCGCCCGTACGGTCGCACCCGGACCGTCACCGCCGAGGAACTCGTCGACGCCGCCGAGCAGTTCGACGACACCAAGGCCCGCTCGATGGCCCTGCTGGAACTGATGGAGGCCTACGAGTACGACGGCGAGCGCAACAAGACCCCGGTCGTGTTCGCCCGCGTCCTCAAGCTGTGGGACACGGACCCGGACGGCTTCGGCGAGTGGGCCCGCCACCAGGTGTTCTGGCGCTTCAAGTGGGTGGCCGGCGCGCTGCGGGACAACCCGGACGTGCCGCTGGCGGCCGTCGAGCGCTGGCTCACCGAACTGCGCGACCGCTACCGCGCGGCCGGCTTCGGCCTCCAGCCCTACTACGCCGAGCGCTACTACCTGGCCGACGTCATCGGCGTCGGCGTCCAGGAGGCCTACGAGCTGTGGGCGGCCCGCCCGCGCTCCGAGATGAGCGACTGCCCGGCCTGCGAGACCCGGGCCCGCGCCCGGCACTTCCTCGACCTCGGCGACGACGCGCGGGCACTGGAGGTGCTGGAGCCGGTGCTGAGCGGCCGCAGCACCTGCGAGCTGGAGCCCTACCTCAGCCAGTCCGTCGCCCTGCTGCCGCTGCTGCGCCGGGGCCGACCGGACGAGGCCCGCTCCGCGCACCTCACCGGGTACCGCTTCGCGCGCGGCAAGTCCTCGATGCTGGGCTCCGTGGCCCGGCACATCGAGTTCTGCGCGCTGTCCGGCAACGAGCCGCGCGGCCTGGAACTGCTCGCCGAGAACCGCGACCTGTTCGCGGTCACCGGCGAGGCCGCCTCCCGGCTGGACTTCCTGACCGGTGTGGAGGTCCTGATCGCCGCCCTCGCCCGGGCCGGCCACGGCGACCTCGCGGTCAGCGGCCCGGCCGGCACCGCGTGGACGGTGGACACCCTGCTCGCCCACCTGCGCACCGAGGCGGACGCGCTGGCCGCCCGCTTCGACGCGCGCAACGGCACCGGTGCGGTCGGCGCAGCGCGGCGGGCCCGGCTGGCCGTCGAGCCGCTGCTGGCCGAGCCGCTGGCGCTGGGCGTGCGCGCCGCCGCCGCGCCCGAGCTGTCCGCCGCCGCCCCGGCCGTCGCGCCCGCGCCGCGCCGGACCGTCGAGGCGGAACCGGAGGACTTCACCGCCCTCGTGGTCCGGGCCCGGGAGCTGGAGGTGCTCGGGCACCCCGACTCCGACCGGCTCTGGAAGCGGATCGCCGAGCGCGCCGCCGCCGCGGACTTCGTCCACCCCGAGGGCACGGAGGTGGGCAGCCCCGAGCGGCTGCGCGCCGAGCTCGCCGAACAGCGCGCCCACGAGGCGCTGGAGCGCGACGAGCACGCCGAGGGCAGGGTCGGGCTGCTGGCCGCAGCCGAGCTGTTCGAGCAGGCGGGGATGCCCGGCGCGGCGCTGATGGTCCGCACCCGTTCGCTGATCATCGAGCTCGACGAGCCGTCCGGCGGCGGGGCCGGTGCGGGCGGTGGGGCCGGCGGGGGCGGCGGGGGCGGCGGGGCTGGTGCGAGCGGTGCGGGCGGGGACACGGGTGACGGCGTCGGTGAGGGTGATGGCGTCGGTGAGGGTGACGGCGTCGGTGAGGGTGACGGCGTCGAATCCGGCGGAGGCACGGGCAGGACGGCCGACTGGGCGGCGCTCGACGCGGCGCTGGTCCGGGCCGAGGAGCTGCGGGCTACGGGCGAGCTGACCGACGACGACTACCTGATCGTGCTGCAGACCCGCGCCTACGCCGCCCACCACGACCTGGTCGAGTCGCTGCCCGAATCCTCCGCCGAGACCGTCGCGCGCTTCGAGGCGGCGGTCGGCGGCTACCACCGGACCGCCGTCGAGCTGGGCTCGGCCCGGCGGGCCGCCACCTCCCGGCAGTACACCGCCGATGCCGCCGCCCGGCAGGGCCGGCTCGCCGAGTCGGCCACCGAACTGCGCGAGGTCCTGGCCCAGTTGGACAGATCCGACCTGCCGTGGCACACCCCGCGGGTGCTCGGCCTGCTGGGCCAGGTGCTGCTGCAGAGCCGCGAGCCGGCCCAGGCCGTGAAGGTGTTCCACCGGGCGCTGGCCGAGGCCGCCCGCTGGGGTGACGACTCCTACCCGTACGCGCCGACGTACATGATGCTCGGCCACTCCTGCATGCAGGTGGGGGACCTCGGCGGCGCGGTCCGTGCGCTGTCGGAGGCCGCCGCGCGCTACGACCGCAAGGGCCCGGAGGCTGCCGAGGAGGCCGCCCAGGTGCGGCTGCAGCTGGCCGACGTGCTGCGCGACACCGGTCGGGCGACGGACGCGGTCGCCGTCCTGGAGTCGGTGCTGCTGGACGCGTCGGCGGCCCGGCTGGACGTCAGGATGCTCGCCCAGACCCGGCTGGACCTCGCCAGGGGCCTGGCCGAGCTGGAGGAGTACCGGGACGCCGCCGAGGAGTACCTCCGGCTGGCCGACCTGGTGGCCGACTGGGAGGACCAGGAGACCCACACCATGGTCGCCTGCGAGGCCACCCTGGCGCTCGCCCAGGCGGACCGCCGGGACGCCGCCGAAGCAGCTCTCGCGCGGGCCCGCGAGGCCCACGGCAAGGCTCCGCAGGTCGACCAACTGGCCGCGACGCTGCGTGAGTTGGCCCGCATCACGATGCGGACGCAGGGCGCCGACGGGCTGGACCGCGCGCTGGCGCTGCTGACCGAGGCGGACGCGGTCGGCGCCACCGCCGAGGAGCGCGGCCAGGAGTACAACGCCTGGTACCTGCGCGGCGGTTCGCACTACGAGCGGGCGCGCTGCCTGGCCGTCGCCGAGCGGTACGAGGAGGCGCTGGCGGAGGCCGAGCGGGCCGTCGCGGTGTACGAGCAGGGCGGCGAGCGGGCCGAGGCGCCGCGGGCGGAATCCGTCCGGCTGGCCGCGCTGATCGAGGGCAGCGACCTCGGCCGCACCGCGGCGGCGGTGGCCCGGTTGACCGCCGGCATCGCGCGCTGCGAGGCGGCCGGGCTGCCGGAGGCGGCGGAGGTGCTGGCGGAGCTGCGGGAGCGGTTCGCGTCGTCGGACTGACGCGGGCGTCGGGGCGGCGTCGGCGTCGGCTGCGAGGTGGCGCGGGCGTCGGACCGGCTCGGGCGTCGGAGTGATGTGAGGAGCCCCGGGGTTGTGCACCACCCCGGGGCTCCCTTGCGTGTGGGGTTCCGCTGTTTGGGTCAGCAGGGGCCGTCGTCGGCCCAGACGCCCCACTGGCCGCTGGCGCTCGGCACCTCGTTCAGCGTCCACCACTTGGCGTGGTAGTTGTGCCCGTTGTAGGAGACCTTGGCGCCGCCGGTGTAGGTGGTGCTCGCGCTCCAGGCCGGGGCGGTGCAGGTGCCCGGGCCGGTCGGCGGCGTGGTCGGCGGTGTGGTGGGTGGGGTGGTGGGTGGCGTGGTGGGCGGGGTCGCGCCGGCGAACTTCACCGTGTACTTGGTGAAGTCCCAGTCGTTCTGCGCCACGCTGGAGCAGGAGCCGGACAGCCCGGGGTCCACCGGGCCCTGGCACTGCCGGTCCCGGTTGACCGACCAGTAGGTGTACCGGGCCAGGCCGTGCGCGGTGGCGAAGTCCAGCACGGTCTGGAAGTCGGCCTGGCGGAAGTACTCGGCGGCGTCGGTGCGGCCGTTCATCATCGACACGCCCTCGTGGGCGTACGCGGTGGCCTCGCTCCAGCCGAAGGTGGTCTGCAGGATCTGGTTGAACTTCACCAGCGCGTCGGTCTGCGCCGCCGCGCCGTTGAAGCCGCCGTCGAACGGCATGATGGAGTAGTTGTTCGGCGTGAAGCCCTGGGACTTGGCCTCGTTGAGCATCTGGGTGCCGAACCAGCCGGTGCCCGCGTTGGTGCCGGCGGTGGTGATCGAGACGTACAGGCCCGGGTTGTTCTGCTGGAGGATCCTCGCCGCGCCGATCTCGTTGTGGATGGCCGCGGTGTTCTCGTACTCCGGCTCCTCCAGGTCGAAGTCGATCGCCTTGAGCTGGTACTTGGTGATCACCTTCTGGTACCCGGCGGCGGTCGCCTCGGGCGTGCCGCAGACCTGGCCCAGCTTTGTACCGCCGTACCCGCCGACGGACACCGACACGTCCCCGCCCTTGCCCCGGACGGTCTGGATGACGTTCGGCATGGTGGTGTCGGTGTCGATCGAGGAGGTGCCGCCCCAGGCGGGGGAGCAACTGTTGCCCTGGGCCAGGATGAACGCCAGCTGGAAGGCCTTCTGGCCGGTGGCGTCCATGACGGCGGCGGCGTCCGGCGGGCTGTTGTCCTCGGGCATCAGGTACGGGGCCGAGGCGTACCAGTTGCTGCCCAGTCCGGCCGCGGTGCTGGCGGTGGTGTCCGCGGAGGCGGAGCCGGTGCCGGCCAGGGCGGCGAGGCCCCCGGCGACCAGGCCGAGCACGGCGGCCGCGGCGAGTGCGGCCCGGCCGGAGCGGCGCCGGTGTCCGGGAGCGGCCGGGCCGACCGGGTGTTCGGGGCTGGTCGGGTGGTGCGGGTCGGTGGGGTGGTGCGGGCTGGTGGGGTGGTGCGGATCGGTGGGGCGTGGAGGAAGAGCGCGTTCCATCGGAAGCCTTCCAGGAAACGGCGGTGGGGGAAGTGCCCGTTCGCGCCGGAGGTGGGGGTGGCGCGGCGGCAGGCCGAACGGCCCTGGGGCGGTGGATGGTTGCCGCGGGCTCCCACTGGTATAGACCTGTCTCGGAGGGTGGGTCAAGACCTGTGGCGGGGGAGTCCGGGTGCCGCCGAGGAGGAGCAGGTCATTCCGGATGTCGGTGCGTCGACGGCCTTCGAAGCCGGTCGGGACGGGCTCTCGAACGGTCGGTCGGCTCCGGGCATGCTGCGCGCCTGCGGCCACCAGGGCGCGGTGGTGTCGGGCCGGGGTGAGGGCGTGCCGGCCGGGCCGGGCGCCCGGCCCGGCCTCGCCCCGGGACTCCGCCGCCTCCGCCGGCCCCGCGACCTCCTGGATCTCCTGGGTGTCCTGGACCTTCCGGGCGGTTCGGGTCAGGACCGCCCGGGGCCCGGTGGTGCCGGGATCGGCCCCGCGGCCTTGAGGGTGCGCAGGACGGGGGACGACTCCAGTGCGGTGATCTCCTTGACGGCGCCCAACTGCTCTGTCACGTACCGGTGGAGGTCGGCCGGGTCGGTGCACAGGGCAAGGGCGACGAGGTTGCTGGGGCCGGTGGTGGCCGCGACGAAGGCGAGTTCGCGGTGGGCGGCGAGGGCGCGGCCGACCCGGTCGAGGTGGGCGGGGGCGATGCTCAGCCAGAGCAGCGCCTGCATGTCCGCGCCCAGCAGCCGGGGATCGACTTCCACGTCGAGGAAGACCGTGCCGTCCGCCCGCAGTTCGGCGAGCCGGCGGGCGACGGTGGTCGGTGTGCGGCCGGTGGCCGCCGCGAGGTCGCCGAGGGGTGTGCGGCCGTCCCGGTGGAGTGCGCCGAGCAGGGCGTGGTCGGCCTCGTCCAGGCCACCGGACGGCAGCGGAACCGCGGTCGGGCGGAGACGGGCCTGCTGCTCCTCGTCGAGCGCCTCGGTGCTGACCGGCCACGCGGACGGGCCGCCCCGGTAGGTGTGCAGCAGACAGTGGGCGGAGACGTCGGTGACCGCGGCGGTACGGGGGATGTCGCGCAGCAGCAGGCCGTGTCCGTCGGAGCCGGGGCCGGTGTCCACGATGGCGGTGATCTCGGTGCCGCCGGAGGTGAGCTTCACCCAGGCCGTGTCGGGGCGGCGGACCAGTGCCCCGGCGAGGTTCTGGGCGGTGTGCGGGGCGGCGGTGAGGCGCAGCAGCCACTGGGCCCGTCCGGCCCGGTGCGGGTCGGCGAGCCCGACCACCCGCAGCCCGGCCTCGGCCCGCAGCCGCCGGTAGCGGCGGGCGACGGTCTGCGGGGAGGCGTCGAGGACGGCGGCGATCCGGTTGAACGGGGCGCGCCCGTCGACGCGCAGGGCGTGGACGAGCGCGCGGTCGAGGTCATCGAGCATGCGTGGGTTCCCGGTGGTCGGACACACCGTCCGATTCTGCCGCGCGGGTGGCGGTGCGGGCGCCACGGGAGCCGCTCATCAGCCGTCCCGCGACGCCGACGGCCGCCAGCACACCCACCGTCACCCAGCAGGCGCGCTGCGCCCCGGTCGCGTCCGGGGCCGCGAGGTAGATCCGCCCGAGCACGGCGACGCCGAGCGTGGACCCGAGCTGCTGCACGGCGTTGAGCAGTCCGGCCGCCGAGCCGGTCTCCTGCGGCCGCAGCGGCTTCAGCGCGGTGGTGAAGAAGGCGGGCGTGAACAGTCCCTGCCCGAGCCCGACCACGGCGAGCGCGTACGGCAGCGCCTCCGGCCGTTCGCCGGTGCGGTAGGTGCCGATGGCGGCCAGGACCCCGAGCGCCATGACGGCCAGGCCGGCGGGCATCACCCGTGCGCCGTACCGCCGGACCAGTGAGGCGCCCGCCCACAGGGAGCCGGCCGCCAGCCCGGCCGACATCGGCAGCAGGGTCAGGCCGGCGGCCAAGGGATCTGCGCCGCTGCCGAGTTGGAGCTGGAGGACGACGACGAGGCTGAGCCCGGTGGTGGCGGCGAAGGCGAGCGATAGGGCGGCCAGCGCGGCCGGGAAGCGGACGGAGGCCAACAGGCTCGGCTCGACCAGGGTGTCGGCGCCGCGCCGCGCCCCTCGCCGCTGGTGGACGGCGAAGGCCACGGCGGCGAGCGCCCCGACGGCCGTCCAGGGCATCGGTGTGGTGCCGGTGGCCAGCAGCGGCAGCACGACCAGCCCGGTGGCGAGTGCCGCCAGCACGCTGCCGGCCGGGTCGAGGCCGGGACGGCGAGGGGCGCGGTCCTCGGTGAGCAGCGGGGCGAGGGCGAGGACGGCGAGCGCGAGCGGGAGGTTGACCAGGAAGACCGCACGCCAGGAGGAGCCGAGGAGGTCGGCGTGGGTGAGCACACCGCCGAGCACCGGGCCGGCGACCGCCGCGAGCCCCATGACCGGTCCGATCGTGCCGAGTGCCCGGGCCGTCTCCGGGCCGCGGAACATGGCCTTGATCAGGCCGATGGTCTGCGGCACGATCGCGGCCGCGGCTGCGCCCTGGACGGCTCGGAAGGCGAGCAGTGCGCCGAGCGTGGGCGCGCACGCGCAGGCCAGCGAGGCGAGCAGGAAGCCCGCGACGCCGATCCGGAACACCCGCCGGCGCCCGGCCCGGTCGCCGAGCCGTCCGCCGGTGAGCAGTAGGACGGCGAACGGGAGCGTGTACGCGGTGGTGAGCCAGGGCACGGCGGCGGCCGGCCCGCCGAGGTCGGCACGCATGCGCGGCGCGGCGACCTGCACGATCGTCGCGTCCAGCAGGTTCATCGCCTCGGCGGTGAGCAGCGCGCAGAGCGCCCACCAGCGGTGCGGGTGCACGGTTGGGGACTGCTCGGCTGCGGACTGCCCGGCCACCGGGCGACGGCTGGTGGACGGCGCGGACGGCGGGGGCAGCGGGTGTGCGGACAAGGGTCCTCCCTCGGGGGTGCGGCTGCCGTCCACACTCCGGCTGCATGCCCGCGCCGACCAGCCACTGCCGCCCGGATCGACGGGAAGTTCCACCGGCCCCGCCCACGGAGCCGAAAAACTCCACTCAGGCCGGTGCCCCGGCCAGGGCCCGGCCCTTGGTCATCGCCCCCACTCCGGCGAGCAGCCCGCTGACCACCGGGGACCACGGCCGGCCCGCCGGTCCGGTGAGCGTCAGCGTCCGGTGGACGGCGGGCCGGATCGGCACCAGGACGCAGTCGGCCGGGAGCATGGTCAGCGCCAGCGCGGGCATCACCGAGATCCCGACGCCCGCGTGCACCATGCCGATCAGCGTGTTGAGGTCACGGATCCGGTGGTGGGGCGCGAAGCGGGCGCCGGCCCGCCGGTAGGCCTCGCGGATGTGGCGCTCGCAGCCGCCCTCGGAGAGCAGGAAGTCGTCGTCCTCCAACTCGGCGACGTGGACCGTCTCCTGACCGGCGAGCGGGTGGTCGCGGCGCAGCAGCGCGTGCATCGAGTCCGCGCCGAGCGCGACCGCCCCGGGCAGCAGCGGCCCGGCGTCCACCAGGACGGCGGCGTCCACCGTGCCGGCCTCCAGCCAGGCGGGCAGCTCGGCGTCCTCGCCCTCGAAGACCCGGACGGTGACCTCCGGGTACGCGGCCTTCCAGTCCCGCAGCAGCCCGGGCAGCAGCGCCTGGCACACGGTGGTCGGCGCGGCGAGTCGGACGGTGCCGGCCAGGCCGCCGGTGAGTTGGGTGGCGACCGTGCGTACGGCGGCGACGGCGGCGACGGCCGTTCGGGCGTGCGGCAGGACCTGCTCGCCCAGCGGCGTCGGCCGGCACGGGGTGCCGCGCATCACGACGGGTGCGCCGAGGGTCCGCTCCAGGGCGCCGACCGCGTGGGAGACGGCGGACTGGCTGATGCCCAGTTCGTCGGCGGCGGCGCCGAAGCCGCCGGTGTCGGCGACCGCGACCAGGGCCCTGAGCTGGGCCAGGTTGATCTCGGTCGTCATCGGTCGTCCCGGGGCGTGTGACCTGGGGCCATGAGACTTCCTCATCCATGTAGGACTGCCACTTGTTGGACTCATGGTCGGTCGCCCGGCCACCCTCTGTCCAGAGGAAGGGAACACCGGAGGAATGCGGGGGTGGTTGCGGTGCGACGCTGGTTGCCGGGCTTTGTGGCACTGTCGGCGATCTGGGGTGCGAGCTTCGCCCTGATCAAGGTGGCGGTCGACGCGGGGGTGCCCCCGGTCTGGGTGGCGCTGTGGCGGTGCCTGCTGGGTGCGGCCACGCTGGGCGCCGTCCTGGTGCTGCGCGGTGAGCGGATCCCGCGCGACCGTGCGCTGTGGGGGCACTCGGCGGTGGTCGCGGTGCTGCTCAACACCGTGCCGTTCATCCTGTTCCCGTTCGGGGAGACCAGGGTCAGCTCGGTGCTCGCCGGGGTGATGAACGCGACCACTCCGCTGTTCACCCTGCTCTTCGCGGTGCTCACCGTGCCCGAGGAGCGTCGTCCGGGTGCGCGGCGGCTGACCGGCCTCGCCCTGGGATTCCTCGGCGTGCTCACCGTGCTCGGCGTCTGGCACGGCATCGGCTCCGGCGAGGCCGTGGGGGGCCTCGCCTGCCTGGCCGCCGCCTGCTGCTACGGCGCGGGCTTCGTCTACCTGCGGCGCTTCCTGTCCGGTCGGCCGGAGTCCGTCACCACCCTGTCCGTGCTCCAGATCGGCTGCGCCGCGGCCGAGTTGGCCGTCATAGCACCGCTCGCCGCGGGCGCCCCGCACTGGCCCGGGGCCGGCCCGGCCGTCGCCCTGCTGGTGTTCGGCATGGTCGGCACCGGCTTCGCGTACCTGCTCAACCTCGGCGTCGTCCGGACCGCGGGCACCACGGTGGCCTCGGCCGTCACCTACGTGATGCCGCTGTGGTCCACCGCGATCGGTGCGCTGTTCCTCGCGGAGCCGGTCGGTTGGAACGCCCTGGCCGGCGGTGCCCTGGTGATCGCGGCCGTGGTGCTGACCCGGCCCCGTTCCGGCGCCGCGGCCGGCTCGGCGGACCAGGCTCCGAAGGCGCGCCAGTCCGTCGGTTAGGGCGCGTGCGGCCCCGATGACGGTGCGTACGAAGATGCCACGCATGGGGATCTCCTTCCCGAACGGCCCCTCCCGGGACAAGCCGGGGGGAACCGGGCTGATCGGACAGGCGCATTCGTACCCGATCTGACGTTCGGTGTCCACTGAATTACGGAATGTCCGCGGGCCCCGCTAGGGTGGCGGCGTGGTGAGGTCGTGGGATGCGGCGGTGGAGCGGGCGCAGGACAGGCTGGCGGCGGGGCCGCGGCTGCGGGCGGTCGCCGAGGGGGACGAACGGCGGTTCGCGCTGTGGGACTTGGCGTCCCTGGTGGAGGGCGAGCTGGGCGAGCTGGTGGACCCGGACGGGCTGGCGCCGCCCGCGGAGCGCGGGTGGCGCGAGCGGCTGGGCGAGAGCGGCCGGGAGTGGCCCGGCGGGGAGCTGTACCGCCGCCGGTACTGGATCCGGGGCGACGGCGGCGCCGTCGTGGGCACCGTCGCCGTGGACAACTGGACCAAGGGCCCGGGCCAACTCGCCGTCTCCTCCCTCTACGTGAGCCCGGCCGCGCGCGGGAGCGGGCTGGCCGCCGCCGCGCTGGACGAGGTGTACGCGGCGGCCACCGCCGAGGGCCTGCCCGGCTTCCGGCTGGAGGCGCACTGGAGCTGGCAGCCGGCCGTCCGCTACTACCTGCGCCGGGGGCTGTGGGTGGTCGGCTGGAAGCGTTCGCTCTCCCTCGCGCGGATGCCCCAACTCCCCGCCTACCGGGTGCGCGAGCAGGACGGGCGGCTGCTCCTGCTGGTCGCCGACCGGCTGCGCGACTGGGTGCCGATACTGACCGCCGGTCGCGAGGGCCGCTGGCTGCGGCTGGACGAGACGGCCGACTACCGGGGCGCCGACGGCTGGGTGCACGACTACGCGCGCTCGACGCTGGCCCTGCACCTGGCGCTGGCGGGCTTCCCGATGGTGCGCGGACCGCAGTGGTGGGCGGAGGCGTGGCGGTGGTGCGACGTGGGGGAGCCGGAGGGGTTGGCGTACCGGATCGAGGAGTTCGAGCGGGCCGCGCGTCGTCCGGTGTCCTCCCCGTACCGCCCGGTGTCCGCGCCGGTGCCCGCTCCGCAGGCGCGGAACCAGGACCCGGCTCGGGGCGCGGCCTCAGGCGCGGTTCGGGAACCGGCGCAGGCTCCGCCGCCGGGCGCGGCCGGGGCCCCGCGGCAGGCCGCCGAGCAGGCCGCGGTGCCGTCACCGCAGCTGGCAGACTCGGGGGATGGCTGAGATCGAGATCGACGGCGCCCCCGCGGACCCGGCGCGGCTGGCCGCGCTGGGGCTGCTCAACTACGGGCACTTCACCACGATGCGGGCCGAGTCGGGCCGGGTCCGCGGCCTGACGCTGCACCTGGACCGCCTGGTCCGGGACTGCCGGACGCTGTTCGCCGTGGCGCTGGACCGGGCGGCGGTACGGCAGCGGGTCCGCGCGGTGCTGCCCGCCGACGGCGCACCGGTGATCGTCCGGGTCACCGTGTACGACCCGGCGCTCGGCCTGGAACGCCCCGCCGCCCCGGCCGAGCCCGCCCTGCTGGTCACCACCCGCCCGGCCGCCGCGGCCGAGCCCGCCCCGCTGCGGGTGCGCACCGTGGTGCACCGGCGGGAGCTGCCGGAGGTGAAGCACGTCGGCCTGTTCGGCCTGGTCCACCAGCGACGTCAGGCCCAACTCGCGGGCTACGACGACGCGCTGCTGGTCGACCCGGAGGGCCGGGTGGCCGAGGGGGCGACCTGGAACGTCGGCTTCCTGGACGAGGACAAGCTGGTCTGGCCGCAGGGCCCGAGCCTGCCCGGCACCACCGAGGCCCTGCTGTCCGGGGCGTACCGGGGCCCGCAGTCCCGCGAGCCGCTGTCCGCCGCCGAGCTGGGCCGCTTCGGCGCCGCGTTCGCGGTGAACGCGGGCGTCGGCATCCGGCCGCTGGCTGCCGTCGACGGCACCGTCCTCGACCCCTTCCACCCGGTGCTCGCCGAGCTGCGCGCGGCCTACCTCGGGATCGCCCCCGAAGCGGTCTAGGGGATGCCGCGGCCCATGAGACGGCCTCATGACCTACCCCATGAAGCCGGCTCATGGCCCACCCCCATGAGGCCGCTGCATGATCCCCCGCATGAAGCCGCCTCATGATCCGCCCCGTCGGCAGCCCCATGAGACGTACTGGAACGGAGCTCATGACGGGTGCCCTTGAGGACCGCTCAAGGGCATCGCTCGTCCGGGTGACAAACACGCGCCGAGCAGGCGCAATGGGGTAACTGGGGTGGACCAAATGGCTTTATTGGAGCTGATCGTGATGTCGGATCAGCTACGCTCTCGCCCGCCCCGCCCGACCGCCGAAGCAGAGAGTAGCCCGACATGAGCAGTCCCCCTGCCACGCCCGCGTCCCGCTGGCCGCTGATCCTGTTGCGTACCACCGCCACCACGCTGGCCCTGCTGGCCCTGCTCCAGGTCATGCTGGCCGGCAGCTTCCTCAACGGCACGTACGACTCCCTGAAGGACCACGAGGGCAACGCGATGATGCTGGCCACCGTGGTGGTGCTCCAGCTGGCGGTCGCCGTCGCGGTGCGGTGGCCCGGCCGGGGCCCGCTCTGGCCGCTGTGGACCACGCTCCTGCTCACCGTCGCGGTCATCGGCCAGATCACCGCCGGCTACGCCCGGGCCCTCGGGGTGCACGTCACGCTCGGCGTGCTGCTGGTCAGCGGCATCCTGTTCGGCCTCGTCGGCGCCTGGCGGCTGCCGCTGCCCGCCCGGGTCGGACTGCCCGCGCCGGGCCTGGACGGCAGCGGACGACTGCCGCGCCCCGGCGGGCCGGTGGAGGTGTCCAAGTGAACCGTCGCCGGTTCCTCGGCATCGGCGCCTCCGTCCTCGGCGCCGGCGCGCTGGCCGCCGTCGCCGTCCCCTCGGCCGCCCTGCTGTTCACCGCGGGCCGCCCCGGGCGGCTGCTGGCCAGCGAACTCGACCTGCCCGAGGCGTTCCGGGCCCCGCTGCCGGTGCCGCCCGTGCTGAAGCCGGTGCGCACCGACGGGACCACCGACTACTTCGAGATCACCCAGCAGGTCGCCAAGCTGGAGATCGTCCCCGGCGTGCGGACCGAGGCCTGGACGTACGGGGGCAGCTTCCCCGGGCCG
The DNA here is from genome assembly GCF_044541955.1 of Kitasatospora sp. NPDC085464. NCBI lineage: Bacteria > Bacillati > Actinomycetota > Actinomycetes > Kitasatosporales > Streptomycetaceae > Kitasatospora > Kitasatospora sp. NPDC085464. Next base: position 24,746 of record NZ_JBITTM010000011.1, read on the forward strand.
ACCCTGGTCACCCGCTCCGGACGGGCGGCGGCGGTCAAGCACCGCAACGAGCTGCCGGCCCCGTCCGTCACCCACCTGCACGGCGGCCACACCCCGGCGGACAGCGACGGCTACCCGGTGGACCTGCTGCTGCCCGTCGGGTCGTCCGCCGACGCCGCCCAGGGCGGCGGCATGCCCGGCATGCAGGGCATGCCGGGGATGCGCCACGCGGCGGGCCGCAGCGTCGTCGGCGAGCGCACCTACACCTATCCGGGCAAGCAGCGCGCCGCCACCCTCTGGTACCACGACCACCGGATGGGCTTCACCGGCCCCAGCGTCTGGCGCGGCCTGGCCGGCTTCCACCTCGTCCAGGACGACGAGGAGGGCGCCCTGCCGCTGCCCCGCGGCGAGCGCGACCTGCCGCTGATGATCGCCGACCGGTCCTTCGCCGCCGACGGGTCCTTCCGGTACCCCTCCGTCGACCCCTCGCTCGGTGAGCCCGGCGTCACCGCCGCCTACGCCAACGGCGTGCTCGGCGACGTCATCCTGGTGAACGGCGCGCCCTGGCCGCGCCTGGACGTCGACCGCGTCCGCTACCGGCTGCGCCTGCTCAACGCCTCCAACGCCCGCCCCTACCGGCTCGAACTCGACCCGCAGCCCTCCGGCGGCGACGCCCTGGTCCAGATCGGCTCCGACGGCGGCCTGCTCGCCGCCCCGGTGGCCCACGACGGCATCGAGATCGCCCCCGCAGAACGCTTCGACGTCGTGGTCGACTTCTCCCGCTACGCGCCCGGCACCCGGGTGCGCCTGGTCAACCGGTTCGGCAGCGGCCGGACGGCCGAGGTGATGCGGTTCGACGTGTCCGCCAAGCAGGTGAACGACGACGCGACGGTGCCCGACAGGCTCGCCGACGTCGAGGCCCTGGACCCCTCCGCCGCCGTCACCACCCGCGACTTCACCTTCCGCCGCAGCCGCGGCGACGGATGGACCATCAACGGCGAGCCCTACCAGCCCGGCCGGAACATCGCCACGCCCGCCCTCGGGGCCGTCGAGCGCTGGCGCTTCTCGACCGACCTGCACCACCCGGTGCACGTCCACCTCGACCACTTCCAGGTGATCGGCCGCAACGGCGCGGACCCCGGCCCGTACGACGCGGGCTGGAAGGACACCGTGGACCTGCGTCCGGCCGAGGCGGTGGAGGTGCTGGTGCGCTTCACCGACTACGCGGGGGCGTACATGCTGCACTGCCACAACCTGGAGCACGAGGACATGGCGATGATGGCGGACTTCACGGTGCAGTGAGCCGCCCCCCCGGGCGAACCAGCGGTCTCACCCGGACGGCCGACTGCCGGAGGGCGTGCGCTGCGCCCTCCGGCAGTCGTGTCCTAGCGTCGCGAAGAGGGCACCCGCGTCCGTCCGGCACCGCGGGGAGGACCCGCCGACGGACGGAGCCGCCGCATGACCACCCCCGACGAACGCCGCCGCCGCGGCCGGGCCGCCCGCGAACGCGTCTCCCGCTCCGAGCACGGCCGGTGGATCGCCGCCGCCGACCGGCCCGACCCGCTCGGCGTGCTGGAACGGCAGGCCGCCGACCGGGTCACCCGGCTGCTGCCGATCCGCTACGGGCGGATGGCCGACAGCGCGTTCGCCTTCCTGCGCGGCGCCGCCGCCGTGATGGCCGCCGACCTCGCCGCCGTGCCCGACACCGGCCTCACCGTCCAGCTGTGCGGCGACGCCCACCTGCTGAACTTCGGCGTGTACGCCTCACCGGAACGCGCCCTGCTCTTCGACGTGAACGACTTCGACGAGACCTACCCGGGCCCCTTCGAGTGGGACGTCAAACGCCTCGCGGCCAGCATCGCCGTCGCCGCCCGCTCCATCGGGCTGGACGAGGAGCGCGTGCGCCTCGGCGCCCGCATCGCCGTCACGGGCTACGCGGCCGCGATGCACCGGCTGGCGGGCATGGGCGAACTCGACGTCTGGTACGCCCGGGTGGACACCGCCGACCTGCTGCCGCTGCTCCGCAAGCACGGACAGCGCAAGCGCTTCGAGGCCGGGCTCGCCCACGCCCGCCGCCGCACCAGCCTGCAGGCCTTCGGAAAGCTCACCGAGGAACGGGACGGGCAGCGGCGGATCATCAGTGCGCCGCCCCTGATCGAGCCGCTGAAGGAGAACGAACTGCAGGGCGTCGGGAAGGTGTTCAGCGACTACCGGGCCACCCTCGCCGAGGACCGCCGGGTGCTGCTGGACCGATACCGTTTCGTGGACGCGGCCACCAAGGTGGTCGGCGTCGGCAGTGTCGGCACCCGCTGCTTCATCGTCCTGCTGGAGGGCCGGGACGGCCGCGACCCGCTGTTCCTGCAGATCAAGGAGGCCGGCCGGTCGGTCCTGGAGGACCACCTGCCGCCCGCCCGGGTGGACGCCGAGGTCGCCGCCCATCACGGCGGCCGCCGGGTGGTCACCGGCCAGCACCTGATGCAGGCGTCCAGCGACATCTTCCTCGGCTGGACCACCGGCCCCGCCGGGCGGCACTTCTACGGCCGCCAACTGCGCGACATGAAGGGCTCGGTGGAGGTGGCCGAGATGCGGCCCTCCGGCCTGCGCGCCTACGCCGACCTCTGCGGCCGCACCCTCGCCCGCGCCCACGCCCGCACCGGCGACCGCCTCGCCATCGCCGGCTACCTCGGCCGCGCGGACACCTTCGCGGACGCGGTGGCCGAGTTCGCGGTGCGGTACGCGGACCGGACGCAGGAGGACCACCGGGAGCTGACCGCGGCGATCGAGGACGGGCGGATCAAGGCGACGACGGGAGTCTGAGAGCGGCCAGCCGATCCAACTGCTCCCGCTGGTCCGATAGTTCGAGTGCCCCGAGGCGGGCCACCAGGTGCCGGGCGCCGGCGGAGGTGTACCGGGCGAGCTTGGCGGCGACCTCGTCCGGGGTGCCGGCGGCGAAGGCCTGGATCTGCTCCGTCCCGGCCAGCGGCAGGCCGTAGTTGGCGCGCGTGTAGGCGTCCATGACCCGGCGGGCGTCCTCCGCGCTGCGGTCGATCCGGACGTTGACGAACAGGGCGGGGGTGACGGCCTCCGGTGGGCGTCCGGCCCCGCGGGCCGCCGACCGGACGGCGTCGAGCCCGGTGGCGTAGTCGGCCGGGTCCGGCGGGTAAGGCAGCCAGCCGTCGTAGTGGCGCCCGATGCGGGCCAGCGCCGCCGGGGTCCCGCCGCCGAGCCAGACCGGCGGGCCCTGCTCGTGGAACGGCCGCGTCGCGGGCGGGAGTTCGGCGAACGAGTGGAACTCGCCGTGGAACTCCTTCGCCCCGGCCCAGAGCGCCCGCCAGAGGGCGACCGTCTCGTCCAGCCGGGCGAAACGGCGCTCCCACGGCACCTGGGAGAGCTCGTGCAGCGGACGGCCGAAGCGCCCCGGGAAACCGGCCCCGACCGTGACCGTCAGCCGGCCGCCGGAGAGCTGGTCCACCGAGGCCAGGGTCTGCGCGGCCAGCACCGGGCGGCGCAGCACCGGCAGCAGGGCACCGGTGCCGAGCCGGATCCGCTCCGTCACCGGGGCGATCGCCGCCAGCATGGTGAGCGGCTCGATCCGCGGGCTCAGCAGGGAGTCGTTGACGAACAGCGAGGAGAAGCCCAACTCCTCGCTGCGGCGGGCGAATCCGATCAGGTCGCGGGGGTCGTGCGCGGCCCACTGGTCCTGGCCGGTGGGGAGGAAGACGCCGATGTTGTCCATGGCGTCGATGGTGGCGGCGCGGGCGACCGGGCTCAATTCCCCCGGGGGAATGGCGGACCGCGCCGGCCCGGGGTTGGCTGGTGGCGTGGACTTCTCCCGAGCGCTGCGTGAGCGCCGTACCAGCCGCCGCCTGAGCCAACTCGACCTCGCCACCCGGGCGGGCACGACCCAGCGGCACCTCAGCTTCATCGAGTCCGGGCGCTCCGCGCCGGGCCGGGGCATGGTCGTGCGGCTCGCCGAGTCACTGGACCTGCCCCTACGGGAACGCAACGAGCTGCTGCTGGCAGCCGGTTACGCGCCCGCCTACCCCGAGACGCCACTGGACGGGCCGGCCCTGGCACCGGTGCGGGAGGCGATCGGCCACATCCTGGCCGGCCACCTCCCGTACCCGGCGGTGGTGGTGAACCACCGGGGCGACGTGGTCGCCGCCAACGCCGCCCTGGACGTGATCACCGAGGGCGCCGACCCGCGGCTCGTCGGCCCCGGCACCAACGCCTACCGGCTCGCCCTGCACCCGGACGGCCTCGCCCCGCGCATCCTCAACTTCGCCGCCTGGGCCCGCCACATCGTCGAGCGCACCCGGCACCTCTCCGACCTGCACGAGGAGTTGAGCTCGTACGTGTCCGACGTGGAGGTGGGGGAGCAGCACCTGGGCTTCGCCGTCCCGCTGGAGCTGCGCACCTCCCTCGGCGAGCTGCACCTGATGACGACGGTCACCACCTTCGCCACCGCCGTGGACGTCACCCTCGCCGAACTGAAACTGGAGGCCTTCCTGCCGGCCGACGCGGCGACCGCCGAGGCGTTGCGGGCGGCCGCCCACGGCGCGCGCGAGGCCGGTGATCGCGCCGCCGCCGACCCGGCTCAGAACCCCGGGAACTGGTAGTCGGCGAGAATCCGGCCGTCGGCGTCCAGGACGACGAACTCCGTTCCGCCGCCGACCGGTTCGCCGCCGCCCACGGGCACCATCTCCCAGGTGAAGCGGACGACGTCCCGCAGCCGCACGGCGTCCGGCCGGGCACGGAAGGTGAACTCGCCGGGCGCCACGAACTCCTCGTGGGCGCGGGCGACGCGGAACTCCAACTCCTCGTAGCCGCGCGCTTCGAGCACGGGCTCGGCGAAACCGACCCGCGCGGCCGCCTCCCGGGCCTCGACCGGCGGGTGCAGCAGGTGCGTGCCGTCCTCGGCCCACAGCCGCTCGATCGCCCCGCGCCGGGCGGCCGCGTCGGACTCGGTCCACAACGCGGCGTAGCGGTCGGCGAGTTGCTGGGCACTGGTGGTGGGCGTGCCGGTGGTGGGGGTGCCGGTGGTGGGCGTGCCGGTGGTCATGACGGACTCCTCGGTGGGGTCGCTCGGTGTCGGTGGACCCATCCTCGGAGCGGCCCCGCCACCGGACAATTCCCGCCCGGGAATGGCCGGCCGGGGAGCGGGCGCCCGGGAGGCCGTGCCGGGAAACGGCGGGCCCGCCACGGGGGCCTTATCCGCTTGCCCGAGCGGCCGGGGTTGCCGTTGGGTTGGCCGCATGAACCAACCGCTGAACCAACCGCTGAACCAACCGCCGGCCCAACCGCTGGACGAGCCACAGACCACGCCGCCGGCCCATCCGCTGGCCCATCCGCTGGACGGGCCGCCGGACGGTCTTCGCACCGAACGCCTGCTGATCCGTCGCTGGCGGGAGTCCGACCTCGCCCCGTGGGCCGCGATGAACGCCGACCCGGAGGTCCGCGAGCACCTGGGCGGCCCGCTCACCCGTGAGCAGAGCGACGCCTCGGTGGCACGCTTCGAGGACGCGATCGAGCGGCGGGGGTACGGCTGGCTGGCCGTCGAGGTGCGGGAGAGCGGCGAGTTCGTCGGCTTCGCGGGCCTGGACGACATCGAGGAGACGGACCCGGTCGACGGCGTCGAGATCGGCTGGCGGCTGGCCCGCTCCGCCTGGGGACACGGCTACGCCACGGAGGCGGCCCGCGCCGTCCTCGGCCACGCCTTCGACACCCTCGGCCTCCCCGAGGTCCTGGCCATCACCACGGCCGCCAACCACCGCTCCCGGTCGGTGATGCGCCGCCTCGGCATGACCCACGACCCGGCCGAGGACTTCGACGACCCCGCCGCTCCGGACGGGCCGCTGCGCCGCAACGTCGTCTTCCGACTGCGCCGGGAGGACCGCTCTGCCCAGGGTGACGGGAACGGGCGGTGGGGGCCGCCGGAAGCGGGGGATCAATGAGGTACCGAGCGAGGGTCGGCGGCGTCCTGGCCGGCAGTGCCCTGTTGCCGCTGGTCGCGTGTGCGGTGGGGCGCTGGGAGTCCCGCAGCGGCGGGCGGATGGCCGTGGCCGACGCCCTCAACCGGCCGGTCCTGCTGCTGGGCGCGGCCGCGGCGCTGCTCGTGGCGGCGGTCTGCGTGCGTCGGCGGTGGGACTTCGTCGGACGGGCGACGGCGGTGGTCGGGAGCCTCGGGCTGCTCTGCGCGCTGGGCGGCCTCGGTCTCCGGACGATGGGTCAGGAGCCCGCCGAGCAGACCCGGCTGGGTTCGCCCGGGCGGGCGGACCACGTGCTGGTCGTGATCCACCACGGCCTTCCGGGAGCGGAGACGGAGTCCCGGAGCCGGCAGATCCGCTTGGAGACCGGCACCGGTTGGTCGGCCCGCAGCTGGCACCTCCTCGCCATGCGCGAGCAGTTCCCGGGTGAGGGGGCGTTCGAGTCGGCCGCCTGGACCGCGCCCGACCGGATCACCGTCACCACGGACACCGGCTCACGGGTCTTCACCGTCGCCCCCGACACCGGCGAGCCCACGCTCACCGGCAGCGTCGGCACCGTTCGGGGCTCCTAACGGCGGACGGCGCGACGTCCGCCGCCGGGAGATGCAGTCGGCTCGGGAGGCGCTCCTGCGCCGGTGCTCCTCCCCGGAGCCGGCCGATGAGGGGGAGCCCGGACCGGCAGCGGCCCTTCGAGGTGGCGGTCGGTCGGGGCTGTGGCTGGTCGAGGCGACCGTGGGCGAACCGGTGCCGCCCGCGAACCGGGCCCCGGTCGAGGCCGCCGCCGGACCCGGCCGGCTGGCTGCGCCCGTACCGGGGCTGAGCTGCGGGATCGGGCGGCGTGGTTGTCAGTGGGGTGTGGCAGGGTGACCCCATGCTGGCGATCACGGTGCAGACGAACGACGGGAAGCGACGCTCCCGGCCGGGTGCGGACGAGTTGGCGGGGCTGGTCCGGCGCATCGGCGCGGAGGACGACCGCTTCCTCGTCGTGGAGCGGATACCGGACCTGCCGGACGTGTACATCCAGGTGTGGCACGCCGACGGCGAGGACTACACGCTGGAGCACCGCGACGGCTCCGCCGGGCGGCACTTCGAGGTGCGGCTGGCCGGGCCCGAGCCGGTGGCCGAGGCGATGACGGCCTGGGCGCGCGGCGAGTCGGGCTGGGGCGACGCGCTGGACTGGAAGCCGCTGGACATGGGCCCGGCGCCGGAGCCCGTGCCGCCGCTGGAGCTGGGCGCGGGCGAGCGGCAGGAGTTGGAGGACCGGCTGCGGCTGACCCTCGCCTGCGGCTACACCGACCGGGCCGGGCTGGCCGAGGAGGCGGAGGAGTACCTGGTGTCGGGCGAGCGCCGTCCGCTCTCGCGCGCCCAGGCGGAGCAACTCGCCGACCGGCTCTGGCTGGAGCGGGTCGGCGAGCAGACCGGCTGGATCGGCGAGGGCGACCCGGAGCGCCTCACCCGCGCCTTCGCCGCGTTGGAGGAGAGCGGCATCACCGCGCGGGAGAACTTCACCTGCTGCCGGTCCTGCGGCGAGGCCGAGATCGGTGCGGCCGGTGACCCGGACGCCCGCGGCTTCGTCTACTTCCACTCCCAGTGCACCGAGTCCGCCGCCTCCGGCCACGGCCTGTCCCTGCTCTACGGCGGTTTCGACGGCTCCCCGTCGACCACCACCGCCGTCGGCCACGAGGTGGTCGCCGCCCTCACCGCGGCCGGCCTGCCCACGGTCTGGAACGGCGACCCGTCGCACGCGATCGAGGTCCGCCCCCTGCTCTGGCGCCGCCGCCTGGGCGGCTGAGCGGCCCGGACGCGGCCGGTGCCACGGCCCGACCGGCAGTCGGTCAGGGCCGCGGCACCGGTGCGTCACGGCACCAGCAGGTGCAGGGCGTTCTTCTCCAGCGTGACCTCGACCGGCAGCTGCGCGATGAACTCGCCGTCGGCGTAGGCGGTGATGCCCGGGGAGTCGATGCGCAGGGACCGGGTGCGCAGGGTGGTGACTTCCGGGCGGGTGGTGTGGGTGCCCTTGAAGAGGGTGGGGAAGAAGCGGGCGATGCGCAGGCGGGGCATGGCGTCGACGAGGGTGACGTCGAACAGGCCGTCGTCCGGGAGGGCGTCCGGGCACATGAGCATGCCGCCGCCGTAGCTGCGGGTGTTGCCGACGGCGGCGAGGGTGAGGTCACGTTCGATGACGGTGCCGTCGGCGAGGGTGATCCGGAACGGGAGGGGGCGCAGGTTGGCGAACTCGATGAGGATGGCGAGGTTGTAGCGCATCCGGCCGCGCGGCCAGCGCAGCCGGTTGGTGCGGTCGCTGACCAGCGAGTCGAAGCCGGTGGCGAGGATGGAGCCGAACCGGCGGACGGAGCCGTCCGGCCCGGTGATCTTGCCGAGGTCGACGGTCCGGACCCGGCCGGCGGCGATGACGTCGGCGGCGGCCTCGGGGGCGCCGAGCGGCAGGCCGTACGCGCGGGCGTGGTCGTTGCCGGTGCCGGCCGGGACGACGCCGAGCGGGACGGCGGTGCCGGCGAGGGCCTGCAGGGCGAGGTTGATCATGCCGTCGCCGCCGACCACGGCGACCGCGTCCGCGCCGCCGGCCGCCGCCTCGCGGGCGAGGCGGAGGGCGTCCTCGGCGGAGCTCCCGGTGTGCGGTTCGACGTCGATGCCGAGGGAGCGCAGGCGGGCGACGGCCCGCTCCGCGGCGTGGCCGGCGTGGCCGGCGCCCGCCGCCGGGTTGCTGAGGACGGCAACCCGGCGGACGGTTCTCGGACCGGTCTCCCCATGAGGTCCGCTCATCCCATGAGGCCCGCTCATGGGATCAGCTTGCCGGGGTTGAGGATGCCCGCCGGGTCGAGCTCGGCCTTGACCGCGCGCAGGATGCGGACGCCCAGGTCGCCGACCTCGTCGGTCATCCAGGGCCGGTGGTCGACACCCACGGCGTGGTGGTGGGTGATGGTGCCGCCCGCGCCGACGATGGCGTCCCCGGCGGCGCGCTTGGCGGCGCCCCAGCGGGTGAGCGGGTCCTCGCCGAGGGCGGCGACGACGGTGAAGTAGAGCGAGGCGCCGGTCGGGTAGACGTGCGAGATGTGGCAGAGCACGAGCGCACCGGGCAGCGCGCCGGTCAGCGCCTCGGTGACGGCGGCCCGCAGGCCGGGCAGCCGGCTCCACTCGGCGGCCGTCTCCAGCGTCTCGCACAGCGCGCCGGCGCTGAGCAGCGAGTCGCGCAGGTAGGGCGCGTTGAACCGGCCGTGCTCCCAGGCCCGGGCCGCGGTCTCGCCGAGCGAGGTGGCGCCGGCGGCGAGCAGCGTCTCGCGGGTGGCGTGGTGCCGGGCGGCGACCTGCTCGGCGTCGCCCTCGAAGACGGTGATCGCCAGGCAGCCGGTGACCGCCGGGGCGCCGCCGATCTGCTCGGTCGTGGCGAGGTTGACCATCGTCTCGGCCTCGTCGGAGAGGCGGATCACGGTCGGGCCGGTGCCCTGCTGCTCGACGGCGCGCAGCGCCGCCGTCCCGGTGGCGAAGTCGGGGAAGCTCCACGCCTCGTACGCCTTGACGGCGGGCAGCGGGTGGACGCGCAGCCGCACGGCGGTGATCACGCCGAGGGTGCCCTCGGAGCCGAGGAAGAGCTGGCGCAGGTCCGGGCCGGCAGCGGAGGCGGGGGCGCGGCCGAGGTCGAGCTGCCCGGCGGGGGTGACCACCCGCAGGCCGCGCACCATGTCGTCGAAGCGCCCGTACCCGGCGGAGTCCTGGCCGGAGGAGCGGGTGGCCGCGAAGCCGCCGATGGTGGCGTAGCGGAAGCTCTGCGGGTAGTGGCCGAGTTCCCAGCCGCGCTCGGCGAGCAGGGCCTCGGCGGCGGGGCCGGTGAGGCCGGCGCCGAGGACGGCCTCGCCGGAGGTCTCGTCCAGGTCGAGCAGCCGGTCGAAGCGGCGCAGGTCGAGGGAGACGACGGCCTGGAGGCCGCCGCGCTCGGGGTCGAGGCCGCCGACGACGCTGGTGCCGCCGCCGAACGGGACGACGGCGATGCGGCGTTCGGCGCACACCGCGAGGACGGCGGCGAGCTCCTGCTCGCTGCCGGGCAGCACGACGGCGTCGGGCGCGTCCTGCGGCTCGCGGCTGCGGCGGCGCAGCAGGTCGGGGGTGGACTTGCCGCCGGCGCGCGGCAGGCGGTCGGCGTCGGCGGCGCTGACGTGGTCGTCGCCGACGGCGGCGGCGAGCGCCTTGAGGTCGTCGGCGGAGATCCGGGACGGGCGGAGCACGACCTCGTCGGAGCCCGGCCCGGGGTCGGCGTCGCCGGTGACGCCGAGGGCGGCGGCGAGCAGCCCCTTGATGTCGGCCGACAGTTCCTTGGCCAGGGCCGGGTCGCCCCAGGCGTTCCACTTCATCGGGGGGAGCGGAAGCGCGGCGCCCGCCGGTTCCGCTTGCGTCTCAGGTGCCATGCGTTACAGTTTCACACATCATGTCAAGTAGTAACGCCGAGTCGGCGACCCCAGGCGAGCAGCCCCGCAGCGCGGAAACCACGCAGCCCGGCAGCACGGAGGCCGTGCCGTCGCGCAGTGCGGAAACCGTGCAGCCGCGCAGCGCGGAGGCCGTGCCGTCGCGCAGTGCGGAAGCCGGGCAGCCCCGCAGCACCGACGACGCGATCCTGGACGCCGCCGCCGACCTGCTGGTCCACCTCGGCATGCGCCGCACGCAACTGGCCGAGATCGCGCGCCGCGCCGGGGTCAGCCGGCCGACGGTCTACCGGCGCTGGCCGGACGTCCGGGCGGTGATCGGCGCGCTGCTCACCCGGGAGATCCTGGCCACCCTGCAGGACACCACGCTGGACGTGGCGGACCGGGAGACCTTCGTGGACCGGGTCGTCGAGGTCTCCGTCCGGCTGCGCGACCACCGGGTGCTCGGCGCGCTGCTCCGCTCCGACGACTCCGACCTCCTGCTCGAATACGTCGTCGAGCGGCTCGGTGCCAGCCAGCGAGGACTGCTGGAAGCACTGCGCAACGGCATCGAACAGGGCCAGGCGCACGGCTCGATCCGGGCCGGGGAGCCGCTCGAACTGGCCGCCATGGTCCTGCTGATCGCCCAGTCCACCGTCCAGTCGCACCGCATGGTCGCCGCCCTGCTCCCCGAGGCGGCCTGGCGGCGCGAACTGGCCAGAGCGTTGAACGGATACCTCGCACCATGACGACGCCCGCCGGCCCCTTCGCGGGGACGAGCCGACTCAACGCCGTACGCCGCCAGCTGGAGTTCGAGGCGCTCGGCGACGACCCGCACATCGACCTGCTGGTGATCGGCGGCGGTGTCACCGGCGCGGGGGCGGCCCTGGACGCCGCCTCGCGCGGCCTGCGCACCGTGCTGGTCGAGTCCCGCGACCTGGCCTTCGGCACCAGCCGCTGGAGCTCCAAGCTGGTGCACGGCGGACTGCGCTACCTCGCCTCCGGCCGGATCAACGTGGCCCGGGAGAGCGCGGTCGAGCGCGGCGTGCTGATGACCAGCACCGCCCCGCACCTGATCCGCGCACTGCCCCAACTGGTGCCGCTGCTCCCGGACCTGCTGCGCCCCGGGCAGGGCGCGCTGATCCGCGCCGGCTTCCACGCCGGCGACGCGCTGCGGGTCAGCGCCGGCACCCCGGGCACGCTGCTGCCCCGGGTGCGCCGGATCGACGCCGCCCGCACCCGGCAGCTGGTGCCGGGCGTCCGCACCGCCGGCCTGCGCGGCGCGCTCGTCGCACACGACGGCCAACTCGTCGACGACGCCCGGCTGGTGGTCGCCCTGGCGCGCACCGCCGCGCAGTACGGCGCGACCGTGCTGACCAGGGCGCGGGCCGAGGCGGTGACCGGCTCCTCCGCCCGGCTGGTCGACACGCTGACCGGGCAGACGCTGGACGTCCGGGCGGGCGCGGTCGTCAACGCCACCGGCGTGTGGGCGGGCGAGGTGGACACCTCGATCACGCTGCGTCCCAGCCGCGGCACCCACGTCCTGGTGGACGCGGCGGCGCTGGGGAACCCGACCGCGGCGCTGACCGTGCCGGTGCCCGGCTCGACCAGCCGCTTCGTCTTCGCGCTGCCGCAGCAGCTCGGCAGGGTCGCGATCGGCCTGACCGACGAGGACGCCCCGGGCCCGGTCCCGGACGAGCCGCAGCCCACCGACGCCGAGCTGACCTTCCTCCTCGACACCGTCAACGCCGCCCTCGCCACCGCTCTGACCAGGGCGGACGTGCGCGGCGCATACGCCGGGCTGCGTCCGCTGATCGACACCGGGGGCGGCAGCACCGCCGACATCTCGCGCGAGCACGCGGTGCTGGAGTCCCCGTCCGGGATGGTCACCGTGGTCGGCGGCAAGCTGACCACCTACCGCCGGATGGCCGAGGACGCGGTGGACGCCGCCGTCCGGCTGCGCGGCCTGCCCGCCCGCACCTGCTGGACCACCCGGTTGCCGCTGGTCGGCGCCCCCGGGCACCGGGACAGCCGGCCGCTGCCCGCGCGGGGGGCGCCCGCCTCGCTGCTGGCCCGCCACGGCGGTGCCGCCCACGAGGTGCTGGCCGCGGGCGAGTCGGCGCCGGTGGCCGAGGGCCTGGACGTGACGCGCGCCGAGATCGCGTACGCGGTCACCCACGAGGGCGCGCTGGACGTCGCCGACGTGCTCGACCGCCGCACCCGGATCGGGCTGGTCGCCCAGGACGCCGAGCGGGCGCGGAAGGCGGTCGAGGATATTCTGACGGAGTGTCAGGAGTGCTGATCGGCCCGCGGGATGGGCGCCAGGTCCGGTTCCACCCAGGTGGTCCGGGCCTGCGTGCCCGCGAGTGTCCCGGGCCGGTAGTGGCGGGCGAGCAGCTCCTTGTCGAGCAGCTCCGGGTGGCGGTCGGCGAACTCCTCGAAGTCCGTTGCGTCATCCGCGTGGTGGGCCACCAGCTCGACCCAGGCCCGGGTCATGGTGACGTGGAACTTCTGCGGGGCCCCCGCGTCGGTGGCGGTGCGCCGGATGCCGTCGGCGATCAGGTCGAGGGCGGCGGTGGCGCCGTGCCGGCGTACGGCGAGCCAGGTGAGCCGGACGTGCTGGCGGTGGCCGAAGCGCTCGGCGCCGGTCATCGCCTCGCGCAGCAACGCGCCGAACGGGTCGGGTTCGGTCGTGCCGGTCGTGCCGGTCGTGTTGTTCATGCCGTTCGTTCCGGTCGTATCGGTCCCGCCGGTCGTGTCGGTCCCGCCGGTCGTGCCGGTCTTGCTGTTCGCGTCGTTCGTTCCGGGGGCGGGGATGGGGGGCGTCATGCGGGAGCCTTCGTCAGGGCCTGCAGCACGGCGTGGAAGCCGTCCAGCTGGGCGGGGGAGAGGTCGCCGAGTGCTCGGCGTTCGAGGTCGGTCATGGTTCGCCGGATGGTGTCGGCGGTGAGCCGGCCGGTGGCGGTGAGTTCGATCAGCACCGAGCGGCGGTCCCCGGCGCGGGCGCCGCGGGTGATGTGGCCGCGGCGCTCCAGCCGGTCCAGGATGCCGGTCAGCGTGGTCGGCCGGGTGCCGACGGCGGCGCCGAGTTCTGAGACCGTCCGGCCGCGTCCGTCGGCGAGGTTGGCCAGCGCGTTGATCTCGGAGGCGGTCAGGTCGAGGTCGACCAGCTCGGCGGCGAGCAGCTGCAGCGTGGCGTGCGTCGCACGCTGGAGGGCCAGCAGGGCGGACCGGTCGGGGGCAGCTGCGTTCTCGGGTGTCACGTATTCGGACAATACGGTTTCGTAGTATCCGTGGGCAAACCGGTCCCCGCGAGGGGCTTCAGCGGGCCGTGCGCTCCGGCATCGGGAGCTCGGCGCCGGCGAGCGCCAGGACGCAGGAGAGCGGGTGCTCGGCCTTGCCGGTGCGGTCCAGGGTGACCGCGAGCGGCCGGGGAGGTTCATCGGCGAGCTGGGAGGAGAGGGTCATCGGGTAGCTGCCGTGCCCGTGGACGCGGTGGAAGGCGCACTCCTTGCCGTCCACCAGCAGCTCGGTCTCGGTGATCCAGCCGGAGCGGACGTTGACGGTGACGGAGTGCCCGCCCTGGTCTACGTGGAAGCTGTGCCGCTGGCGCATGGGTACCTCCCGCGGGGGCGCCGCAGCCGGGGCCGGGGTGGGGCCCGGGGCCCGGAACCCGGAACCGGCGGTCCACCGTCAGTCTAGGTCGGCGGCACCACCCGGGCGCCCCGGCCGCTCTCGCCCCGGCCCGGCGCGCTGCGGCCTGGCGCCCCCCGTCCCGTCCGGCGTGGCCGGCGGTACGGTTTCCGGGGTGCGGAGGGGAGGGGTGCGGGATGCGTCCATACGAGTACGGGGACGATCTGGCGGACGAGGAGTGCGTCCTGGCGCTGCACCGGCTGGTGGTGAGGGCCCGGACCGGCCGTCGCCCGGGCCCGGCGGCGGTGCCCGGGCCGAGGGCGGCGGCCTGCGGATCTCGATCGAGGGGCCGGTGTGACGCCGACGGAATCTCGGGCGGGGTGATCGGTTCCCGTCGGGGCCCTGGAACGACCCCTGAGGAATTCCCGGGGTGGAGCCCGCCTTCAGACGGATTCTCGTGATCTCTACAGTGTTGTAGATTCGTCCGCAGGGAGAGATCGAGGAGGGCATTGTGGGAGTTTCGCTGGCCAAGGGCGGCAACGTCTCGCTGAGCAAGGAGGCGCCCGGTCTGAGCGCCGTGATCGTGGGCCTCGGCTGGGACGTTCGCACCACCACCGGGGCCGACTACGACCTGGACGCCAGTGCGCTGTTGTGCAACGCGCTCGGCAAGGTGATCTCGGACCAGCACTTCGTGTTCTTCAACAACCTTCGCAGCCCCGAGGGTTCGGTCGAGCACAGCGGTGACAACCTGACCGGTGGCGGCGACGGCGACGACGAGCAGATCAAGGTCGACCTGGACCGGGTGCCGGCCGACGTGGCCAAGGTGGTCTTCCCGGTGTCGATCTACGACGCCGACGCCCGGCTGCAGAACTTCGGCCAGGTCCGCAACGCGTTCATCCGGATCGTCAACCAGGCCAACGGCCAGGAGGTTGCGCGCTACGACCTGACCGAGGACGCCTCCACCGAGACCGCGATGGTCTTCGGTGAGCTGTACCGCAACGGCGCCGAGTGGAAGTTCCGCGCCATCGGCCAGGGTTACGCCTCCGGTCTGCGCGGCATCGCGACCGACTACGGCGTCAACGTCTGATCCTCGCAGCGGAGTCGGCGGTCTCGGCGGCTTCGACGGGGCCAGCGGCTTCGGTGGAGTCGGCGGTTTCGGCGGTCACGGGGAAGGCTCGGTCCGACCGAGCGCGTGGCCGCCGAAGCCGCCGCTCCCGGTGAGTTGGTGCTGCCACCACGCGGTCATCGCGGGCTCGTCCATCGTCGACCAGTCCGGCGCCGCGGTGACCTGTGCCCGGCCGAGCGTCCGGCCCAGGTCCACCAACTCCCGCCCGACCGCGCTCCGTTCGCGGTCGTACGCGGCCAGCAGGGAGGACCAGGAGCCGGCGGCCCGGCCGGCCTGCTCGAAGGCGTGCGCGTCCTGCAGGGCCTTCACCGCGCCGCTGGTGTTGTGCGGCCGGACCACCGTGGCCGCGTCCCCGCCGATCAGCAACCGTCCGGCCGTGCGGCGCGGGGCCGCCAGGTCGTAGACGGGCTGCAGGAAGGTCCGCTCGGGCGGGGTGAGGGTGACCAGACCGGCCCAGTACGGCGGCAGGTGCCGCTCGGCGAGCTGTCGCAGCTCGTCCAGCCGCCCGTCGGTGAGCGCGCCGGCCGGGATGCTGGTCGGACCGTCCAGGCGCAGCCAGTCCGGGGTCGGCGCGTAGAAGACCCAGTTGACCTGGGTGCGGCCGGGCTCCAGTCCGGGGATGCGGTAGATCACGACCTGCCCGCCGTGGTAGCAGACGGTGATGCACTCCTCGTCCGGCCAGGCCGCCGCCCCGCCGGGCAGCTCGTCCAGCAGCGCGCTGTCGTAGCTGCCGCGCCAGCACACGTACCCGGCGTACTCGGGCGCGGCCTGCGGGCAGACGGCCTCGCGGACCACCGAGCGGTAGCCGTCCGCGCCGATCACCAGGTCGTGGGACTGGCGGCCGCCGTCGGCGTCCTCGGTCCAGGCGGCCTGCTCGTCGCCGCCGACCGCGGTGACGGTGGTGCCCAGCCGGTACTCGACCCGTTCGGGCGTCCGCTCGCGCAGGGCCTGCCACAGGACGGCCCAGTGGTGGGAGTGGAAGGGGAACGGCTGGTCCCAGAGCACCCGGCCGCGCCCGTGCGGGCCGTCGCCCTCGCCGGCCGGTCCGCGGGTGGTCCAGCGGCGGACGGTGAGGCGGTGGCGGCGGGTGTCCGCGGCGAGGTGCCCGGCGCGGACCAGCTCGTCGAAGCGGTCGTTGTGGGTGCAGATGCCCACACCGCGGTCCTCCAGTCGGCCCGGGCTGCGTTCCAGCACCACGACCCGTTCCGCGCCCAGCCGGGCGGCCGCCCCGGCGAACGCGCTCCCGGCGATGCTGCCCCCGACCACGGCCACCGAGCCACCGCGCACGGCTGCCCCCTCTCCCGAGCCTGCGACGTCCGGGACGTCCGCGACTTCCACGACGTCCGCGACACGACGATACGCGGGCGCCCCACCGTCCGCCCGGCGTTCGGCCGCTTCGGGTGCGGGGCCGCCCCCCCGCTTTATGCAACTAGTTGCATAGTGCTCGACCCGTCCCCTACCCTGCGGTAACCACGACACCCAGCCCGCGCCCCAGGAGACGTCGATGAGCGCCACCCCCGGCAGCAGCCGCTACCCGCACCTGCTCAGCCCGCTCGACCTCGGCTTCACCACCCTGCCCAACCGCGTGATCATGGGCTCGATGCACGTCGGCCTCGAAGAAGCCCCCGACGGCTACCAGCGGATGGCCGCCTTCTACGCCGAACGCGCCCGCGGCGGCGTCGGGCTCATCGTCACCGGCGGCATCGCCCCCAACGAGGCCGGACGCCCCTGGGAGGGCGGCGCGATGCTGACCACCGAGGAGGAGGCCGACAAGCACCGCGAGGTCACCGACGCGGTGCACGCCGCCGGCGGGAAGATCGCCCTGCAGATCCTGCACTTCGGCCGCTACGCCTACCACCGGGACCTGGTCGCCCCCAGCGCGATCCAGGCCCCGATCAGCCCCTTCGTCCCCAACGAACTCACCGCCGACCAGGTCGAGCAGACCGTCGAGGACTTCGCCCGCTGCGCCGAACTCGCCCGCCGCGCCGGGTACGACGGCGTCGAGATCATGGGCTCCGAGGGCTACCTGATCAACGAGTTCATCGTCGCCGCGACCAACCACCGCGAGGACGAGTGGGGCGGCACCTACGAGCGGCGGATGCGCTTCCCGGTGGAGGTCGTCCGCAGGGTCCGCGAGCGGGTCGGCGAGGACTTCATCATCGTCTACCGCCTCTCCATGCTCGACCTGGTACCGGGCGGCTCCACCCTGGACGAGGTCGTGAAGCTCGCGCAGGCCGTCGAGGCCGCCGGGGCGAGCATCATCAACACCGGCATCGGCTGGCATGAGGCCCGCATCCCGACCATCGCCACCTCGGTGCCGCGCGGCGCCTTCGCCTGGGTGACGAAGAAGGTCTTGGGCAAGGTCGGCATCCCGCTGGTCACCACCAACCGCATCAACACCCCCGAGATCGCCGAGCGCCTGCTCGCCGAGGGCAACGCGGACCTGGTCTCGATGGCCCGCCCGCTGCTCGCCGACGCCGACTTCGTCGCCAAGGCGCGCGACGACCGCGCCGACGCCATCAACACCTGCATCGGCTGCAACCAGGCCTGCCTGGACCACACCTTCAACCTCCAGATCACCTCCTGCCTGGTCAACCCGCGCGCCTGCCACGAGACCGAACTCGTCCTCGCGCCGACCAGGGTGCGCAAGCGCGTCGGCGTCGTCGGCGCCGGTCCGGCCGGCCTCGCCTTCGCCGTCTCCGCCGCCGAGCGCGGCCACGACGTCACGCTCTACGACGCCGCCGAGGCGGTCGGCGGACAGCTCGACGTGGCCCGGCGCATCCCCGGCAAGGAGGAGTTCGAGGAAACCCTGCGCTACTACCGCACCCGCCTCGCCGAGCTGGACGTCACGCTGCGCCTCGGGACCACCGCCACCGCCGGGCAACTGGCCGAGGAAGGCTACGACGAACTCGTCATCGCCACCGGCGTCACCCCGCGGACCCCCGCCGACATCCCCGGCATCGACCACCCCAGCGTGGTCGGCTACCTCGACGTGCTGCGCGACGGCGCGCCCGTCGGCGAGCGGGTCGCCATCCTCGGTGCGGGCGGCATCGGCTTCGACGTGGCCGAGTTCCTCACCGACCAGGGCGACCAGGCCAGCCTCAACCCGCCGGTGTTCCAGGCCAAGTGGGGCATCGACGCGGAGTACCGCGAGCGCGGCGGCCTGCGCGCCCCCGAGCGTCCCAAGCCCCCGCGCAGCGTCCACCTGCTGCAGCGCAAGACCACCAAGGTCGGCGCCGGGCTCGGCAAGACCACCGGCTGGATCCACCGCACCGAGCTCAAGCACCGCGGCGTCGTGATGGTCCCCGGCGTGACGTACGACCTGATCGACGACGCCGGCCTGCACATCACCGTGGACGGCGAGCGCCAGCTGCTTCCCGTCGACACCGTGGTGCTCTGCACCGGGCAGGAGCCGCGCCGCGACCTGTACGAGGCGCTGCGCGAGCGCGGCCTGGCGGTGCACCTGATCGGCGGCGCCGACGTCGCCGCCGAGCTGGACGCCAAGCGGGCCATCAAGCAGGGCACCGAGCTGGCCGCCTCGCTCTGAGCGGCTGCACTCCACGGGGTCGCGCGCATGAGACCTGCTCATGCGCGCGGCCTTGCGGTCTGCTCATGGGATCGGCCATGAGGCCTGCTCATTAGAGGACCATCCCTTCTGCAGCCCTCTTGGGTAGGGTTGTGACCTCTCGGTCCCGGTGGGTGCATGGCCGTGTGTGCGAGCCGTTCGTCGGCCAGCATGAGTTATGCCAGCCCCGCCGGGCCGAGGCCGTCTGATCGGCTTCAGGGACACGCCCCGCAGAGGGCCGATTAATGAGCTTCCGGCAGACGACCTCACCACCGGGCAGGTGCTCCGTCAGCGGCATAGGAGTACGGCTTCCGTGTTCATCGGATGGGACTGGGCGACCGAGACCCATGACGTCAGCGTCATGGACAACTCCGGCGCCCGTGTGGACCGTTGGGAACTCGCGCACACCGAGCAGGGCATCGAGGCCACGCTGGCGCGGCTGCGGCGGCACGGCGATCCGGCCGACCTGCCGGTGGCGATCGAGACCACCCGCGGCCTGGTCGTGGACCGGCTGCTGGCGGCCGGCCACCCCGTGGTGCCGGTGCACCCCAACGCCTTCCACGCCATGCGCCCTCGCTGGGGCGCCTCCAAGGCCAAGACCGACGCCGGGGACAGCCACAAGCTCGCCGATTACCTGCGCACCGACGGCCACCAGCTGCGGCGCATCACCCCGACCGACCCCAGGACCCTGGAACTGCAGGCCCTCACCCGCCAGCGCGCCGACCACGTCGAGGCCCGCATCGCCGCTGTCAACCAACTCGACGCCCAGCTCGACCAGCTGTGGCCGGGCGCCAAGGCGGTCTTCGCCGACCGCGACAGCGACATCGCGCTCGACTTCCTGGACCGCTACCCGACCCCGCAGTCCGCCGCCAAGCTCACCCCGGCGAAGCTGGAAGCCTGGTGCAAACGCCGGAGCTACTCCGGCCGCCGCTCCGGCAAGGAACTGGTCGAGCGCCTGCGAGCCGCCCCTACGGCGGCCTCCCGCCTGGGCGAGGATACCGTCGCCACGCTGATCCGCGTCCAGGTCCAGCTGGTGCGGGCGATACGCGCCACCATCCGCACCCTCGACAAGGAGATCACCGCCGCCGTCGAGGCACACCCCCTGGCGCCGCTGCTGGCCGCCATGCCTCGCATCGGCAAGGTCAACCTGGGCCAGATCATCGGCGAGATCGGCCCGATCCTCGAACGCGCCGAGTCCTGCGAGCAGTTCATCGCCGAGACCGGCGTCGTCCCGGTCACCCGCGCCTCCGGCAAGTCCCACACGGTCACCTTCCGGTTCGCGACCAACCGCAGAGCCCGCGTCGCGATCACCACGTTCGCCGACAACAGCCGGCACGGCAGCGACTGGGCCGCGAAGATCTACACCGACGCCCGCGCCCGCAAGAAGCGCCATCCCCACGCCGTCCGTATCCTCGCCCGCGCCTGGCTGCGGGTGATCTGGGCCTGCCGACGTGACGGCACGCCCTACGACCCCGACACCCACCAAGCGAACAACAAGGTCAAAACGGTCACCGAGGCGGCTCTGGCGGCATAGGGGTTGACTCAGGAAACTCATGCGGGTGGCCATGAGAGCTGCTCATGGGCGCGGCCATGAGACCTTCTCATGAGGGGTGGGTCATGAGACCTGCTCATGACTCCGCTCCATGAGGCCCGCTCATGGCCTGGCTCCATGAGGTCCGCTCATGGCCTGGCCATCCGACCTGCTGATGCGCCTCTAGGATCGTCGGCATGTCGCTGCCACACGCCATCCTCACCGCCCTGCTGGAGAAGCCGTCCTCGGGGCTGGAGCTGACCAGGCGGTTCGACAAGTCGATCGGCTTCTTCTGGCCCGCCACCCACCAGCAGATCTACCGCGAGCTGGGCCGGCTGGAGGCCTCCGGTCACATCCGGGCCCTCCAGCCGGACGGGCCGGTGCGCGGGCAGAAGAAGGAGTACGAAGTCCTGCCGGAGGGCCGTGCCGAACTGGCTCGCTGGACGGCCGAGGGCGCCCCGCCGCGCGCCGTCCGGGAGCCGCTGCTGCTGCGTCTCCGGGCCGCGGCGGTGGTCGGCACGGACGGTCTGGCAGCCGAGCTGGAACGCCACCTGGCGCTTCACCGCGCGCAGTTGGCCGACTACCTGGAGATCGAACGGCGCGACTTCCCGGTAGAGAAGGAGGGCGGCGAGAACCGGCTCCAGCACGCGGTGCTGCGGGCCGGGATCGGGCTGGAGACCTTCTGGGTGGAGTGGCTCGCCGAGACCCTCGAATCCCTCTCCCCGAACCACGCCTGAAGCCTCGCCCGAGCCGGTCCCGGACCGCCCCCGGCCGAGGCCGGCGTAGCGCCGTTCCCGTGCTCGCACCCGTCCTGACCTGCGGCGATGCCCTCCCCGCGCGCCGCTCCCGGCCCCCGGTGGGACACTGGTTGCCTGTCCCTGCCCGAACTCTCGACCGGGGGCCTGCATGTCTCTTCCCAGGCCGCTCCACGCCGTCATCGCCGCAGCCGTCGTCGCGGCGGTCGCACTCGGCCCGACGCAGCTGGCGTCGGCCGCGCCCGCCCAGGACCTGCCCTCCGCCGATCAGCTGAAGTCGGCCCTGCTCACCGCGGCCGACCTCGGCCCCGACTTCACCGAGGTGCCCGCCACCGAGAGCCCCAGTCCGGGCGAGAACCCGAGCCCGGTCAGCGGCTGTGACGCGCTCAGCGCCCTGATCAACATGCACGCCACCCAGCCCGGCCTCGCGAACTCGCGCGCCGAGACCGAACTCGACGGCCCGGACGGCAACCCGATGGTCACCGAGGCCCTTGCCGCAGAGGCGTCCGACCAGCTCACCTCGGACTTCAACTCGGCGGCCGACGCCCTTCGGAGCTGTCACACCATCACCTTCAACGCCGGCACCGAGGACACCGTGACCTTCACCGTCACCCCGGTCACGCTCGGCGACCGGCAGGACGCCCCGGCGGTCCGCCTCGACGGCACCCTGGCCGGTGTCCAACTCAACGCCTTCGTCGGCATCGAGCGCTTCGGTACGGTCGCCATGGCCTTCGGTTACTTCCAGCGTGACGGAACTGACTCGCAGACGGCCTCGATGCAGTACCGCACCGCCGTCTCCAAGGTCGAGCGCACGCTCGGCACCACCGCCGGCAGCACCACCCCGCCCACCGCGGTCGCCACCACGACCTCCACCGCCACCGCCACCCAGAACATGCGGGTCTGAACCAAGGCCAGAACCGGGGCCAAGGCCAAGGCCAGGGCCAGGACCAAGGCCGGATCCTCGGCGGCGTCGCCGTTCGCCGGCACCTGGCGGCACGGTTCGGTCGAGGACGCCGGGTACGGCGTGTTCGTCCGGCTGTCCTCCGCGGACGGCGCCCTGAGGTGCGAGAAGTACTTCCAGTACGGCAGGACGCCGGCCCGTTGCAGCGCCGCTTCCGGAGCTGGGCGAGCTGCCGGCGGCGCGGTGGATCGGTGCCACCCCGGGGAGCCCCGATCCCCGCCCGGCGGTTCCGGGGCCGGCCGATGTGACGGTGGACGGCTTCGCCGAGGTCGATCCGGCGAAGCCGGCGGCCATCACGTCGACCGGCACCTGGAAGGAGGAGCGCATCGGCTGCCGCGTCCCCTTCGGCGCTCGCGGCCGAGCTGGGCGAGCCCAGGGACTGGCTGCACAGCGAGGTGTTCGACCGGTCGGTCACCGGGGACCACTACCAGGGCGGTTTCTCCTTCGACCGGCGGGCCGGCCTGGTCTGCTTCTGCACGGTCAACCCGAAGGAGCGGGCCGGCTGATCCCGCGCTCAGGGCCCCGCCGTGCCGAACGGGTTGTCGATCACGTAGCGCCAGCGGCCGGAGGCGTCACGCCGGGCGACGTCGGTGGCGGTGCCGGTGAGGTGGACGGTGGTGCCGTCCGGGGCGGTGCCGGTGATCTCCCAGTCGACGATGAGCAGGGCGATGTCGTCGGCGACGTAGGTGTGCCGGGGGCGGACGGTGATCGGCAGCCCGAGGGCGAGGAACTCCGCGTTGGCGCGGTGGAGTTCGGCTCCGGCGACCGCGCTCCCCGGGGACGGGACGAAGACGGCGCCGGGTTCGTAGACCTGCGCGAGGAGGGCGGGGTCACCGGAGTTGAAGGCGGCGGCGAAGACGGCCGGGTGTTGTGCCGGGTCGGTGCTCACGGGGAGGCTGGTGGGGTGAGTCATGTAAGCAGTGAAGACGGGTGCGCCGTAGGTCACCAAACGGGAAGTGACGGTGACGGACGGGTCGAAGGCTTCCACTGGGACGGGGAGTTGGTGCCGGACGAGCGCGGCCGTACCGCGCGGCCCGAGACGGACTGCCCGGTGGAGGTGGCGCTGGCCGCGGTGGCGGGCCGGTGGACGACGCTGGTGCTGCGGGAGCTGATGCACGGCCCCGCCTCGTACGGGGAGCTGCGGGCGCGGCTTCCGGAGATCAGCTCGAAGGTGCTCGCCGAGCGCCTGCAGGCCTTGGTCGAGCGGGAGTTGGCGGTCCGTGAGCGGTTGGCGGGCTTCCCGGTGCGGACCTCGTACCGGTTGACGCCCGCCGGGCGGGCGCTCCGCCCGCTGCTGGTCGAGCTGTACCGCACGGGTGCGCGACTGGTGGACGCACGCAGGTGAGCGGGGCGGCCGGACCCCTGTCATGACAGTGCCGTCGCTCCCGCCCTCCCGCTGCACCCCGTTCCGTCCCTCGCGTCCGGGCTGCGGCCGCCCGCCGCCGTACCGGGCCCTACGGGTGGAAGACGACCTCCGGGAAGGTCTTCGACGGCCCGTCGAGCAGGTGGCGGCCGCGGTGGCGTAGGTGGAGGTCGAAGAAGGCGAGGGGGTAGGCCTGCTGGATGAGGATGCCGCGGTCGGGGTCGAGGGTGCCGACCTGGGACTGGATCTGCTCCTCGGTCATGCCGAGGAGCTTGCCTGCCTGCGGGATCAGCGTCATGTTGTCGCCGTACGAGCCGTGGACGGCGCCGGTGGCCTGGACGTCGAGGCGCCAGCCGCGCAGGTGGCCCCAGAAGGTCTCGGCGGCGGGGTTGCCGGCCCGGGCCCAGACGGCGGTCATCAGCATGAAGGGCCGGTCGAGGTCGGCGCTCGGGGGCGGGTTGGAGATCATCGGCCCGTCGAGGGCGAGCCCGGCGCGGATGCGCCGGTCGGCGGCCATGGCGAGGGCGGTGGCGGTGCCGCCCTTCGACCAGCCGAACGCGCCGACGGTGTTGGGGTCGAGGCCGCCGAGCAGGCCGACCGGCAGGGTGCGGCGGTCGACGTCGGGGTTGCGGCCGGCGGCGAGGTCGTCGACGCGGTCGAGCAGGAAGCGCAGGTCGGCGGCGTAGTCCCTGGGGTATGCCGTGACGCGGTCGTCCGGCGTGAGGACGGTGCCGTCGGGGAACTCGGTGAACCCGTCGTGCGTGTGGTCGACGGTGACGACGGCGTAGCCGTGGCTGGCGAGCTCCTGGCAGACGACCGTGTGGTCGGCGCGGTGGCTTCCCGACCCGTGTGAGAAGACGACGACGGGCAGCCGGTGGCCGGTCCGGTGGACGGGCGCGCCCTGGTGGCCGGACGTGAGCGGGGCGAGGGAGGGGTCGAGCGGGAAGCCGGCGTCGTCGAGGAAGGCCTTCAGGGCGCCCGCGGTCATCCAGGGGGCGAGCGGGTACGCGTCGGCGTCCGCTACCCGGGCCGGGTACCAGACGGTGGCCATCAGTTCGCGGAAGCGGCCCGGCCCGGCGATCGGGTCCGGGCGGGCGGTGTCGCACAGGTGGAGCGGCACCGTGCCCACCGGGCAGGGTCCGGTGGGCACGGGCAGGGTGAGCCGTGCGGGGGCGGCGGAGCCCGTGCCGGCGGCGCCCGCGGATCGGCCCGGGGCGCCCCAGGCGGTGCCGGCGAGGCCGATCGGCGCGGTGGCGCCCATCGCCAGCGCGGTGCCCAGGATGCGGCGGCGGGTCGGTCCGGCAGAGCTTCCGGAAGCTCCGCCAGTGGGGCCGGCGGAGCTTCCGGTGGGTCCGGTGGGGCTTGCGAACGGCGTGGAGTCCATGCCCCGAACGCTGTCACGCGGGGCGGGCGGGCGGCATTGGCCTGCCGACTGATCTACCGTCACCTGGAACTGGCCCACGGGTTTACGCCTCGGGGCTGATGTGCACCGCGCGGCGGTGGCCCCGGCCGGGAGCGAGGAGGAGGGCGCCGGGCCGCTAGACGACGTTCTTGTCGATCAGCATGTGCAGCACGTTGACGTGGAAGTCCGGGAAGTCCATCGGCACGATGCCGAAGCGGGCGCGCTGCTGGGTGCGGGCGTTCAGGTACGGGTAGACGGAGCGGTCCATGATGCTCTGCGAGCTGGTCTTGGGCCAGTAACCACCGGCGTAGCTGAGGAAGTTGACGAACATCTTCGGGTAGCTCGGGTTGCCGAAGGCCTTGTCGAACTGGGCGACGACGTACCGGCCCTTCGTGCCCAGCGGGTCGAGGCCGCCGATCTGCCAGGCGTCCTGGGTGTCGAAGTACTCGTTCTGGCCGCTGGACCAGTTGATCAGGCCCCAGGGATTGGCGAAGTCCGCGAGCAGGACGACCTTGCCGCGGGCGGCGTCGAGCGTCGGCCAGCCGTAGAAGTGGAACAGGCTCCGGTAGCCCAGCGCGTCGAAGTAGTGATTGACCCGCCGCATGAACTCGTCGTCACCGAGGGCCTGTCCGCCCGCCCGCTCGTTGCGCAGGCGCATCACGACGGTCTCGCCGGGGTGTGCCTGGAGGAAGGAGCGGCAGCGGTCGAGCACGTCCTGCAACCGGAGGTGCTGGTAGGCGTCGGAGTGGTAGATCCCCAGCTCGTCGGGCGCGCCCTGCAGGCCGTTGCAGCGGATGTCGAGGAAGCGGACGCCTTCTTCCAACTGCTGTGGGATTCCCCAGTTCTGGGTGTGCGACCACTCCGTGCCGTAGGCCGGGTTCTCGCAGCACGAGTCGTGGGTGCCAGGGATGGTGAGGTCGAGCAGCGAGAGGCTCCCGTTCAGGCGGCCCATCCAGCTGTCCGTCGGCAGCCCGCGCGGGGTGGTCCGGACGGCGGCCCGGGCGGTGGATGGCGGCAGGGCGAGCCCGCTGCCCAGGACGGCTGCTCCGCCGGCTCCCGCGCCCCACTTGAGAAGATCACGACGTGCGATGCCCATGAGGTGGCTCCTTCGGCGTTCCGGTCGGCTGGGAGGTGCACTGTGCCTTCAGCCCGAACGTGGCCCCGGCGTCGGCGGGTTCACCGTCCGGGGAGCGGTGCGGTTCGGTCTCCGTTCCGTCTGTCCTACCCGGATCGCCGTCTGACGAACTGCTGTCAAGCTCGACGGCAAGTCGCGTGCTGTGAGCGGGGGTTGGGCATGGATTCGGGGGAAGCGTCGAGTCGCGGTCGGAGCCGGCGCCCGGGTGGGTGGCGCCGGGCAGGCGGTGGTGGGGATCGCCGACTCGACGGGAACTTCCAACGGATGTTCGCCGAGTCGACGGCGGACTCGACGAGAGGCTCGGGCGGGGATGCGCCGACCAGGCCCCCCTGCGCAGTCAGCGGAAGGGGGCCTGGTCGGCGCAGTGACGGCCGGCAACCGCTGTCGGTGGGGGCGGGCAGAATGCCGCCCGTGATTCATGACTACCGACCGGGTGACGTGCTGCGGCTGGAGTGCGACTTCACCGAGACGACGGTCACCGCGGTCTCCCGTTACCACGTCTCGGTGCGGTGCCCGTGGTTGGCGGCGGACCCGCAGGCCGAGGGCATCTGCTGGAACGGTGACCGTGCGATGCCGCTGCCCGCCGCCCGGGAGTGGGAGGTCTTTCGGACGGAGCCGGTGGAGACGGAGCTCAGGCCGGGTGACACGTGCCGGGTGGGGATGCCCCCGACCGTGGTGCACGTCCAGTCGGTGGAGCACTACGATCCGCCGCTGGTCACCGGCCTGCTGCCGCGGCCCGCGTGCTACGTCGAGGTGCTGCGACAGGGTGAGGTGTACGAACCCGGCTTGGAGGACCAGGGCTACGCGTTCGATCCGGCCGTGGGTGAGCCGATCGGCATCGAACTGCTCTTCCGCCCGTACGCGTTCCTCGAACCGGGTGACGAGGTCGCCGACCGGGACGGGCGGGCCTGGCGCTTCGACGGGGCGTGGGACTGGCACGCCTTCGACGGGGAGGTGTCGGGTGCGCCGGTCTGGCCGTTGGCGCTGCTGTTCCGTGGCGGTGAGCCGGCGGGCGACGGGGCCGACGGGGCCGCCGAGGTCGCGCGGGCGACGGCGACCGGCAGTCACGCGGCGGAGCGGGAGCGGTGGACCGGGCTGGCGCTCGCGCAGCCGGCCCCTGACCAGCCGTAGCGGGGTGGGAGTGGGAAGTCGGCGGGACCGACTTCCCACTCCGAGGGGCGGGCGGGCCCGCGCGGGTCAGCGGGTTTCGATGAGAACCGACTCGATGACGACGTCCTTGACCGGCCGGTCGTGGCGGGGGTCGGTCTCCGTCGTGGCGATGGCGTCGACGACCCGCTGGCTCGCCTCGTCGGCGACCTCGCCGAAGATGGTGTGCTTGCCGGTGAGCCAGGCCGTCGGCCCGACGGTGATGAAGAACTGGGAGCCGTTGGTGCCGGGCCCGGCGTTGGCCATGGCCAGCAGGTAGGGCTTGGTGAACGCCAGGTCCGGGTGGAACTCGTCGGCGAACTCGTACCCGGGCCCGCCGGTGCCGTTGCCCAGCGGGTCACCGCCCTGGATCATGAAGCCCTCGATGACCCGGTGGAAGACCGTGCCGTCGTACAGCTTCGCGTTGCTCGGCCGGCCGGTGTTCGGGTCGATCCACTGCCGTTCGCCGGTGGCGAGTTCCACGAAGTTCTTGACGGTCTTCGGGGCGTGGTTCGGCAGCAGCCGGATCACGATGTCGCCCTGGTTGGTCTTCAGCGTCGCGTACAGCTCTTCTGCCATGGCAAGTCCTTCGGTGCGTCCTACTGGCGCGGTCAGTCTTCCGGCCGGGACGAACCAATCCGGGGCGGCAACACGGCATCTCACCCGCATGAGTGACGCGGCAGAGAGAGTGGGAAATCGGCCCCGGCCGACTTCCCGCTCCTCATCCCTCCACGCGCTGGGTATGGGCGTGCGGGGCGTCAGGTGGCATCGGGGGTGTCGGAGGCGGCGGCGAGGTCGGCAGCGAGGTCGAGTTCGGCCCAGACGGTCTTGGAGCCGGGGTGGCGCGGGATGGTGCCCCAGCGGTCGCAGAGGGCGTCGATGAGGGTGAGTCCGCGTCCGGACTGGGCGTTGGGGGTGTGGGTGGTGGGCAGGACGGGTCGGCGGTCGCCCCTGGGGTCGGAGATGGCGATGCGGAGGGTGGTGCCCCGGCGCGTGGTGGTGGTGAGGGCGAGGTGCAGTTCGAAGCCACGCCCAGGAACGCGTCCGTGCGTGGTCGCGTTCGCCGCCAGCTCCGCGACGATCACCAGGGCGGAGTAGTACGGCTCGGTGTGCGTCGAGTTCAGCCCCCAGAGCGTGAGTTGACGTCTGGCGACGCGCCGGCAGATCGCCGCGCCCTTGGGCGAGGCGGCGAGGGTGATGGTGTGGGTACGGGCGTCGGCGAGCGGGAGTTCGGTCGTCATGGGCCAAAGCGTGACGGCGCGGACGTACGCTGACCATGCATTCGACGGGCACTCAGTGTGCATGTGCGGATGCGGAGGGTTGCCTCGTCGGGTGGCCCGGATCAATCGATCGAAAGGGCGGGTGATTGCCGTGGGTGGCGTCGAGCGTACGGTCTTCGACGACGGCGAGACGGCGGAGAGCTCGGACGGGGTCGCGGAGTTCTACAGCGCGGTGGGGAAGCTGATCAAGCTCTTCCGGGAGCGGGCGGGCCTCACACAGCGGGACCTGGCCAAGATGACCGGCTACAGCGAGGACCAGATCGGCGCGATGGAGCGGGGGGTGCGAACCCCGAGGATCGAGTTCCTGACGATGGCCGACGACCTCCTCAACGCGGGCGGCGTGCTGCGGGCCGTCGCGGACGACGTGATGAAGGCGAAGGTCCGCGTGGCCACGCGGCACCCGGCCTTCAACAAGGCGTTCACGGGTGAGGAGGCTCAAGCCGTGGAGATCCACGACTACAGCACCCTGGACATCCCGGGTCTGTTGCAAACGGAGGCTCATGCCCGGGCGTTGTACGAGATGCGGAAGCCCACCCTCCCTGACGAGTTGGTCGAGAAGTGGGTGAGGGCCCGGATGCAGCGACAGGAGATCCTGAGCCGGTCGCCTCTCCCGATGATCAGTTGGGTCATCGACGAAAGCGCTCTCAGGCGGCCCATGGGCGGCTGGGACGTGCATGAGGCGCAGCTCCGCCACCTTCTCGTGGTGGGGCAGGCCAGGGGCCTTGAACTCCAGGTGATGCCGCTGGAGCGGGCCCATCACGCAGGCATGGGGGGATCGTTCATCCTCCTCACGCCGAAGGGGAGGCCTCAGATTGCCTTCGTGGAGGTTCAGCATGTCAATCGGCTGATCACGGACTCGGAGGAAGTCCGTATCATGGCCGCACGGTACAGCAGTATCAGGGCGCAGGCACTCAGCCTGACGGAGTCGCTGGCCTTGATCGAGAAGATCTTGGGAGAGCGGTGAGCATGTTCGAACTGGCGTGGTTCAAGAGTAGTTACAGCGGTAACGAAGGAACGGCGTGCGTCGAGGTCGCCGGGACCCCCGGTGTCGTTCACGTGCGTGACTCCAAGGACAAGAGCGGCCCGCAGCTGGCCTTCGAGCCGGCCGCCTGGCAGGCGTTCGTGACGTTCGCCGCCACCGTCGAGGTCTGAACCCTGGCCTCCCCTCAACGGCCCACCGCCCGCCCGGCGGCGGGCCGTTGGCGTACCCGCTGTCATCCTCGATCGTGCATCCCCGCGCATGAGCGGAGCTCATGTCGTTTTCACCGGGCCGACATGAGAATCCGGGCAGTGGGCTCAAGTTCACTCGTAAGGGTTGTATCTGATGTGTCGTCAGCCCCTTTCCCGCGCCTTGTGACCAGGATGCAGGGCGGCGCCCGACAGGGCGTGCTCCTACATCATGACAAGGGTGGTTCGTATGACCTCTGCCAGCGGCGACTCCAGCGCTTCGGTCACTGACGCGACACTCAACGACATCGCCACCAACGGCATCTGGGCGGGCGCCGGTCTCAACCCGAGCCCGGCGGTGCTCGCCGTGGCGCAGGCCCTGCTCGCGGCCGTCCGGGGTGAGGCGGGGGCGGCACTTCCGTCCGAACTGGCGGACTTGGCGTCCAGGGTCCGTGGTCGCGCCACCTTCGACGTCCTGCGCATCGACGGTGAGCATGGGACGCAGCTGTCAGCGTTCACCATCAAGCTGAACGGGGACGAACCGCATCCGCTCGTGGTCCTGCCCGCGGGCTGGAACCCGTACGGCTGGCTGCCGTTCATGTACGCCTACCTTTCGCTGGCGGCGCGCGGCTACCACGTCCTGGCCTACACCCCGCGGGGCATCGGCCTCCCGGGGTGGATCTCCACCTCGGAGGGGCACATCGACGTCGCCGGGCCCAAGGACTGGGCCGACGGCTCGAAGGTGCTCGACTACGCGCAGCGGTACTTCGAGCCGAACAGGATCGGTTTCCTCGGCGAGTCGTACGGCTCGGGGATCAGCCAGCTGGTCGCCGCGCACGACGAGGCCGACCGCGTCGACGTCGTGGTCGCGCTGAGCACCTGGGGCAACCTGGCCACCGCGCTGTACGACAACGGGACCCGCCACACCGCGGCCGTGGACGCGCTGATCGCCTTCACCGGCGGCACGTTGGAGGAGAAGTTCGACGAGGAGTCCCGGAAGATCCTCAAGGACTTCGAGGACGGGGTGAACCTCGACGCCGTCGTCGCCTGGGGCACGGAGCGCGCCCCGGAGTCGTACGTCGACATCACCAACGCGCGGGGCATCCCGACGTTCATCTCGAACACCTGGCACGAGAGCCTGTTCCCGGCCGGTCAGACGATCCGGACGTTCGAGAAGCTCACCGTGCCCAAGCACCTGAACATGTGGATCGGTGACCACGGCGCCCCCGAGGGCCCGGGCCTGGCCGGCCTGATCGGCGGCGTGCCGTTCCCCGGGCTGAGGGAGCCGATGCAGGAGGCCAACGCCTGGCTGGACCACTACCTGCTCGACGCCGCGAACGAGGTGCCGACCTGGCGGGAGGTGAACAACCAGGTCATGTTCACCTACGAGACCACCAAGGTGATCGGCCAGCTCGACCGGATCACCGTTCCGGCTCATCGTGAGCAGAGCCCGTCCTGGGGCGACGTCACCACCGGTACCGACTCCTGGTACCTCACCGGGGCCGCCGACGGCGGTGACGGCGAGCTGTCCGACAAGCAGTCCTCCGGCTGGAGCCGGGACTTCACGGCCGGTCACGAGACGGCCGCCACCGCGATGGACGACATCATGAAGACCGGCCAGAAGGAGTGGTTCGGCAACCCCAAGTCCTACGACCCGGACGGGTTCGAGCGGCCGCGGCTGCTGATGTGGTCCACCGAGGAGCTGACCGGGACCGGTGGTGTGGCGCGCCGGATCCGGGGCGCCGCGAAGGTGCGGCTCACCGTCCGCAACACGGAGGGGCCGGCCACGCTGGTGGCGTACCTCTTCGACGTCGCCCCCGACGGCACGGCGCGCATCATCACCCACGAGCCGTACACCGCCGCCGACCTGGCGCCCGCCGAGGACCGGACGGTCGGCTGGACGCTCCAGCCCGCCGCCTACGACCTGCCGGACGGCCACCGCCTCGCCCTGGTGGTCAACAGCTGCGACAAGCTGTACGCCTTCTCCGGCACGAAGGACAGCACGACCACCGTCTCCTCGCCGCGTGGGGAGGAGGCCGTCCTGGAGCTGCCGCTCGGCTGATCCCGGCCGCACCTCGTGCGAACGGCCCGTCGCGCCCGCGGCGGGCCCTTGCCGTGTCCGCCGCCGGGCTGCTGACCTGGGCAATCCCCGTAATAAGGAGCATTCGGGCGCTCCGTGCACGTGATCGCCCCCGCGTGGCCAGTGTGACAGTAGTAGCTTCGCGGGGAACGGAGGTACGCTCACGCCCGCACCTCGGATCGGAGGGGTACGCACACGCAGGAGTGCTAGGGGGAAGCTCAGCCATGTCCGTAATCCTTGATCGTGCTCTGACCTACTCGAACACCGTCCCGCGCGGCACGGTCCACCGGGCCGCCATCTGTGAGGTCTTCCTCACCGACTCCGTGCAGGTCTCCGGCGAGGAGTTCCTCGTCGCCGCGCAGCTGCCGCGCGTCCACAGCTACTACAGCGACCACGGCAGCGCGCCCGCCACGTACGACTCGATGCTGCTCATCGAGGTCTTCCGTCAGGCGTCGATCTACGTCGACCACACCTTCCTCGGTGCGCCGCTCGACAACAAGTTCGTCTTCATCAGCGGGGAGCTGGAGGTCACCGACCCGGCGGCGCTGGTCATCGGTGCCCGCCCCGGGCACGCCGAGCTCCGTGTCCGGGTGGCCGGGCTGAAGCAGCGGGGCGGCGTCGTCACCGGCAGCACCCTCGACCTGGTCATGTCGGTCGACGGTCGGGAGGCCGCGTCGATGCGCACCTTCGCGCAGTGGATGCCGGTCGCGGCCTGGGACCGGATACGCCGCAGCGGCCGCGCCGCGCTCGACCTCGCCCCGGCCCGGCCGCACCGGACCGGTGGCCGGGTCGCCGCGGTCACCGTCGGCCGCACCGTTGTGCAGAACGTCGTGCTCGCCGGGGCGGAGGTGGGCGACCGCGAGGTCCGCACCCAGGTCGTGGTCGACCAGGACAACCCGGCGTTCTTCGACCACCCGCTGGACCACATTCCGGGAGCGGTGATCTTCGAGGGGTTCCGGCAGTCGGCCATGTACGCGGCTCATGAGCTGTTCGGGTGGTCGCCGCGCGGCCTGCTGCTCTCCAGGGTGCAGACGGAGTTCACGCGCTTCGGCGAGTTCGAGCTGCCGACCGACTGCGTGGTGCGGGTCGTCGACCCGCCCGCGGCGGACGCCGTCGCGTTCGAGATCGCCATGGTGCAGGAGGACGAGCAGATCGCCCGCGCCCGGGTGCACCTGACCCGGACCGGTCAGGGCGCCGGCGACGTGCAGAATCGTTTCGCCTAGGGTGAGGCCAGCGCGCGGCCGACGACTGAGGACCGGCATCGCCCCTCCTCGCGTTCCGGGCCGCGGTTCGCCGAACCACGTGCGCAGCGCGTCGGCCAGTGGGCCCCCGTCCTGATCCGCCCGACCCCCTGACGTGAGCTCAGGGGGTCGGCCTCAGCCCCGCGGAGAGGGCCGTCAGCAGCGGCAGGGTGGGCATGGCGTGGCCGAGTTCCACGGCGCGGACCTGGCGCTCGGAGAGGCCGGAGCGCTCGGCGAGGTCGGGGACGGAGAGGCCCAGGGCGGTGCGGCGCTCGCGGACGGCGTCGGCCAGCGCGGCGGCCGGGTCGCCGTCGGGGTGGGCGGGGAAGTCCTCGATCAGGGGGCGCGCGTGGTCCACCGAAGCTCCTCGTCGGCGAGTGGGGGCCGCACAGTCTGGCACGCGGCCGGAAAGCCTGTGGGGCAAGCGGAGGTCAAGTTTCCTTGACCGTCGCTTGGTTGCGGATGGCCCGCGGGCTCACGGGCGGACCGCCGGCGGGCCCACGCACGCCTGTCGCCGGCGGGCTCGCGCACGCCTGTCGCCGGCGGGCTCGCGCACGCCTGTCGCCGGCGGGCCCACGCACGCCTGTCGCCGACGGGCTCGCGCACCCGCACGCCTATCGCCGGCAGGCAGCCGTACCCGCACCCGCACCCGCCCCGCACGCCTACCGCCGCCGGCGCTCACGCGCCCGTCACACCGGCCCGCAGGGCGGTGCTGCGCACGAGGGAGCGAGCGTGCGGGGAGTCCATGGGGTGGGCGAAGAGGTAGCCCTGGCCGAGCGGGCAGCCCATGGCGGCGAGCAGGTCCCGCTGTTCGGGGTGCTCGATGCCCTCGGCGATGACCTGGACGCCGAGGGTGTCGGCGATCCGGGCGATGCCCTCGACCAGGGCGTACTGCTGCCGGGAGTGGCCGAGGCCGTCGATGAAGGACTTGTCGATCTTGAGGAGGGAGATCGGGAACTCGCGGAGGTAGGAGAGGGAGGAGTAGCCGGTGCCGAAGTCGTCGATGGCGATGCCGACGCCGAGGCCGGACAGTGTGGCCATGTCGGCGTGGATGCGGTCGTCGCGGCGCATCAGGACGGATTCGGTGAGCTCCAGGACGAGGGTGTGCGGGTCGATGCCGGAGGTGGCGATGGCCTGGCGGACGACGTCGACGAAGCCGGCGTCGCGGAACTGCCGGGCGGAGACGTTGACGTTGACGCGCAGCGGGGGACGGCCTCCCGCGGTGCGGGAGGTGGAGCTCGCGGCGTGCCAGGCCGCGGCCTCCTGGGCGGCGCGTTCCAGGACCCAGGCGCCGAGCGGGACGATCTGGCCGCTCTCCTCGGCGAGGGCGATGAACTCGTCGGGCAGCACCATGCCGCGCCGGTCGTGCGGCCAGCGGACCAGGGCCTCGAAGGCCACCAGGTCGCCGGTGCGCAGGTCGACGATCGGCTGGTAGTACAGCTGGAACGCCGATTCCGCGATCGCGGAATCGAGGTGCTCGTTCAGCTCGTGCCGTTCCACCAGCCCCGCCTGCAGGGCCGGGCGGTAGTGGCACCACTGGCGGCGGCCGGCCGCCTTGGCCGAGTAGAGCGCGAGGTCGGCGTGGGTGAGGAGTTCGGCGGCGTCGACGCTGTCCTCGGTGGTCGCCACGCCGATGCTGGCGCTGACCCGGACCGCGCCCGCCTTGAGCTTGAACGGCTCGCTGAAGACCTCCAGCACGCTGGCCGCGATGGTGTCCACGTCGGCCGGCGCCAGCGCGTCCTCCACCAGTACCGCGAACTCGTCGCCGCCGAGCCGGGCCGCGGTGTCGGAGGAGCGCAGCGCGGTGGAGATCCGCAGCGAGACCGCGACCAGCAGTTCGTCGCCGACCGCGTGCCCCTGGGTGTCGTTGACCACCTTGAAGTCGTCCAGGTCGATGAAGAGCACCCCGGTGACGGACCCGCTGCGTTCGCCGCGCGACAGCGCGTGGCCGACCCGGTCCTGGAACAGCACGCGGTTGGCGAGGCCGGTGAGGGAGTCGTGGAACGCCCGGTGGGTCAGCTCGCGCTCCATCTGCCGCTGCTCGGTGACGTCGCGCAGGGTGAGCACCAGGGCGCCGACGGTCGGGTCCGCGCGCAGGTCGTTGAAGCGCACCTCGGCTTCGATCGGGGTGCGGTCCTGGCGCAGCAGCCGCCAGTGCTCGCGGGGCTGCTCGCCGGCGGACGGGGACGGGGTGTCGCGCATCCGGGAGAGCGCCGTGCCGACCGCCCGGCTGTCCTCGGGCGGGACGAGGTCGGTGAGCCGGGCACCCTCTAGCGTGGAGTTTCCGAGCACGGCCGTCGCGGAGGGGGAGGCGTAGCGCACGCCGCCGTCGGCGTCGAGGATCAGGATGACGTCGCTGGCGTTCTGGACGAGCGTGCGGAAGTACAGCTCGCTGTTGCGGCGGTTGACCTCCTTGCTCAGCACGACCCGCTCGACGGCGAGGGCGGCCTGCGCGGCGAGGATCTCCAGCGAGCTCCAGAGGCTGGCCAGCTCCTGCTCGGTGCCGGTGACGATGAGCGCGCCGATCAGCGGGTCGCCCGAGGGACGCTCGGCGAGGGTGAGCGGGCAGATCAAGGCGTACGACATCCCGTCGAGGTGCCCGGTCAGCTCGCTGGCGGGCAGGTCGACGGACTCGACGGGCAGCAGCCGGCTCTCGCGGTAGGCGGCGAGGGCCAGCACCTGGTCGGAGTCGGAGGCCGTGCCCAGCCGGTGCTGCGCCGTGCCGCGCTCGGCGTGCCGGACGTGCAGCACGCCCGCCTCGGCGACGGCGAGCAGGGCGACGTGCCCCGGTTCGGCGGGCATCAGGGTGGAGGCGGCGGACTGGACGGCGTCCGCGACCTCCTCCACGCCGACGGCGGCGGTCAGCCGGCTGCCCGCCTCGCGCAGCGCCCGCTCGCGGGCGATGGCCTGTCTGCGGGCGGAGACGACGACCGCGAGGCGGGCCAGCACGAGCAGGTACAGCACCGCGGAGAAGGCGCCGATCACGCCCGCGTTGTCGGTGTTCCCGGCGAGCGCCTCGATGATCAGGATCGCCGGGGCGATCAGCGAGGCGAGGGTGAGCAGCACCAGCCGCGGGGTGCTCAGGTCCGGTTCCTGGGTGGGGACGGGCTTGGTCAGCTCGACCATCGACGGGTGCAGCGCGGCCGCGCCCCACGCGGTGTAGTAGGCGGCCCAGCCGAGTTCGACGGGCGTGCCGATGCGCCAGGTGCCGTGCAGCTGGATGAGCCCGTACAGCACGTCGGAGACGAGCAGGCCGACGGTGCCGACGGCGAGCAGCTGCAGGGAACGGGAGCTGCCGCCGCGCGGGGTCAGCAGCCGCAGCAGCAGGGCGAGGACGACCACGTCGCCGAGGGGGTAGGCGATCGAGACGGCCCGTTGGAACCAGGTGAGGTCGGGGTTCTGGGTGTACGGGACGATCAGGTAGATCCAGGAGAGCAGGGCCAGGCCGATCGTGAGGATCAGCGCGTCGAGCAGCCCGGCGCGGTCCTGACGGGCCGTGCGCCAGCGGATGAAGCCGAGCAGGCCGATCGCGTACAGCACGTACTCGGCGAGGTAGAAGCCGTCCGCGATGGAGGGGAAGGGATTGGCCAGGTGCAGGATGTCCAGCTGGATGGCCTGCACCACCTCGCCCGCGGTGAAACTCAGGTTGGCGAGCGCCAGCACGTACCAGAAGCGTGCGTGCGCGGGGCGGTTGAGGCGGACGCCGAGCACGATGGCGGCGACGCCACCGAGGCCGATGCCCGTCCACCAGATGATCCGCTGGCTGGGATTGGCGTAGTAGATGCCGGTGAACAGCACCATCCAGAGCAGGTAACAGACCATCAGGCGTTGTCGCCGGCGTGTCAACGAGGCTACCTCCTCCGCGACGTCACCCCGCCGGTCGGACGGGGGAGTTCGGGCGCGGGCGGGATCCGGGAGCTCCGGGTGTCACCGGGGTCTCCGGACGGGGGCTCTGTGCGAGGGTCGGTGCCCGGGGCGGGCGTGCGACCGTGCTCGGGACGGCCGCTTCCTCGCGCGCGTGTGCGGCGTCCGGCCGGTGTGCGACCGGACGTTCTCAATGTGCCGTGAGTGCGTATAGTCGGAAATGTCGCACTCCCAAGCATTCTGCCGCCACAGCACGAGGTCAAGCCGGTGGATGACGCAGCAGACAGCGCACAGGGCGTACCAGCGGATGTGAGCTCCGGACATCACGCCGTGGTGCGCAACGACAACGGTCAGTACGCGCTCTGGCCCGGGGACTTGACCGTTCCGGCCGGGTGGCGGCAGGTGTACGGGCCGGCCGCGCGGGCCGACTGCCGGGCCTGGGTGGAGCGGGAGTGGCGTCCGGCCGGGCTGGGGTTCGCCGGCCCCGCGAGCCCCCGCCGGGTCTCGGCCGGGTTCGCCGACACGGTGCACGGACTGTTCCGCATGCGGGCGGCGCACGACCCGCAGGCACTCGCCGTGATCGCCGAGGACGCCACGCTGAGTTACCGCGAACTCGACCTGCGCAGCGACCGGTTGGCAGCCCGGCTGCGGGCGCACGGGATCGGGCCCGAGCAGGTCGTCCCGGTCTGCCTGGAGCGCGGGGGTGGGCTGGTGACCGCCTGGCTGGGCGTGCTCAAGGCGGGCGGGGCCTTCCTGCCGCTGGACCCGGCGCACCCGGTGCAGCGGCTGGCGGGACTGGTCGAGGACTCCGGAGCACGGGTGGTGGTCACCGACGGTCACGGCTTCCCCGGGGTCGCGGTGGCGCGGGTGGACGACCGGAGCGGCCCCGGAGGGGGCGAGCCGGGGGACCGGTCCGCGCGCGGGGAGTCCCGGCCGGGCGAGGGCGCCAGGCCCGGGGAGTTCCGGGACGACTCAGCCTCGGGGGAGTTCCGGCCGGGCGAGGGCGCCCGGCCCGGAGAGCTCCGGCCGGACGACGGCGCCGGGCCGGACGACCTGGCGTACCTGATCTACACCTCCGGCACGACTGGCCGTCCCAAGGGCGTTCCGGTCACCCACCGTGCGCTGGTGTTCACCCTCGACCGGATCGTCCACGCCTACCGGCTGTCGCCCGGCGAACGCGTCCTGCAACTGGCCGCGCTGGGCTCCGACACCGCACTGGAACAGCTGCTGGGCACGCTGCTGGCCGGCGCCACGGTCGTCCTGGGCGGCGGGAGCGGGGGCGGCGGCACCTGGGCGCCCACCGAACTGGTCGGCCGGCTGCCCGGGCTCGGCCTCGCCGTCGCCGACTTCACCCCCGCCTACTGGCACCACGTGCTCGACCTGCTCCCACCCGGCGGTCCCGGCCCGGACGGGCTGCGCCTGGTCGTGGTCGGCGGGGACGTCGTGCACACCGGCGACTGCCGCAGCGGCCTGGAGCGGCTGCCGGGCGCGCGGCTGCTCAACGCGTACGGGGTCACCGAGGCGGCCATCACCTCCACGCTCTGCGAGGTCACGGCGGAGCTGCTGGACGGCGGGGGAGCCGGCGGGAGCCCGGCCGCCGCCCCGGTGCCGATCGGGCGGCCGCTGCCGGGCGTGCGGGTGCACGTGCTGGACGCGCGGCTGTGCCCGGTCCGGCCCGGCGAGAAGGGGCAGATCCACCTCGGCGGGCCCGGCCTCGCCCGGGGCTACTGGCGGCAGGCCGGGCTCACCGCGGAGTCCTTCCTGCCCGATCCGTACGCACCGCTGCCCGGCGAGCGGATGTACCGCACCGGCGACGCCGGGCGCTGGCGGGCGGACGGGCAGCTGGAGATCCTCGGCCGCTTCGACGACCAGGTGAAGGTGCGCGGCCACCGGGTCGACCCGGCGGAGATCGAGGCGGTGCTGGCCGCGCACCCGGACGTCCGGCAGGCCCGGGTCGCGGCCGACGGGTCGGCGGCGGACGGCAGCCGGGTGCTCACCGCGTACTACACGCTCGCGGCCGGGGCGGACGACGGCGCCGAGGGGATCCGGGCGTTCCTGGCCGAACGGCTGCCGGAGTACCTGGTGCCGGCCGAGTTCGTGCCGCTGGAGGCGATGCCGCTCACCCCCGCCGGGAAGATCGACCGGCGCCGGCTGCCGCACGCCGCGGTGCGGACAGCGTCCCGGGCGGCGGGCGGGAGCGCGAACACGAGCGGGGGATCCGCCGGGGACCGGGAGCAGACCGGGAACGAGGAGCCGGGCGGGAGGGCCGGAGCGGCCGGGGGCGGGGGCGGGGGCGGCGCGGTCGAGGAGGCGGTCGGGCACCTGTGGGCGGAGCTGCTCGGCGTCGAGACCGTCGGCCCGGACGGCGACTTCTTCGCCCTCGGCGGCACCTCGCTGCTGGCCATGGAGATGCTGGCGCGCGCCCGGATCATGTTCGGCATCGATGTCGGCCGGGTGCGGGCGCTCACCCGGGCGCTGCTGCGCGAGCCCGTACTACGGGCCTTCGCGAAGGCGCTGCAGGAGGCGCGCGCGGGCGCCGGGCCCGGCACGGCCGCCGGGGCCCGCACCGAACCAGGCCCCCGTGCGTACGCGGTCCGCGGCGAAGCCGTGGTCGACTGGTTCGAGGAGGCCCGGCTCACCGACCCCGTCGGGCAGTCCTGGAGCCCCGCGCCCTCCCGGGCGGAACCCGCCGAGATCCTGCTCACCGGCGCCACCGGCTTCTGCGGCGCGCACCTGCTGCACGCGCTGCTCGCCACCACCCGGGCCCGGATCCACTGCCTGGTCCGGGCACCCGACGAGGAGCACGCACTGGAGCGGCTACGAGCCACCCAGCAGCGCTTCCTGCGGCACGACCTCGCCGACAGCCGGGTGGTGCCGCTGGTGGGCGACCTCACCGAGCCCCGGATCGGTCTGACGGACCGTCAGTTCGATTGGATGGCGGGCAACCTGGACACGATCCACCACCTGGGCGGGCAGGTCAACTTCCTCTACCCGTACCACCAGCTGCGCGACGCGAACGTCGGCGGCACCCGGGAGGTCGTCCGGCTCGCCGGGCACAGCCGGGGCATACCCGTGCACTACCTCTCCACCCTCGCCGTGCTGGCCGGCTTCGGCGCCGCGGGCGTCGACAAGGTCACCGAACGGACCCCGCTCGCCTACCCCGAACGGATCGGCGTCGGCTACGTCGAGAGCAAGTGGGTGGCCGAACAACTGCTCCATAACGCGGCCGAGGCCGGGCTGCCGGTCACCGTGCTGCGCACCAACGACGTCACCGGGGACCTCGTGAACGGGGTGATGAACACCGGCACCGAGCTGTGCGCGCTGATCAAGTACCTGGCGGACAGCGGCACGTGCCCGGACGTGCGGCTGCTGCTCGACTTCGTGCCGGCCGACCGCTTCAGCCGCGCCGTCGCCCACATCGCCGCCCACGCGCCCGCCGACGGTGAGGTCTACCACCTCACCTCCCCGCAGCCGGGCATCCTGGCCGACCTGGCGGACCGGCTGCGGGCACGCGGCCACCGGATCGACCGGCTGCAGTACGGGGACTGGGTGCACGGGCTGGTCCGGTTCGCGGCCGGGAGGCCGACGCACCCGATCGCGCCGTTCGTCCCGCTGTTCGTGGACCGCGCGCCGGGATCGGAGCTGTCGATCAGCGAGATGTACTTCCGGCCGACGTTCCCGCTCTTCGACCGGGCGAACACGGACGCTGCGCTGACCGGGAGCGGGATCGAACTGCCCTCCGTGGACGCGGTGTTGATCGACCACTACCTGACCGAGCTGGAACGGGAGGGGTTCCTGGGGACGGCCCGGTGAGCGGCGTCCACGAGCCGGCCGGCGGCGGCGACGCCCCCGTTCCGGCCGTCGTCCCCGTTCCGGCTTCCGCCCCCGGTTCAGCCCCCGCCCTCGACCCGGCCCCCGCCCTCGACCCGGCCTCCGCTCTCGACCCGGCCTCCGCTTTCGACGCGGCCGCTGTCCTCGACCGGGGCTCGGCCTTCGATGCCCTCGGCACCGAACTCGCCCCTGGCGACGGCCCGGTGGCGTTCGGCGGCACCCTCGGGCCGGGGGAGCTGCTGGCGGCGTACCGGCGCGGGCTGTTCCCGCTGCCGGCGGCGGACGTGTACGCGAGCGCGTACAACGAGGCGGTGTACGGGGACGCCGTCGAGGCCGGGCAGGTGCCGCTGCTGCCGGGCGGGGAGGACCCGTACGCGCTGGCGTGGTGGTCGCCCGACCCTCGGCCGGTGATCGCCGCCGACGGTGTACGGATCGGGAGCCGGCTGGCCCGGCGGTTGCGCAACCGGTCGGCGTGGTGGACGAGCGCGGACCGGGCCTTCGGCCGGGTGCTGGAGAACTGCGCCGAGCGGCGTCAACCGGCCTGGCTCACCAAGGAGTTGATGGCTGCGCTGACGCGCCTGCACGCGCTCGGGGCGGCCCACAGCGGGGAGGTGTGGGAGGGAGAGGAGTTGATCGGCGGGGTGTTCGGGATCGCGGTCGGCGCGGTGCTGAGCCTCGACTCGATGTTCCACCGCCGCCCGGACGCCGCCCGGGTCGCCGTCGCCGACCTCGGCGCCCGGTTCGGCGCGGTCGGCGGGCGGCTGCTCGACGTGCAGTGGGACGGCCCGCACGTGCGCAGCCTGGGGGCGCAGCCGATGGTGCGCTCGCGCTACCTCGCGGAGCTGGCCGGCGCGACGGGGGCGCCCGGGGCGGCCGGCGGGGCCGGGACGGTTGCCGGGGTCGGGGAGGCTGGCGGGGCCGGATCGGGCCGGCGGCCGGCGGGGTTGTTGCCGACCGAGCCGCTCCCGGTGTCGCGCCTCGGGTGACCTGCGGTTAAACCGGCGTTGGCCGGGGGTTTGGCCTGTCTTCGACAAAGTTATTCCTCGTCAGTAACATGGCGCCGCGTGTTCAAGAGTTCGATAGGCAGGGCCGCGGGCCCCGCCGTCCTCACCCTCATCCTCGCCGGGGCCGCCGCGTGCGGGCCGACCAGCCCCGGCCCCTCCCAGACCGGCGCCGCCCCCGCGGCCGCCACCGCCGCCGACGCCGGCACGCCCGCCGCCGGGGGCAGCCCGGCCGCGGCGGCCGCAGCCGCCGGCACCCCGAGTGCCAAGGCGGCCTCGCCCGCCGCGGGCCGTCCGACCGCAGGTGCGTCGGTGCCCGTCACCGCCGCCCCGGTCGGGGACAAGCAGGCCGCGATCGGCAGCCCCGGCAAGGACGGCGCCGCCGTCACCGCGGCGACGAAGAGCCTGCAGCTGACCGCGTACGACCCGGCGGGCGGCACGGCCGTCCTGACGGCGGCCGGCGGTCCGGCCCCGACCGCTACGGCGGCCCCGACCGCCCCGGGTGCCACGGCGGCCCCGGCCTCCCCGAGCGCCGCGCCCGGCGCCGCCGCCTCGGCCGCGGCCGCCGCGGTCCAGCCCGGCCAGCTGATCGCCAGCCCGCCCACCGCCGCCGCGCCGCAGGGCGCACTGGTCGCCGTCACCGGCGTCCACCCCGGTGCTGGCAACACCGTCAACCTGACCACCCGTCCGGCCACCATCGCCGAACTGCTGGGTGGCACCGAGGCCGACGGCAACGTGCCCGTCGACCCGCACGGCATCACGGTCACCCCGCTGGTCAAGGACCTCAAGGCGACCGTCGGCGCCGACCTGAACGGCGTGAAGGCCGACGCCTCCGGCACCCTGGAGGTGAACGTCAAGGCCCCCGTGCCGCTGCCCGAGGGCGCCAGCCTGGACGCCTCCGGCTCGCTCCAGCTCCACCCGGCCGTCCACTTCGCCTACCACGGCGCCGCCGCGGGCAGCCCGCGCACCGCGTCGATCGGCTTCGACCTGGGCGCCCACGCCGAGTGGAAGGTCACCGGCGACGTCGCCCGCAACACCGGCGCGGCGCCCATCCGGGTGCCCTTCGCCAAGCTGCAGGCCAGCCCCGTCCTGACCGTCGCCGGCCTGCCGGTGGTCGTCAACCTCGGCCTGACCTGCTACCTGGAGGTCAGCGCCGACGGCCAGGTCCACCTGGAGGCCGAGCAGGACGCCGTCGGCTCCTGGGCCGTGCGCGCCGACTACACCGGCGGCAAGGGCTGGACCCCGGTCACCAACGCCGACACCAAGGTCACCCCGGTGCACGTGCGGCTCAACGGCAAGGCCGGTGTGCGGGCCGCGCTCGGCGCCGAGATCAGCGTCGGCCTGTACGACACCGTCGGTGTGGAGACCACCGTCGCCCCCTACCTGAAGGCCCAGGCCGAAGGCTCGCTGATCGCCGATTCCTCCGGCAACCCGCCTCAGGTGCAGGGCAGTTGGTCGCTGGTCGGCGGCGTCGACCTGAACGGGGCGCTCACCGCGCACCTGAAGGTCTTCGGCACCCCGATCATCGAGGGCAAGCTGCCGCTGCCGCCGTTCCACCGCGAATGGCCGCTGATCGGCGGCTCCGCGACCCTGCCGGCGCCGAAGCCCAGCGCGAGCTGACGTAGCGTCATGTCGCCTGTGCCCCCTGGCCGGTCCCCGGCCGGGGGGCCTATTCGCTCCGTGCCGGTTGTCGGGATGCGCGCCCGCCTGCCGCCTGCCGCCGGGCCGACGGCCGACCGGCCGACGGCCCTCCGACCCACCCGGCGTAGTCGCGTGGGGCTCTTCCCATCGCACCGTCCACCTGCATCCTGATGGCCGCAACGGTCTGACGGGGCGGGGATGGGCGAGCGGGGCGAACGGGGCGAGCGGTACCGGGTCGAGAACGCGATCGACAACGGGACGTTCCACGGTCCCGTCGTCCAGGCCGGGAAGGTGTGGATGCTGTTCGGCTCCGGGCAGGGGCCGTTGGTGGTCCTGGCGACGGTGATGGCGCCGATCGCCGCCGTCACCACCTGCCTGGTGCCGGGCCGGGACGACGGCGCCGACCCGACCCTCACCGCCCGCTACGACTCGGCCCGGACGGAGACGGCGGCGATGATGCTGCCCCGGCCGTTCGGTCCGACCGCCGTCCCGGCCTCGGTCTCCGGCTGCCCGGCCACCTGGGCCTGGCTGCACACGCAGGGCGGCCTCGACGTG
The DNA here is from genome assembly GCF_044541955.1 of Kitasatospora sp. NPDC085464. Classification (NCBI taxonomy): domain Bacteria; kingdom Bacillati; phylum Actinomycetota; class Actinomycetes; order Kitasatosporales; family Streptomycetaceae; genus Kitasatospora; species Kitasatospora sp. NPDC085464. The sequence continues at coordinate 68,404 of NZ_JBITTM010000011.1, forward strand.
GGCACCTCGCACCTGGTGGTCGAGGCGACCGGCGGCCGCGGACACACCGTCGCCATCCGGTCCCTGAAGGCCACCGTCGTCGGCACGCCGCAGGACCCGCCGGCCGGAACCATCGCCTACTGCCCCCCACAGGGGTTGGGTGCCGTACTGGAGCCGGGCATCGACCTGGACTCCGCCGACCGCGTCGCCCTGATCGGCACGGCCACGGGCGAGACCTCGTTCGCGCCGTTCTTCAGGGACACGTACCTGTACCTGGAGGCCCGGAAGCCCGAGGAGGTGGAACTCGGCGTCCTCGCGACGAGCAAGAGCTACGAGTACGTCCTCACCGTCGAGGGATCGGTGGACGGCAAGCCCCGGACCTGGACCCTCAAGGACGGCGACCGGCCGTTCCGGGTCACCGGAATCCGCACCGACCTCCCCTCCGACCTGCGCGGCGACGCCACGGTCTGGGGCACCGAGTACGGCGTGCACGTCCCCCCGCCCTTCCGCGGCAACCCGTGCTCCAACGACGGCGCGCCGGTTCCGGGCACCTCCGTGCCCGCGGCGCCGAAGGGATCGGCGCCGTCGCCGGGTTCGCCGCCCCCGTGGGCCGCTCCGGCCGGACGGCCGAGCGCGCCCGCACCCCCGCTGACCGTGGTCCCGCAGGACCCGGAGTCCGTCCCGTCGCCCTCGCCTGGATCGTCACCGTCAACAGCTTCGACGTGCGGCGCGGCGACACCGGGCTGGGCGCCGTCCTGCCCCGACTGCGGCCGTACATGACGCCGAGGGCGGCGCAGGAGGCACAGGCGGAGGCGGCCGTCGGGCCGAAGCCCGACACCCCGGACTGGCCGCCGGAGGTGACCGCGCGCCGAGGCTGGTCGGCGGTCTCCTCCGCCTCGGCGGCCCTGGTGGTCGCGGACAGGCACCTCGCCGGGCAGCAGCCGGGGCAGAGCGCGACCGTGCGCGTGGCGGTGGAGGTCATCTACCGGGCCGACGACGAGTAGTCGCGGAGCGGCCCGGGTCTGTTCGTCGGACAGCTGATCCTGCAGCGGCAGTCCGACGGCACCTACCTGGTGGACGCCTTCCGGCGCGGCGCGTAGGTCGTGCGCTCGGGCGCCGCTCCGGTCCCGACCGTCTGCCGGGGCTTCACCGCCGACGGTCCGCAGGAAGCCTGGGGCCTGTTCAGCCGCAACCTCTGGCTCGACGACATGATGGGCGACCTCGCCACCCTCCTGGACCTGATCGCGCCGCACGTCCGGGAACCCGGCCACGGCGGCCACGTCCGCGAGGAGTGCGACACCGAGCCGAACCCCATCACCTTCCGGGACGGCACGTACGGGCCGCTGACGTTCTGAGCCCGTCCGCGCCGGTGTCGGGTCGGCGCGGGTGCTGACCGGCTCCGAAAGATCGGTCAAGTGTCCGGCACAGGAGGACAGTTCGCTCCATTCTTGGGGTGTGGGACGGGCTGGGCGGGTCGTAAGGTACGTGACCATGAGCATCGAGGAGCCGGGTGGCCGAGTCGAGCGGGATCCGAGTCTGCTGCGGGTCTCGCACGCGGACCGGGACCGGATGGTGGAGATCCTGCGGGACGCGGCGGCGGACGGCCGGTTGGACGCCGAGGAGCTGGAGGAGCGGCTGGAGCGCGCGCTCACCGCGCGCACCTTCGCGGACCTGGCGCCGCTGACGGAGGACCTGCCGGTCGCGCCGCTCGTCCCGCCGACGGTGCCGACGGCGGCGCCCGCCCGGCTCCACGCCGCGCCGGACCATGCTTCGCTTCCCGCGGCGCCGGCGGCGATGCCGGCCACGGCGGGCGGGGACGCGGAGCGGTGGCAGGTGACCGGTCACCGGTTGCGCCGGGAGGGTGCGTGGGTGGTGCCGCACACCATCGAGCTGGAGGTGTACGGGGGTTCGGCGCGGCTGGACTACACCCTGGCGCGGCTGCCCGGGGGCGGGCACAGTTCGATCCGGATCGACCTGCACGGCGGGAACGTGCGGCTGTTGCTGCCGCCGGGCGTCGCGGTGGACCTGAGCGGCATCACGACGTTCGGCGGCAAGGTCCGCGACCACGCCTCCCGGCACGCGCTGCCGGGGGTGGCGGTGACGCACGTGATCACCGTGACGGGGTCGACGTACGGCGGGAGCCTGCGGGTGGACGCCTCGCACGCCAAGTAGTCGATGGCGAGCCGGAGGCCATGAGTTCGCCTCATCCGTCGTGTACGGCGCAGGGTGGATATCATCACCCGATGATCACTTCCAGCGCTCGTACCACGGTCTTCGACATCGACGGCACGCTCTGCTTCGACGGCCGGTCCATCGACGGCCGGATCATCGCCGCCGTCGAGGCCTGCGAGCGGGCCGGCCACCAGCTGGTCTTCGCCTCCGCCCGGCCGGTCCGGGACCTCCTGCCCGTCCTCGACGGGGCCTTCCCCTCCGCCGTGCTGATCGGCGGGAACGGCAGCCTGGTCTCGGTGGACGGCCGGGTACGGGCGCGGGCGGCGTTCGGCGGCGGCGAACTCGCGGACCTGCTGGCGGAGGTCGAGCGGTACCGGGCTGAGTACCTCGCCGACGGACCCTGGGACTACGCCTACACCGGGCCGGCCGACCACCCGATCCGCAGCCGCGTCGACCAGGGCAATCTCGCCCGCAAGGTCGAACTCGCGGACCTCCCGGCCGTGGTGAAGTTCCTCGTCGTCGGCGCGACCGACCTGCCGGCCCTGGCCGAAGCGGGCCGCGCCCTCGGGATGACCGTCAACCACCACCTCGACGAGGCGATCATCGACTTCGCCCCCGGTGCCACGACGAAGTGGGAGGCGCTGGCCTCGCTGGGGATCGACGCGTACAACGCCTTCGGCAACGACATCAACGACCTCGACCTGCTGAGCCACGCACGCCACTCGGTGCGGGTGGGCGCCCACCCCGGCCTGGACGGCGTCGCCCGGGTCACCGTCGCGCCCGATCCGGAGGCCGTCGCCGCCGAGATCTCCCGCCTGGCGACAGCCGCACCCGTGCACTGAGGCCCGCCGGGGGCCGCTGGGCGCGCTCCCGCCGGGTCTTCCCGCGGTGCACTCGCCCACAGCAGCACGGGCGCACCGCAGCAGTCGCCCTCACGGCGGCGCCCGGCGGGCGGAGGTTCCTCGCCTACGCGGTGAGGCCGGGAACCGCCACCGACCTCACGGCCCTCGACTCCGCCGGCCGGCTGGTCTTCTCGGCGGGTGACAAGATCCGGCAGTTCGAGGACCCGGGCCGCTGACCAGACCACCGGGCCGGCTCCGTCGACGTCGGCCCGCGTATGAGTTCGTCGCATGTCAGTCGGCCGATGAGTCCGGCTCATGTCCTCCAGCTCATGAGGCCGGCTCATGTCGGGACTCATGAGCGCGGTTCATGTCCTCCTGCTCATGAGGCCGGCTCATGTCGGGACTCATGAGCGCGCCTCATGTCGGCTCTCCCATGAGCCCGGCTCATGTCGCGAGGGCGGCGGAGGTCCGGCGGAATCTCCCCTACCCTTCCTCCATGCTGTCTGTGGTGGTGGCCCCCTGGGCGGGCGAGGCAGAGCCGGTGTTCGTGCGCAACCCGGACGTCCTGCACGACGCTGCGAGCACGATGAAGGTCGCCGTGCTCGCTGCGCTCTGTCGCGGTGGGGTGAACCTCGGCGCCGAGGTTCCGGTGGTGAACCGTTTCACGTCCGCTGTCGGCGGGGAGTTCCGCAACGACCCGGAGTACGACAGCGACCCGCTTCCCTGGGAGTTGCTGGGCGCGCACGTTCCGCTCAGCCTGCTCGCCGAGCGGATGATCACCCATTCCTCCAACCTCGCGACCAACCTCTGCCTGGCCCGCACCACCCCGCAGTCCATCGCCGAGGTGTGGCGCCGCGCCGGAGCAACCCGCAGCTCCACCCCGCGCGGAATCGAGGACTACGCGGCGCGGGCCGCAGGCGTCAACAACCTGGTCAGCGCCCGCGACCTCGTTCGGCTGTTGCACTCCCTCGCCGGCGAGCCCGAACTCCTCGCCCTCCTCGAAGACAACGACTTCCGGGTGGACCTCGCGGCCGGCCTCCCCCCGAGCACCCGGATCGCCTTCAAGAACGGCTGGATCCCCGGGGCCCGCCACTGCGTCGGCCTCGTCCACCCCTACGACTGCCCGCCCTACCTGCTCGCCGTCTGCTACACCGGCCCGCTCGCCAATGGTGCCGACCGGGCCGACCCGGCCGCCCGCCTGCTGGCACGGATCTCGGCGGCGGTGTGGCGTCGGCGCCATGAGATCCGCTCATCCCCGCGCGGGGCATGACGAACGGTCATGCCGTGGCCCGGCGCAGGTGGCGGCTCATGTCGCCGACCAGGGTGATGCGGACCCGGCGCTCCGTGAACCGCCACCGGCCGTCCCGGCGTTCGAACCGGTCGTGGTAGCGGCCGGCGGCGATGGTCTGCAGCGGGAAGTCGGGCAGGGCCTGCAGCACGGTGACGTACGAACGCGCGACCGCCGTGCCCGCGGGTTCGTCGATCTCGACGGCGGTGTTGGTGGTGACGTGGTGGGTGCGCGGGGTGCCGTCGGCGTGGACGATCAGGGTGTCCCGGAACATCCGCTCGATCGCCTCGCTCCCGCGCACCGGTGCGCCGCTGCCGGTGAAGGCGGCGTCGGCGAGGAGGGCACCCAGGCCCGCGAAGTCGCCGTCGTCGACGAGTTCGGCGTAGCGGGCGATCAGGTTCTCCACGGCGCGGTGGCTCGCCGCCGGATCGGTGGACGGGTCGCTGGGTGCGGACATCGGTCCTCCTCGGGCGGGCCGGGTGGCACGAGCGGGTGGCACGAGCGGGTGGCACGAGCGGGTGGCATCGAGCGGACGGCACGAGTGGGTGGTGCGAGCGGGTGGTGTCGACGAGTGGGACCACCCTCCCGTGCACAGGACACCGGCCACATCGGTCATTCGACTGTCGACCACCGGTGGGAGAACCGTTCCGCCCGTCACACTTCCCGCCCGGGATCCGTCGGTGAAGCAACACACACCGACACACGGAAGGACGGCGCGATGCTGACCACCGTCATGTACGTCACGCTCTACGTCACCGACCAGGACCGCGCGCTGGGGTTCTACACGGAGCAACTGGGCCTGGAGAAGCGCATCGACTTCCCGGCTCCGGGCGGACGGTTCCTCACCGTCGGCGCCCCCGGCAGCCCGGTGGAGATCGTCCTGTGGGCGCTCGCCGCGGCAGCGGGCCGGCCGGTGGAGGTGGGTCCGAGTGGCGCGCCCGGTCCGGTCATCCTCGAATCGGATGATCTGCGGGCGGACTTCGAGGTCTTCCGCGAGCGCGGTGTGGTCTTCGACGCGGACGAGCCGGAGGAGTACGGGTTCGGCCTGCGCATCGAGGCCGTGGACCCGGACGGCAACCGCATCTCGCTGCGCGAACGCGGCCGGGCGGGCCGGGGCGACGGCTGACGAACGGAGTGGGAAGTCGGCCGGCCCGACTTCCCACTCCGTCGTCCCGGGCCATCGCGGGTCCGGTCCCGACGCCACCGGAGAGCCCGCGGGTTCGGTAAGCCGGTTACTGGTAGACCGGCAACCGGTTACCGGCGAACCGGTAACCGGTAAACCCTCCGTCGAATCCGTGGACGATCTGCGAGACTCATGGGCCGGCGACCACGATGCGTGGAGGGGCGGCGAGTGGACCTGGTGTCGGCGGCCGGATGGGGAGCAGTCGGCGGGCTGATCGCGGAGTTGTGCATCGGCTTCCAACGCGTGCTGACCTGGCAGCGCAAGCGGCACGCGGCACGGGCGGCGGGCCGCAGACTCCCGCCGTTCAAGAGGTACTTCGATCCGGTGGCGGATCCCTTGGCGGCCGCGCTGCGCGGGCTGATCGGGGCCGGGGCCGGTCTGCTGGTGCACGGTCAGGTGAACGGGGTCCTGCCGATCGTGGCGACCGGCTACGCGGGGATGGAGTTCCTGCAACGGCTGCCGTTGCTCTTCGGGCACGGGCTCACGGAGAGCGAGGAGCCGGAGCGGCCCGCCGCCGGGGCCGACGGTCGGGAACCGCAGAAGGCCGTGGAGCGGAGGACCCCGTGATCGGCTCGCTGGCGACGCGCTGTCTGGCCGCGCTGGCCGGCCGGGGCGTCGGCGTGCCCGAACGGCGGTGGCAGGGCTACTCGCTGGGCCGGCGGCTGCGGGCCTCGCTGTTCAACCTGCCGTTGGGCCCGCTGGCTTCGGCGCCGCCGCAGGCCCGGCCGAGGAAGGAGCGTCCGCAGGCGCCGACGCTGGCGGACCTCGCGGACCGGTGGATCCTGCGGACACCGGCGCAGCGCCTGGCACACCGAGGACTGCTCTGCGACGTCCTGGCGTCGGTCCGGCTGCTGCTGGCCGAGGCGACGTTGCTGATCGGTCCGGCGGTCGCGGGAGGGGACGAGCGGGTCGTGGACTTCGGTCTGCACGCCCGCGCGATGCTGCGACGGATCCTCGATCCGGACCTTCCCGCGGGGGAGGGCGCCGCCCTGCTGGAGCGCTTCACGCTCGACGCGCAGGAGATCCTCCGGCGCCGCCGCGTTCCCTGGGGCGTCGTCAACGACCTGTGGTTCGAGCCGGTGGCGGACCGGGCGCGGGCAACGGTGCGGGAGTTCGCCCGGGGGGCCGCCCTCCTGGCGTCGGTGGCCGACGAGTTCCTCGGGGCGGACCTGCGGGCGATGGGGACGCTGGACCACGTCCGGCTCGAAGGCGTCCGGTGGGACGCCGACACCCGGTGGCCGCCGGGGTGGGCCGAGCGGATGCGCCGGGTGTCGGAGGAGGAGCGGCCGGGCTCGGGCGTGTTCGTCGTGGTGGCCGAGCGGTCGGGGGAGCCGGCCATGGCGCCGGGCTCCCCCGACTGACTCAGTACGGCTGGGCGAGGACGTGCGCCGCGCCCGGGATGCCGACCTTCAGCAGCTCGTCCTCCTCGGCCGTGGTCGGGGTGCCGGTCTCCTGCTTGAGGATCGCCCGGGACAGGGCCTGCACCCACATGGCGCGCGGGCGGCGCCTGGCCTCCCACGCGGTGAGCGCGGACGGGACGTCGTCCGCCGCGTCCAGGCTCTGGGCGAGTACCAGGGCGTCCTCGACGGCCATCGCGGCGCCCTGGGCCAGGTGCGGGGTGGAGGCGTGGGCGGCGTCGCCCGCCAGCACGATCCGGCCGACGTGCCAGGGCTCCTCGACGGTGACCTGGGAGATCCGCGAGTGGACCACCGCGGCCGGGTCGGTGACCTGCGCGAGGGCTTCGGCGATCGGGCCGCCGAAGCCCGCCAGGCGCTCGCGCAGCTGCTCGTGGGCGTGCTCCGGGTCCGGGCGGAAGTCCTCGGCCTCGGCGAACACCGAGCCCAGGTACATCAGTTCCGCGCTGATCGGGGTGAGCAGCGCCTTCGCGTTGAGGTTGCCGGAGGACATCACCACGCCCTGCACCTCGGGCGAACGCGGCAGCGTGACGCGCCAGTTGGCGAAGCCGGTGTACTCGGGCGCGTACGCCTCGCCGTACAGGTGCCGGCGCAGCGGGGAGCCGATGCCGTCGAAGCCGACGACCAGGTCGTAGCGGCCGGTGTGGCCGTCGGTGAGGGCGACGTCGACGCCGTCGCCGTCGTCCGCGATCGAGGCGATGGTGGTGCCGAAGCGGACGGTGGCGCCGGCCCCGGCGGCCGCGTCGGCGAGGACGCGGGCGAGCGCGGGGCGCGGGATGCCGTTGTTGGAGGGGGCGTCGCCCATCCGGGGCTGCGGGATCGTGGCGAGGGTGGTGCCGGCCGGGTCGCAGATGGTCAGCACCTCCCAGGCGAAGCCGACGGCCAGGCATTCGTCCAGGACGCCGATCTCACGCATCACGTGCAGTGCGTTGGAGGGCTGGATGATGCCGACGCCGAGCGCCTCCGGCTGCTCGCGCAGCTCGGCGACGTCGACGTGGTGGCCGCGTCGGGCGAGGGCGGTGGCGAGTGTCAGGCCGCCGATGCCGCCGCCGTGGACGAGGACGCGCAGGGGTGTGGTCATGGTGGTGCTCCCAGAGAAGTGCGGTTCAACCGGGGGACGGGTGAGGCTGGGAAGTGGCCCGGGCCGGGGATGTCCGGGTGGGGCCGGGCCAGGTCGGGTCGGGTCGTGTCGCGCGGGTCGGGTCGGGGAGGCGGGATCAGCCGGCGGGGGAGGCGGCGGCGAGTTCCATCAGGTGGTCGACCAGGGCGAGCAGCAGGTCCCGGCCGAAGGCGCGCTCGCGGACGTCGCCGAGCAGCATCGGGACCTGCGGGTCGAGGTCGAGCGCGGCCCGGATCTCGTCGGGGGTGCGGGTGTTGGTGTTGTGGAAGCAGTTGATCGCGACCACGAACGGGATGCCCCGGCTCTCGAAGAAGTCGATGGAGGCGAAGCTGGTGTCCAGCCGGCGGGTGTCGGCGATGACGATCCCGCCGAGCGCCCCGTTGACCAGGTCGTTCCACATGAACCAGAACCGTTCCTGGCCGGGCGTGCCGAACAGGTAGAGGACCAGCTCGGGGCTGACGGTGATGCGGCCGAAGTCCAGGGCGACGGTGGTGGTGTCCTTCTGGTCGACGCCGGACAGGTCGTCGACGCCGATGCTGGCCCGGGTCAGGTACTCCTCGGTGCGCAGCGGGGTGACCTCGCTGACCGAGCCGACCAGGGTGGTCTTGCCGACGCCGAAGCCGCCCGCGATGAGGATCTTGACGGCGGCGGGGGCGGTGGCGGCGGTGGTGGGCCCGCCGGTGGCGGAGCGGGGTGTTGCCATGTTCAGAGTCTCCGGAGTCCTTCGCGTACGGCCGTGAGCAGGCCGAGGTCCACGCCCCCGGCGGCGCGGGCCACCGAGAGCGGCGCCCGGGCCTTCAGCAGGCCCTGGGCGACCAGGTCGCCCAGCAGGATCTTGGTGACCGAGACCGGGAGGTCCAGGCCGGCCGCCACCTCGGCGACGGCTGCCGGGCGCCGGCAGCGTTCGAGGATCATGCGGTGCTCGGGCTGGAGGCCGCGGGCACCGGTGCGGCTGCCCCGCGCCGGGGCCGCGGCGGCCTCCTCCCCGACCGTGGTGAGCACGGTGATCAGGGTGAGGTCGTCCCGTTCGGGCGCGGTCCGGCCGCGGGTGATGGTGTACGGGCGCACCATGGTGCCCGTCCCGTCCTCCGCGTCCTCGTCCTCCAGCTCGCTCCAGTGCGGCGGCGCGTCGCGCCGCCGACCGTCGTCGCGGCCGTCCCCGCAGGCGTCGTTCCCGTCCGGGCCCACCCGCGTCAGCCCCGGTTCCGGGCGGCGAAGACGTCGAACCCGGCGGGCGCGGCGGGGGCGCCGGACGGGCTGTCGGTGCGGGCCGGGGTGGTGAGCTTCTGGCCGACCTGCTGCACCAGGGTGTGCATCGCGACGGACATCACCTCGGCGTCCACCTCCTGGGAGGCGACCACGGCCAGGTGGGTGCCCTGGGCGGCGGCGATGACGAACAGCCAGCACTCGGCGAGCTCGACGATCACCTGGTGCACCGGCCCGCCGTCGAAGAGCACCCCGACGCCGCGGGCCAGGCTCTGCTGGCCGGTGGCGACGGCGGCCAGGCGCTCGGCGTCGGCCCGTTCGATGGTGCGGGAGTGGCTGACCACGAGGCCGTCGTCGGAGAGCAGGACGGCGTTCCTGGTCCCGGGTACGGAGTCGACGAGTCCGTCCAGCAGCCAGTCCAGGTCCTGGTGGGTGGCGATCGTGCGGTTCATCACTGGTCATCCGTTCGTGTGGTTCGGGGGTCCGCGGCGGGCACGGCCCAGGGGGAGGGGCCGGGCGCGGGCGCGGGAGCCGGGGGGCCGGCGGGGGCGGGGGGAGCCGACGGGACGTGGACGGCGGGCAACCGGTGCTCGCCGCTGTCCTGGGCCCGGGCGGCACGGGACTGGCGCTGGAAGGCGCCGATCGCCGCACCCGATCGCCGCACCGGGCGGTCGGAGCGCTGGAACGGGCCCGCGGGCGGCGGTGCGGCGCCCTCGGCCGGGCGCTCGACCCACTGCGGGTGGGCCGGCGGCACCCGCAGCTCGGCGGCCAGACTGGCCTGCCGGACGCGCTGCGGCAGCGGGGGCTGCCCGCCCTCGGCGGGGCTGTACGGCACCGAGGTGGGGTACTCGCGGGTGCCGCGGCGCTCGGCCAGCCGGTAGTGGTCGGCCGGCCGGTACTGCTCGTCGGCGTACGGGGCCTCGGCCTCGGTGACCAGGGCGTAGGCGATGTCCGGGTAGGCCGGGGTCTCGTGGGCGGTGGTCGGCTCGGCCGGGGAGCTGTGCTCGATCGGCTGCTCGGCCCGGCGGGGGTGCCGCCCGGTCGGCTGGGCGGGGTGCTGCACGGGGGCGTGCGGCCGGTCCTGCGGGAGAGCGGGGTGGGTCTCCTGGAGCGGTGCCGGCAGGTACGGGGGCTCCTGGACCGGCGCCTGCGGCACCTCCTGCGGCCAGTCCTGCACCGGCTCCACTCCCTGCACCGGCTCCACTCCCTGCGCCGCCGGCGTCGGCAGCACCTGCGCCGCCGGCACCTCCGGCGTCGGCAGCACCTGGGCCACCGGCGCCCGCCCGGGCACCGGCAGCGGCACCGGCGCCGCCTGCGGTGCGAAGTCGCCCGGCCCGAAAGCCTCCACCGGCGCGACCGGCGGCCCGGCCGGGGCCTGGGCGGGTGCCTCGTCGGAGGCCGAGCGCACCGCCCTGCGCGAGCGCCGGACCAGCGGGATCGGCTCGGCGGGCGTGCCCACGGCGCCGTCCGGCAGCCCGGTGTCGCCCTCGATGACCAGCTCGTCCGGGACGAGCACGACCACCCGGGTGCCGCCGAAGGCCGACGGGCGGAACTCGATCCTCAGTCCGTGCAGCGCGGCGAGCCGGGCCACCACGTGGAAGCCGAGGCGGATGTCGTCGGCCCGGGCCAGCACGTCGGTGCGCGGCGGGCGGCTCATCAGCTCGTTGGCCGCGTCGTACTGCTCCGGGTCCATGCCGAGGCCGCGGTCCTCGATCTCGATCGCGAGCCCGCGGCCGACCATCGCGGCCCGGACCTCGACCGGCGTGGGCGGCTTGGAGAAGGTGGTGGCGTTCTCCATCAGCTCGGCGAGCACGTGGGCGACCGGGCCGACGGCCCGCTCGGACAGCCACGGGTGGCCCTCGACGTCGAGCACGATCCGCCGGTAGTCCTGCACCTCGCCCTGCGCGGCGCGCAGCACGTCCAGCAGCGGGACGGGCTTGCGCCAGCGTCGCTGCGGCTGCCCGCCGGCCATGATCACGAGGTTCTCCTCGTAGCGGCGCAGACGGGCGGTCAGGTGGTCGAGGTCGAACAGGCCTTCCAGGACCTCCGGGTCCTCGTGCTTGCGCTCCAGCTCGTCCAGCTTGCGCAGCTGGCGGCCGATCAGCAGCTGGGTGCGGCGGGCGATGCGCTGGAGCAGCCGCTCGAAGCCGCGGTGCTGCTCGGCCTGGCCGACCGCGGCCTGCAGGGCGGAGGAGCGGGCCAGGTTGAGCGCCTGGCCGAGGCGGGCCAGCTCGTCGGTGCCGTTGCCGTGCGGGCCGGCGCTGATGGTGCGGGTCCCGGCCTCGACGTCCACCTGTTCGCCGCGGCCGAGGCGTTCGACCACCTCGGGCAGGGTGCGCTGCATCTCCTCGGCCTGGCTGTGCAGTTCCTCGATGCGGCGGCGCAGCGAGCGGCTGATCCGCCAGGAGGCGATGACCACCGCGACGACCGTGATCAGGCCGATGACGGTGGTGAGCACGACCCGGGTCAGCAGGCCCAGGATCGCTCCCTTGCCGACGTCGACGACGCCGCTGGTGCGGGTCTCGATCGCCTTGACCAGCGGCGGGTTGAGCTGGTCGACGGCCTGGCGCCACTGGTCCTGGGCGGCCGGCAGCTTGACGGTGCCGTTGGCATCGGCGGCGGTGGGCCTGGTGAGCTGCTGCTCGACGGCGGCCTTGGCCTGCCAGGCCGGGCTGTTCATCAGGTCGTGCCAGGCGGGTGCCTCGGCGTCCGGGACGTACGGGACGACCTGGACGGTGAGCAGGTGGTCCTGCGCGCCGATGGCCTGCTGGACCGCCTGGTAGTCGGCGGTGCTGAGGCGGCCGGCGGGCCAGCCGCGGGCCAGGATGGCGTCCTCGCGGGCGAGCATCTCCTTCGCCCAGAAGGCGTTGACGAGGGTCTTGGAGATCCAGGTGACCTCGCCGGTGTCGACGTGGCTGAGCGCGGTGAACAGCCGGAGGTCCACCGCGATCAGGTCGGTGTAGTAGGCGTAGGCGGTCTGCTGGTCGATGGCGCCGCGGTCCACGGCGGCGCGCTGCTCGGCCAGCTTGCCCATGGCCTGGCGGGCCTCGGCGACGGCGGTCCGCACCTCCTCGGGGGCGCTGTCGGCGGTCTCGCCGGACAGGACCTGGAACTGGCGCACGGCGTCGTCGGTCGCCTGCCGCTGGCGGCGCAGCTGGTCGGTGCCGGCGCCGGGGCGGGCGAGCGCCTCGGCGCTGAGCCGGCGCTCCTCCTGGAGGTTGTAGTAGACGATGTTCGACGGCTGGCCGGCCTTCTTGGCCAGGAGGCCCTGGTCGGCCAGCCGTTGGAAGTCGAAGACGGTCTCGCCGCTGGTGACCGCCCAGAGGAGGACGAGGGCGAGGCTGGGGACGACGGCCAGGACGAGCAGCGCCGTCCGCAGGGACAGGCGTGGACGCCTGCGGGGGCCCTTCGGCGTCGGGGGCCGCCGATTCGCACGCGCGCGCAGAGCAGACTCCTTGGGGCTGGCGGCCGGCCGGTGAGGGGCGGGCCGTCCGGGCACGGGCTTTTTGACGAAGCGATATTAGTCATACCGTGTGATTGGAGTGAAAGCCCGTTCGCTGCCTGAGCGGTGCTTGCACACGCCGTGGGCACAATGTCATCCAGCCGTTGACTGTCTGTATGCGGAGCAGGCTGTCCCGGGCTTGCTTGACACAGTGTCAACGAGCCGCGCGGCCGGTGGATGGCCGACGTGTGAAAACTGTGTGACGCTACCCCGGGGGCCTGCTATGGGAGGCTCACCACGGCCCGGGTGCGGCGCTCAGCCCGCCAGGAGACGGGAGCGGGTGGCCTCCAACTCGGCCGCCAGGACCCGCCCGGCGGCCTCCGGCGAGCCGTCGCGGACGGCGCGGACGAGGGCCGCGTGCGCGTCGTAGCCCTGGTTGGGATCCTCGGCCCGGATGTCGAACAGGCCGACCAGGGCCACCAGTTGCTCCCGCAGGACCGGGGCGAACTGGGCGAAGAGGTCATCCAGGACGGGGTTGTGGGCAGCCGCCACGACGGCCGTGTGCAGGGCGATGTCGGCGTCCACGAAGGCGGTGTCGTCGGCCGCGCCCGCCGCCCGGCGGGCCGCCAGGGCGGCGTCGAGGGCGGCGAGGTCCGCCTCCGTGCGGCGGGTGGCCGCGAGGCGGGCGGCCTGCACCTCGACCATCGTCCGCACCTCGTAGACGTGCGCCAGCTCGGCGCGGCGCAGCCGGGTGGACCAGTCCCCGGCGGGGCGGTCGGCGGTGACGAACACCCCGGAGCCCTGGCGGCTATGCACCATCGCGGCCGCGGCGAGCGTGCGCAGCGCCTCCCGCACCGTCGAGCGGCCGACGCCCAGCTCCTTGGCCAGCGCCACCTCGCCCGGCAGCTTCCCGCCGACCGGCCACCGGCCGGTCCGGATCTGCTCCTCGATCCGCGCGGCGGCCTGTTCGGCGAGGGGGGAGGGACGGAGCGGGGTCATCGGGCTCACCTGTCAGGTTGTCTGAGGACTTCTGTCATGGTTACCCTACCCGGCATGCAGCCGTGGATCCTGCCCCCGGGGGGCCTTCTTCTTGGTGGCCGCAGCGGGGCGTGACCGGACCGGCACCCCGCTGCGGGGCGCCGACCTGCCGGTCACCGGTACGCGTCATGAGGAACTCGCATGATCTTCCCGACCCTGCACGCCCCCGCCGGGCCCGTCCCGGCCGACGCCCCCGCCTGGAACCCGCAACGCGGCGGCGCCATGCCCTCCCACCGCTACCTCCCCGCCCACCGGCGGGTCCACGTCCCCGCCCTGCTGCGGCGCTGGCCCGGCCGGCGCGTCGAACGGGCTCCGCTGTGGGTGCCCGTCGACCTGCGGGACGGCAACCAGGCGCTCGCCGAACCGATGGACCCGGCACGCAAGCAGCGCATGTTCGACCTCTTCCTGGCCATGGGCTTCAAGGAGATCGAGGTCGGCTACCCCTCCGCCAGCCGGACCGACTTCGACTTCGTCCGGCAGCTGGCCACCACCCCCGGCGCCGTCCCCGAGGACGTCACGGTCGTCGTCTTCACCGCCGCCCGGGCCGACCTGATCGAGCGCACCTTCGAAGCCGTCGCCGGCCTGCCGCGCGTCGTCGTCCACCTCTACACCGCGACCGCGCCGCTGTGGCGGGACGTCGTCCTCGGCAAGGAACGGGCACAGCTGCGGGCACTCATCACCGAGGCCGCCACGCACATGGCCCGGCTGGGAGACGGCCGGGACGGCCTGCGGTTCCAGTTCTCGCCCGAGGTGTTCAACCTGACCGAGCCCGACTACGCCCTGGAGGTGTGCAACGGGCTGACCCGGCTGTGGGACGCGTGCCCGGACCGCCCGGTCGTCCACAACCTGCCGGCGACGGTCGAGATCGCCACCCCGAACGTCTACGCCGACCAGATCGAGTACATGGACCGCCACCTGGAGCGGCGCGACTCGGTGATCCTCTCTGTCCACCCGCACAACGACCGGGGCACCGGCGTCGCCTGCGCCGAACTCGCCGTCCTGGCCGGCGCGCAGCGGATCGAGGGCTGCCTGTTCGGCAACGGCGAGCGCACCGGCAACGTCGACCTGGTCACCCTGGCGCTCAACCTGCACACGCAGGGCGTCGACCCGATGCTCGACCTGTCCGACATCGACGGGATCCGGCGCACTGTCGAACACTGCAACCGGCTGCCCGTCCACGAGCGGCACCCCTACGCCGGGGACCTGGTGCACACCGCCTTCTCCGGCACCCACCAGGACGCCATCAGGAAGGGCTTCGCGCAGCACGCCAGGACCGCCGCCGAGCTGGGCGTCACCGAACGGGAAGCACCCTGGTCGGTGCCCTACCTGCCGATCGACCCGGCCGACCTCGGCCGGGACTACGAGGCGGTGATCCGGGTCAACAGCCAGTCCGGCAAGGGCGGGATCGCCTACCTGCTGCAGGCCGGCGAGGGGCTGGAGCTGCCCCGGCGGCTGCAGATCGAGTTCGCGCGGGTCGTGCAGCGGGCGACGGACGACAGCGGGAGGGAGATGACGGGCGGGGAACTGTACGGGCTGTTCCGGGCGGAGTACCTCGACGAGGGATCCTCGCGGTCCTGGCGGGTCGGCGACGACTGGGCCGAGGTCGACGGACGGCGGGGCACCGGCGCCGGGCCGCTGGACGCGGTCGCGAACGCGGTGGGGGCGGAGATCCTCTCCTTCAGCGAGCACGCGGTGCGCTCCGGGCCGGACGCCGTCGCCTACGTCCAGGCGCGGATCGGCGGAGCCGGCGGCCCGGTCGTCTGGGGAGTAGGCCGGGACACCTCCGTCCTCACCGCGGGCGTACGGGCGGTCCTGAGCGCGGCCGGTCGGGCGGGGGCCGGTTCCGGTTCCGGCTCCGGTCCTGGCGCCGGTTCCGGTTTCGGCCCTGGCGTCGGGGCGGGGGAGGACATGAGTGGGGCTCATGGGGTGAGGTCATGAGCGGCACTCATGGGATCGAGGACGAGGGCCATGAGGGGAAATCATGGCGCGGAGTCATGAGAGGGACTCATGAGGTCGAGGTCATGAGCGGAACTCATGGCGCCGGAGTCACGAGAGGACCTCATGGGGCTCAGCACGGCGCACGTCATGAGCGCCGTCATGAGCGCACGTCATGAGCTCACGTGATGAGCGCCGTCATGAGCGAGAGGCATGATGGGCCGATGACGTCCCCTTCTCTTCCCACTCGAAGCCAGGCGGTCGCCGAGGCGCTGGCAGCGGCCGGCATCGCCGGTGAGATCGTCGTCCTGCCCGACTCCGCCCGTACGGCGGCGGAGGCCGCGACGGCCCTCGGCTGCGAGGTCGGGGCCATCGCGAACAGTCTGGTGTTCCTGTGCGACGGCGCGCCGCTGCTGGTGATGACCAGCGGGGCCCACCGGGTCGACACCGCCTACCTGGCCGCCCGGTTGGGCTCGGGCGAGATCGTCCGGGCGAGCGCGAGCCGGGTCCGCGAGGCCACCGGCCAGGCCATCGGCGGGGTCGCCCCGACCGGCCACCCGGCCCCGCTGCGCACGGTGGTCGACACCGCGCTCCAGCCGTACGAGGTGCTGTGGGCGGCCGCCGGGCACCCGCACACGGTGGTGCCGATGTCGTACGAGGAACTGCTGCGGGTGACGGCCGGCACCGCCTCACCCGTCACGCCCGACTGATCCGGGGAGGGCAGCCCGTCGCCGCGCGGCGGGCTGCCCTCCGACCGGGGCGTGTCGCGGTGAGCGGCCGAGCTCGGGCGGGACGAGCCCAGGGGCGGGCAGGGACTGCCGGCCGGCCCCGCCCGCCGCCCGGCCGGGAGCCCGGGGCGGGCTCAGCGGGCGAGCGCGGCGACGGCCTCCCGGGTCAGCTCCCGCGCCCGCGCGACCGTCGCCGCCAGGTCGTCCGGCGACCCGCCGGGCGCGGCCAGGAGGGTGCGGACCCGTCGGCCGAAGTCCCGGGGCGCCGTGGGAAGTCGGTCGGCGACGGCCAGGGCGCCCTTCTCGTTGAGGCACCAGCGACGGTCATGGGCGTGGAGCGCCTGAACCAGGACGCCGAACGCCCGGGACAGGCAGAGCGAGACGTACAGGGTGTCCGCGCGGGAGGCGCCCTTCGCGGCGAGGTCGAGCAGGAACCCGGCCTCCCAGGCCGCCCCCGTCAGGGCCGCACGGAGCGGCTCGGGATAGACCTCGGCCAGGTGCTTCAGCCTCGTCAACTCGCCGCTGGGATCGGCGAGCACCTGCCCGCAGGCCACCTCGCCGGCGTAGCAGGGCGACCAGAACCCGAGCGGATGCCCCGGCTGCACCCCCACCTCGTAGCGCCCCTCGCAGCAGTCCGCCCACACCCGCTCGACACGGTCCAGGTCCCGCAGGATCCAGTCCACGGCGACCCCGTCGACCCGCAGCCACGCACCGCCGTTCACCCACGGACCCCACCCACCCGGTCCGGCCACCTCCGTTCCGGGCCCGGCCAGCGCGCGCAGCGCCGCCAGGTCGAGTCCGTCGCCCCGGCCCCGGTAGTACACACCCAGATCCCAGTCCGAACCCGCGTCGTGTTCGCCCCGCGCCCGGCTGCCCCCGAGCATCACGCCCACCACGCCCGGCACGGTGGTCAGTTGCTCGGCCATGCCCTCGATGATCGTTCGCATGGACAGAGTCTGACAGCCCGTCAGAACGGCTGCGCGCCTGCACGGCCGCGAGGCCCGGAAGAGGGGGAGGAAGCGGTCGAGGAGGTGCACTCACTCCTCGCCACTCTCAACGTATAGCGCACGGGGGGCCTTGCCGCAAGGCCCCGGTCGTGCCGCAGAATCACCGACTCAAGGGCAGGAACGGCGAATCACGGGAGAGTCACGACGTGCGAGTGGTGTTGTCGACGTACGGGTCGCGCGGGGACGTCGAGCCGCTGGCGGCGCTGGCGCTGCAGTTGAAGGCATCGGGCGCCGAGGTGCGGGTGTGCGCTCCGCCGGACGAGGAGTTCGCGGCGCGACTGGCCGAGGCCGGGGTGGACCTGGTGCCGGTCGGGCAGGCGGTGCGGTCGCTGGTGAGCGGGCCGCCGCCGGCGCCGTCGGAGCTCCCCGCGCGGGCGGCCCGGCTGGTCGAGCAGTTCCACGGGGCGGTGCTCGCAGCGGCCGAACCGGGCGGCGTGGTGGTGGCGACCGGGCTGTTCCCGGCGGTGGCCGGCGCGCAGGCGGCGGCCGAGCAACTGGGCGCCCACTTCGTGTGCGTCGCCCTGCAGCCGACCATGCTGCCCTCCCCGCACCACCGGCCGTTCGAGTACCCGATGCAGCCGTACCCGGCGGGGGTGACCGACAACCGGGAGCTGTGGGAGCTCAACATCGGCGCGATGAACGCGCTGTTCGGCGAACCGGTCAACACCCACCGGGCGGCCGTCGGGCTGCCGGTCGTCGACAACGTCCGCGACCACGTCCTCACCGACCGCCCCTGGCTGGCCACCGACCCGACGCTCGACCCGTGGCGGCTCCCGGCCGGCCGCGACGTGGTGCAGACCGGCGCGTGGATCCTGCCGGACGACCGCCCGCTGTCCGCGGACCTGGAGGCCTTCCTGACGGCCGGTGAGGCGCCGGTGTACGTCGGCTTCGGCAGCATGCCGCTGCGCGACGCGGCGGGCGCCGCCCGGGTGGCCGTCGACGCCGTCCGCGCCCAGGGCCGCCGGGTCCTGCTCGGGCGCGGCTGGGCCCGACTGGCCGAGGCCGACGGCGCGGACGACTGCTTCGCCGTCGGCGAGGTCAACCAGCAGGCGCTGTTCCGCCGGGTCGTCGCCGTCGTCCACCACGGCGGCGCGGGCACCACCACCACGGCCGCCCGCGCCGGTGTGCCCCAGGTCCTCGTTCCGCAGATCGTCGACCAGCCCTACTGGGCCGCGCGGGTGGCCGAGTTGGGCATCGGCGTCGCCCACGACGGGCCGACCCCGACGACCCACACCCTGTCCGCCGCCCTCCGGCAGGCCCTCACCCCGGAGACCGCCCACCGGGCCGCGGCCCTCGCGGGCGACATCCGCACGGACGGGGCGGCGTTGGCGGCGAAGCTGCTGCTGGAAGCCGCGGCGGGCTGACGGCGACCGGTCCGGGGCAGGCCGAGCCCGTGCACGCCCCGCCCCCACCGGGCCGCTCCCACCCCGCCGAGCACGCCCCACCCCCGCCGGCCCCCCGTCCGCACCGGCCCCCCGAGCGTCACCCCGCCGGGAGACCGGCTCTCGTGGTCCTCCGGACGGTCAGAACGACGCCTCGGTCAGGTACTTGGCGTCGTTGCTCGGGAGCTCCTTGCCGTTCCTGTCGAAGAACTGCCACGACTTCGCCCGCATCGTGCCCGGACGGGCGACCGCCAGACGTCGGGTGGGGGAGTCGCCGACGGTGACCGGCTGGGGCTCGGTGGTCGTGCCGTCCGTCCAGGTCACCACCACCCGGCCGACGTCGGGGCCGACGGAGATCAGCACCACGTCCACGGGGGGCACGATGCCGTCCTTGGTGCTGCGGCCGACCAGGCCGCCGCCGACGTCGGTCGCGGCGCGCGGGTCGAGCTTGCCCGGGGACGGCGTGGTGCCCTCCGAGTCGTGCTGCAGGCGCACCCCGTCCACGACCAGGTAGGTGTTGACGACGTCGGCGTCCGGGTCCCAGTAGTGGGCGACGAAGTCCTCCGTCGGCTTGGAGACGGCCGGGTCGAAGGGGGCGCGCTCCTGCCACACCGCCAGCGCCTGCTCGTACGCCCGCTCCTTCGGCGCCACCGGCCAGAGGGCCTGCCAGAGCTCCCAGGTCCTGCCGTTGGAGACGCCCTGCCCGATCCGGACCCGGACCGGCGTGAACGGGTCGCGCACCGCGGGTCCGGCCGTGGCGGCCGTCGGGGCGGGCGTCGGCGCGACGGATGCCGCGCCGGACCCGGCGGGGGCGAGCCGGCCGGCCGCCGGATCCGGGCGCAGCTCCGCCAGCGCCCCGCCCGTCAGCGCCAGCACCGAGGCCAGCGCCACCGCCCCGACCACCGCGCGGCGGCGGTGCCGCAGGCGGCGGCCGCCCGCCAGGATGTCCGCCACCGGTACCGGGCCGACCTTCGCGCCCGCCGCCGCCTCGGCCATGCCGAGCCCGATCCACGGGTCCTTGTCGGCGGTCACGTCCCTGCTCATACCGTTCCTCCGATGTGTGTCGTGTCCTTCAACGCCACCAGCTCGGTGGCCTGCCGCAGCCGCGCGATGCCCTTCGCCGCGTGGCTGCGCACCGCGCCCACCGAGCACCCCATGGCGGCTGCGGTCTGGCTGTCGCTGAGGTCCTCCCAGTGCCGCAGCACCACCGCCTCCCGCTGGCGCGGCGGCAGGGCCGCCAGCGCCGTCAGCAGCGGCCCGCGCTGGTCGGACCGGGCGAACCCGTCCTCCGGACCGGCCGTGTCAGGCACGGCGTCCACCAGCAGCTCCGGCGGGCGGCGCCGCCAGCGGCGGGCGTGCTGGTTGACCAGGATCCGCCGCACGTAGGCGTACGGATCGTCCGCCCGCCGCACCTTCGACCAGGCCGCGCAGGCCTTCTCCGCGGCGGACTGCACCAGGTCCTCCGCCGCGTACTGCTCGCCGGCCAGCAGGTACGCGGTGCGGACCAGCCGCGGCCAGACCGCGACGATGAACGTCTGGAACTCGTCGTCCCGCCCGCTCTTCGTTTCTCCCATGAGCACCTCCTCACCCACCCGGAGCCCACGGGCGGCCGGAAACGCTTACTCCGGTGCGGGCCCCTCATCCGGTGTCACGGGTGGTGGGGGTGGTGGGGATCGGTGGGGCGGGCACGGCCGGGGGGATCCGGGGGATTCGCGCGGCCGGGTTCGTCGTGAGCTGCGGAAATCGCTTGGGGAACCGGCGGTTGGGCGGTTAGCATCCGCTCGATGATCATTTCTCATGACGTAGCAGGCAGTGGGCCCGCCGTGGTGCTGCTGCACTCCTCGGTGTGCGACCGACGGATGTGGGACGCGCAGTGGCAGCCGCTGCTCGACGCCGGGTACCGGGTGGTGCGGGCGGACTTCCACGGGTTCGGCGAGTCGCCGCTCTCGGAGGTCCCGTACAGCGACTCCCGGGACGTCCTGGCGCTCCTGGACCACCTGGGCATCGAGTCCGCCGCGCTGGTCGGCGCCTCGCACGGCGGGCGGATCGCCCTGACGGTGGCCGCGCTGCGGCCGCAGGCCGTCACCGCGCTGGCGCTGCTGGCGGCGGGCATGCCCGGGCACGAGCCCAGCGAGACCCTGCGGGCGTTCGGCGACCGCGAGGAGGAGCTGATCGAGGCCGGTGACATCGACGGCGCCGTCGCGCTGAACGTCGACACCTGGCTGGGCCCGGAGGCGACCGCGGAGGTGCGCGAGGACGTCCGGCGGATGCAGCGGCACGCGTTCGACGTGCAGATGGAGGCGACGGTCGGCCCGGACAAGGAGGAGGTCGACCTCTCGTCGGTCACCGCCCCGGCCCTGGCCGTCGGCGGCGCGCACGACCTGCCGGACTTCCGGGAGATCGCCGCGACCCTCGCGGCCGTCCTGCCGAACGCCCGGCACCTGGAGCTGCCGTGGGCCGGTCACCTGCCGAGCCTGGAGCGCCCGGAGGAGACCACCGCGCTGCTGCTGGACTTCCTGAAGGAGCACGCGGCGGCCCGGTAGCGGCCGGTCCGCACCGAGCGCGAGCACGGGGGCGCGGGGAGGGGACGTCGGCGGATCCGACGTCCCCTCCCCGCTGTTCACTGCCGTCCGCCGCTGTCCGCTCCTCTCCCCGCTGTCCGCTGCCGTACCCGCCGTTCGCCGCCCGGCGGTGGGGCCCGTGCGGTGGCGGACTGGGGCATTGACCGGACTCGAACGCGTGTCGGGGGCCATGATGGCGGGGTGGACTTCACCTCGGAGATCGACACGGACGGCGTCTCGGAACGCGGCTTCACCCTCGACGGCGTGCCCGGTGTGCTCTGGCAGCCGGCCGGACCGCCGCTCGGCGGGCGGCCGCTGGTGCTGCTGGGGCACGGTGGCGGCGGGAGCAGCCGGACGGTCGAGGAGCGGGCCCGCCGGTGCGTCGTGCGGTACGGCTACGCCGCGGTGGCGCTGGACGCGCCGGGGCACGGGGAGCGGCCGCGCAGCGCGCAGGACGAGCGGTTCGTCACGGAGATCGGGGAGTTGCTGGCGGCCCGGCGGCCGATCAGCGCGTGGGTGGCGCGGCACACGGCGGCCCTCGCGGAGCGGGCGGTGCCGGAGTGGGTGGCCGTGCTGGACGCCCTACAGGGGCCGGACGCCCCGTACGGGCCGGACACGCCGGGCAGGCCCGACGCCCCGGACGCCCCGTACGGGCCGGTCGGGTTCTGGGGGCTGTCGCTGGGGAGCGTGGTCGGGATCCCGCTCGCGGCGGCCGAACCCCGCATCACCGCCGCGGTGTTCGGGCTGACGGGGCACACGGCGCAGACCGAGGCGGCGGAGCGGGTGGGTGTGCCGCTGGAGTTCGTCCTGCAGTGGGACGACGAGCTGGTCCCGCGGGAGGGGGCGCTGGCGCTGTTCGGCGCGTTCGGCTCGGGCGAGAAGACGCTGCACGCCAATCCCGGCGGCCATCTGGAGGTGCCGGACTTCGAGGTGGAGGCCTCGGAGGGGTTCCTGGTCCGGCATTTGGGCATCCCTGAGTAAAACTTCGCAAAGAATTCCCCCCTCCGGGGACGCCGACCCCCGCCTTTTTCAACAAAATGTTGCAGTTCAACGGCCCTGTGGTCACGCTTCGTCGATTTGACGTAACGGCCCGTATGTGACCGACTTCGCAATCCGTAGGAGTACGGTTCCGGAGGAATCGCCGGGGGCTGTCTCCAAACCCACCGGCCGTACCGGGAATTGGTGCGAAGCATGGGTCAGTACGAGGGTGGGGAGAGCACGGTCGCGCCGGCTCGTCCGATATCCGTCAGGTTGGTCGCCGAAGTCCTGCGCGGCGTCGCTCAGGTCGATTTCATGCCGTCCGCCGTGTGCGGACTCCTCTTCGTGGCCGCACTGTTCGCGGCCGGCCCGCAGTTCGGGCTCTACGGTCTGCTCGGCACCGCCGTCTCGACCGCCGTCGCGTACGGGCTGGGGCTCGACCGGCGCGCCGTCCGGGCCGGGCTGCACGGGTACAACGGGTGCCTGGTGGCGCTGGGTTGCGCGGTCCTCCTCGGGGCCGGGCACCCGGCCACGGTCGCGGTGGCGGTGCTCGGCTCGGCCGTCGCCGTGGTGGTCACGGCGGGGCTCGGGACGGTCCTGGCGGTGTGGCGGCTCCCGGCGCTGACCGCGCCGTTCTGCCTGGTCGCGACGGGCCTCACGGTCGCTGCCCCCGGGTTCCGGCGGCTGTGGCGCGGCGCCGAGGCGCCCGCCGCCCTGCCCGCGGTCGCCGTCGGGGAGGCCGGGCCGGGCTGGGACGAGCTCTGGCGCGGCTTCTTCGCGAACATCGGTCAGATCTTCTTCATGCCCCAGTGGTACGTCGGCCTGCTGTTCCTGGCCGGCCTCTTCGCCGCGAGCCGTCTCGCGGGCCTGATGGCCTGTGCGGGCAGAGCCACCGGTCTGCTCACCGCCTGGGGTCTCGGCGCACCCGCCGAGGCGGTCGGGCAGGGGCTGCTCGGCTACAGCGGCGTGCTGGTGGCGCTCGCGCTGTGCGGGGTCTTCGTCGCCCCGAGCCGCTGGAGCGCGGGCTACGCCCTGCTCGGCGCGGCCACCGCCACCGTCCTGACCCCGGCGCTCGCGGCGATCTGCGCGCCCTTCGGCGGCCACGCCTTCACCTGGCCGTTCGTGCTGACCACGATGCTGTTCCTGGCGGCCGTACCGGCCGTTCCCCGCCTGCGCCGGGTCTGATTGTCCGTCCAACTCCCTTGCATTTCATCGGATCCTCGGAAAGGAAGAGTGATTCCCGTGAATCTCTCGCCCCGTGAGATGGACAAGCTGTACATCTACGTCGTCGCCGATCTGGCCCGCAAACGCCGGGACCGCGGCGTCAAGCTGAACTACAGCGAGGCCTGCGCACTCATCAGCGAAGCCATCATGGAAGGCGCCCGGGACGGCCGCACCGTCGCCGAATGCATGGAAATCGGCAAGCAGGTCGTCGGCAACGCCGACGTCATGCCCGGCGTGCGCGAGATGCTGCCGCTGCTCCAGGTCGAGGCCGCGTTCCTGGACGGCACCAAGCTCGTCTCCTGCCACGACCCGGTGGGTGCCTGAGCCATGACGCCACCGCAGTCCGCCACGGTGGTGCTGGCCGGCGGGCACGAGAGCGACGGCGGCCGGGACCTCGCCCCGCTGGTGGCGGCCGACCCCGCCGTCCACGCCGCCGCCCCGGCGGGCCGCCCGCTCGCCGAGGCCGTCCGCCGCGCGCTGGCCGCCGACGACCGGCCGGTCTGCGTCGTGCCGATGACGCTCGGCCGCGACCCCCGGCTGGTGGCCGACAGCGCCCGGGCACTGCGCTGGCTCGCCGCCGGCGAGGGCCGCGGCCGGCTCGCGCTGGCCGCGCCCTTCGGCGCCGCCGAGCACCTCATCGGCTGGCTGCGGGCCGCCGCCCGCACCGCCCCCGACGGCGCCCTGCTGGTCACCGCCCCGACGGCCGGTCCCTTCGAGGACGCCGAACTGTTCCGGATCGCCCGACTGGTCCGCCAGTACGGACGGCACCGCTGGGTGGAGGTCGCCTTCGAGGGCGGTGACCCCGACCCGGCCGAGGGCGCCGAACGCTGCCGCCTGCTCGGCGCCCGCGAGGTGACGGCCGTTCCGGCCTCCTTCGGCCCGGCCCTGCGTGCCGCGCTTCCCGGCGTCCGGGACGGCGCGCGGGACGGCGCCGGGGTGGGCTCGCGGGACGGCGCAGGGAAGGGCTCGCGGGACGGCACGCGCGACGGTGAGCCCGCCGTCGCGCCCGCCGGCATCCGCGACGGAGGCCCGCTGCTGCGCCCGTCGGCGATCGCCGGCGTGATCGCGGCGCGGACGGCGGCCGCACTGCACACGCTCGGGCACGGGGAGGACGGCATCCGGGCCGGCCTCGACGCGGAGCACGGGCACGGCTACCCGCACAGCCACGGACCGGGCGCGGCCCACCACCCCCACAGCCACCCGCACCCCGGTCAGCACCCCCACCGGCACCACCCCCACGCACCCGCACACACCCCCCACTGAACCGGCAGAGAGGAAGGCCAGCCATGTCTGGTGGCGCCGCATACCTGTACGGCGACGACCCGGTGGAGATCAACGCCGGCCGCGCCAAGGCCACCATCACGGTCAGCAACACCGGAGACCGGGCGATCCAGGTCGGTTCCCACTACCACTTCTTCGAGGCCAACCGCGCGCTCGACTTCGACCGCAACGCCGCCTTCGGCAAGCACCTGGACATCCCGGCCGGCACCGCCGTCCGCTTCGAGCCCGGCGACACCAAGGACGTCACGCTCGCCGAGTTCGGCGGCCACCGCCGCCTGGTCGGCTTCAGCAACCTGGTGGACGGCGGCATCGCCGCGCCCGCCACCCGGGCCCGCGCCATCGGCAGGGCGCTCGCCCTCGGCTTCAAGGGCACCAACCTCGACCTCAAGGAGGACCGGCCCCGGGACCTCCACACGGCGATCCACCCGGACCCCCACCCGAACCCCCACGCGGAGATCCTCCCGGACCTCCACGCCGAGATCCACACGAAGGTCCACGCGAAGGTCCCCCCGGAGACGCACCCGGCGACCCACCAGGAAGGCGCCCGCTGATGGCCATCCTCTCCCGCAGGCAGTACACCGACCTGTTCGGCCCCACCGTCGGCGACCGCTTCCACCTCGCCGACACCAACCTGGTGGTCGAGGTCGAGCAGGACTTCAACCAGGGCCACTACGGCGACGAGGCCGTCTACGGCGGCGGCAAGGGCATCCGCGACGGCATGGCCCAGGACCCCGCCGCCACCTCCGTCCAGGGCGCGCTCGACCTGGTCATCACCAACGTCGTCGTCATGGACGCGGTACTCGGCGTGGTCAAGGGCGACATCGGCGTCAAGGGCGGCTTCATCACCGCCGTCGGCAAGGCCGGGAACCCGCACACCCAGAGCGGCGTGCACCCCGAGCTGGTGATCGGCCCCGGCACCGAGGTGATCTCCGGCGAGCACCTGATCGCCACCGCGGGCGGCATCGACACCCACATCCACTTCATCTCCCCGCAGCAGGTGCAGGAGGCGCTGAGCAACGGCATCACCACCCTGATCGGCGGCGGCACCGGCCCCTCCGACGGCACCAACGGCACCACCTGCACCCCCGGCCCGTGGAACATCGGCCGGATGTACCAGGCTGTCGAGGACCTGCCGGTCAACGTCGGGCTGCTCGGCAAGGGAAACGGCTCGCTCCCGGGCGCGCTGCGCGAACAGGTCGAGGCGGGCGTGTGCGGCCTCAAGGTGCACGAGGACTGGGGCAGCACCCCGGCCGCGATCGACAGCGCGCTGAGCGTCGCCGACGAGTACGACGTCCAGGTGGCCATCCACACGGACACCCTCAACGAGTCCGGCTACTTCGAGGACACCCTGTCGGCGATCGACGGCCGCACCATCCACACCTTCCACACCGAGGGCGCCGGGGGCGGCCACGCCCCGGACATCATGCGGATCGCCGGCGAGCCCAACGTGCTGCCGTCCTCCACCAATCCGACGCTGCCCTACACCGTCAACTCGGTCGACGAACTGCTGGACATGGTGATGGTCTGCCACCACCTCAGCCACGACATCCCCGAGGACGTCTCCTTCGCCGACTCCCGGGTGCGCGCCGAGACCATCGCCGCCGAGACCGTCCTGCACGACGAGGGCGTCATCTCGATCTTCTCCTCCGACTCGCAGGCGATGGGCCGGATCGGCGAGTCCTTCACCCGCGCCTTCCAGACCGCCCACCACTGCAAGGACCAGCGCGGCAAGCTCGCCGGCGACAGCGAACGCCACGACAACGTCCGGGTGCTGCGCTACCTCGCCAAGCTCACCATCAACCCGGCCCTCGCCTCCGGCACCGCCGACCACATCGGCTCGCTGGAGCCCGGCAAGCTCGCCGACATCGTGCTGTGGCCGATCAACTCCTTCGCTGCCAAGCCCAAGATGGTGATCAAGGGCGGGGTGATCAACTGGGCGCTGATGGGCGACCCCAACGCCTCGCTGCCCACCCCGCAACCGGTGTACTACCGCCCCATGTTCGGCGCGTACGGGCGGGCCAAGCAGGCCACCCGGGTCTCCTTCATGTCCCGGGCGGCGGTGGACCTCGGCGTCCCGGAACAGCTCGGGCTGGACAGCCGGGTGCTGCCGGTGCGGCGGTGCCGGTCGGTCGGCAAGCAGCACATGGTGCGCAACGACGCGCTGCCGAAGATCGCGGTCGACCCGGAGACCTACCGGGTCACCCTGGACGGCGAGCCGGCGACCATCGAGCCGGCCCGTGAACTGCCGCTCAACCACCTGTTCTACCTCGCGTGAGCGCCGACTCCGGGGGCCCGGGCGGCGTTCCCGAGGACCGGCTGGACGCCCTGCTGGTCTGCCTCCAGCTGACCGACTCCGCCTTCCCCAGTGGCTTCTACACCCTCTCGCACGGCCTCGAAGGCTACGCCCAGGCCAAGGCCGTCACCCCGGACACGCTGCCCGAACTGCTCGCCGACCTGCTGCGGCACGGCGTCGGACCATCCGACGCCACCGCGCTCGCCCTCGCCCACCGGGCCGCCTCGGCGGGCGACTGGGACCTGCTCGCCGAGACCGACCAGCGGCTGCACGCCACCAAGCTCAACCGGGAGCTGCGGCTGGCCGCGACCCGGACCGGGCGCCAACTCCTGGACATCGCACGGGAGTCGGTGGGCGGCGAGCCGCTGGAGCGGTACGCCGCGCTGGTCGCGGACAAACGCGCGCCCGGCTGCCAGGCGGTGGCCGCCGGGGTGGCCTACGCCTCGGCCGCCGTTCCCGTCGAACAGGCAGTCACCGGCGACCTGTTCGCGTTCTGCAGCAGCTTCGTCGGCGCGGCGCTGCGGCTGCGGCTGACCGACCACCGCCGGGCGCAGGTGGTGCTGCGGGCGGTCGCGCCGGTCATCCGGGAGGTCGTGTCGGCCGCCCTGGTGCGGGAGTCGGCCGACCTGGGCGGCTGCGTGCCGGTGGCCGACGCGATGTCCGGACGCCACGAACGGGCCGAGGCCCGGCTGTTCGCGAGCTGAACCCCCGGACGTGCACGACGTGACGACCGCAACCTGACGTACGCACCACAACGCGACGTGAACAACGTCGCACCAGAGGAGGAGAGTTGACCGAGAACGTGCTCCGCGTGGGCATCGGCGGGCCGGTGGGCTCCGGCAAGACGGCGCTGATCGAAGCCCTCGTCCCGGTGCTGATCGCGCGCGGCCACCGCCCCGCCGTCGTCACCAACGACATCTACACCCAGGAGGACGCCCAGCACGTGCGCCGCACCCTGGCCGGGCTGCTGGACCCGGAGCGGGTGGTCGGCGTGGAGACCGGCGCCTGCCCGCACACCGCCGTCCGGGACGACCCGACGATGAACCTCGCGGCCGGCGCCGAACTCCTGGAACGCTTCCCGGACGTCGACACCCTGCTGTTCGAGTCCGGCGGCGACAACCTCACGCTGACCTTCAGCCCGGTGCTGGTCGACCTCTTCCTGTTCGTCCTCGACACCGCCGAGGGCGAGAAGATGCCCCGCAAGCGCGGCCCGGGCATCACCGAGTCGGAGCTGCTGGTCATCAACAAGATCGACATCGCCCAGTACGTCCGCGCCGACCTCGGCATCATGGAGTCCGACGCCCGCCGGGTGCGCGAGGGCGGCCCCGTGGTGCTCACCAACTGCCTGACGGGGGAGGGGCTGGAGGAGATCGCCGCGTTCCTGGAGACCTTCCGGAAGGTGCCGGCGTGACCGGGGCGCGGTCGCGCGTCGCACCGCCGGCGGTGCCCCGGCTCGACCCCCGGCACTACGAGCCCGCCCGCGTCCCGTACGAGGTCCGCCGCCACGCCGGGACGCCCGACACCCTCGCGGTCGGGCGCCCCGGCAAGGTCGGGCTGCTGGAACTGGCCTTCGAGCGGATCGGCGGACGCACCGAACTCACCGGCCACTACCAGAAGTCGCCGCTGCAGATCATGCGCCCGCTGTACTTCGACCCGGCCCGCCCCGACCTCGCCGTCACCTTCCTGATGTCCACCGGCGGCGGCGTCCTGCAGGCCGACCGGCTGCGTACGGACGTGCGCTGCGGCGCCGACACGGCCGTCCACCTCACCACCCAGGCGGCCACCAAGGTCTACCGGATGGAGCACGACTACGCGACGCAGCTCCTGTCCCTGGCTGCCGGCCCGGGCGCCTACGTCGAGTACCTGCCCGAGCCGGTGATCCCCTTCGTCGACTCCCGCCTCTACCAGCGCACCGTCCTGACCGTCGACCCGGGAGCGACGGTGCTGGCGAGCGAGACGGTGCTGGCCGGCCGCCTCGCGCGGGGCGAGCGCAACGCCTACCGGGTGTTCGCCTCGGACTTCGAAGTGCGCCGCCCGGACGGCCGGTTGGTGGCCCTGGACACCGTACGGCTGGAACCCGCGCGCTCCGGCGGCGGGTCGGGGGCGGGCGTCGGCGGTGCAGGCGGCGTCGGTGGCGGAACCGGCGCTGGTGGTGCAGGCGGCGCCGGTGGTGGAACGGGAGTCGACGGTCCGGCCGTGCTGGCCGGCCACGACGTGATGTCCAGCCTCTACGTCCTCACCCCGCTCGCGCCGCCCGCGCTGGTCGCGGACGCCCTGCACGAGGCGCTGGCCGGCTCCGGCCTGCTGTACGGCGTCAGCGTGCTCCCCGAGGACAGCGGCGCCTGGCTGCGCCTGCTCGGCTCGGACACCCGCGCCTGCGCGGCCGCGCTGCGCTCGGCCTGGGACGCGGTGCGCCGGCTGCTGATCGGGGCCCCGGCGCCGGAACTCCGCAAGACCTAGGAGGCGGCCGGGGCGTCGTCGCTTCCCGTCAGGCGGGCGATCTGGCGGTGGCTGAGCTCCACCGTGCGGTTCATGTGCCGCAGCAGGAAGGCGAGTTCGTCCTCGCTGTCGTCGGCGAAGGCGGCCGCCCAGTCGGCGCCCAGGGTGCGCCACACCGCTCCGAAGCGCTCCAGCGCCTCGGGGCGGACGGCGACCAGGACGCGGCGGCGGTCGGCCTCGTCCCGCCGGCGGGCGACCAGGCCGGCCTTCTCCAGGCGGTCGACCAGCCGGGTGGCCGAGCCGCTGGTGAGGCCGGTCAGCTCGGCGATCCGGCCGGTGGTGACCGGGCCGTCCTCCAGGGTGAGCAGGTTGAGGCACTGGACGTCGGTGGGGTGCATGCCGAGATGGTCGGCGACGGCCTGGTTGAACAGCACGTAGGAGGCCAGGTAGCGGCGTGAGACCGGCCACAGCCGTGCCATCAGTTCGTCGCGGGTCGTCATGGGGGAAGGGTAACCGGCCGTCCGTCGGCGGCAGCCTGCCGGATAATTGGTTGCGTGGCGCAGACATCTCTTTCTATGTTGTCTGCATGACGCAGATAAATGGCCTTCCCGGGTTCCCCGAGGTCTCCGAGCTCCCCGTCGCCGTCACCGGCGCCACCGGCGCCCAGGGCGGTGCCACCGCCCGCGCCCTGCTCCGCGCCGGCCGTCCGGTCCGCGCCCTCACCCGCGACACCGGATCGCCGGCCGCCGCCCGACTCGCCGCGCTCGGCGCCCGCGTGGTGCACGCCGACTTCGACGACCCGGCCACGCTGGCCGCGGCACTGGACGGCGCGGGCGCGCTGTTCGCGATGTCCACCCCGTTCGGCACGGACCTCGACACCGAGGTCCGCCAGGGCATCGCCCTGCTCGACGCGGCGGCCGCCGCCGGTGTGCGGCACGTGCTCCTCACCTCCGCCACCAACGCCGACCGCTCCACCGGCATCCCGCACTTCGACTCAAAGCAGCGCATCGAACAGCACCTGGCCGGGCTCGACCTGCCCTGGACCGTCATCGGCCCGGCCGCCTTCCTGGACAACTACGACAACGACTGGACCCTCCGGTCCCTGCGCGAGGGCGTCTTCCACCTCCCCATGCCGCCCGGCGTCCCCATCCCGGTGATCGCCGTCGAGACCATCGGCGCCTTCGCCGCCCACGTCCTCACCCACCCCGACGCGTACGCGGGCCGCCGGATCGACATCGCCTCCCAGTGGTGCACCGGCGATCAGATCGCCGCCGCGATCGCCGCCGCCAGCGGACGCCCGATCCGCTGCGAGGAGGTGCCGCTGACCGTCGTCGAGACCTACTCCGAGGACCTCGCCGCGATGTTCCGCTACTTCCAGGAGTCCGGCCTCGACATCGACACCGACGGCCTGCACGCCGCCCACCCGGACATCGACTGGCAGCCGCTGGAGGCCTGGGCCGCCGCCCGGACGTGGGACCTCTGACGGGTACCGTGGCGGCATGGCCCGCAGGACACCGCGCAGGATCCACGTCGACGGCCGCGACTACCGCTGGACCGTCCGCTCCCGGGACGCCGGGCACGTCGTGGTCCGGGTCTGGCCGGACACCCCCGAGTGCGCCGGGCGTTGCGAGGGCTCCGAGGACGTCGGGGGCCGGAGCCGCAGCCGCCTCGGCCGCACCGGGGGCGCCGGCCGCCCGCTGGAGGTCACCCTCCGCTTCGACGACCCCTGGCTCCACTACGGCGTCCTGCTGACCGCCCCTGCCGAGCGCATCGCCGAGGTCTTCCAACTCGCCCCGGTCACCCCCGCCCTGACCGCCGCCCTGGTCCGGGCCGGCCTCGCCGCCGGCTGGCGGCCCGAGCAGCCGGGCGCGCCACGGCGCTTCACCATGGACGGCGGGCCGGCCGACTTCACGCTCCACCGGGAGGAGTGAACGGCCGACGGGCGCCGGGAAGTGCACCGTACGAGCCGGGTGCCTTCGCGCCAACCTGACGGCACGGCATCGGTGCTGCTCGGCGGCGGTGCCGAGGCGCGCCGCCGGGAGTCGGCCGGAGTGTCGGGTGTCCGGTTCCGGACGGTGCGGTCGTGCGTGTGCCGAGGAACCGCTGCTACATCGAGGGACGGGGTCGGCGGCGCACCGGGCGCCGTCCCCCGCTCGGGAGGCGCAGTGGCAGGCCGGGACGACCGGGTCCTCGTACGGGCACATCTCCGCCGTCGGCCGCGACCGGGCGGCGGGGCCTCCCCACGGGGCAGCGGCTGGCTCATCGCCGGGGTGGTGGCGGCACTGTGGCTCTGGAGCCGCTTCGTCGGGTTCTCCGACACCCCGCCCGCCGCCCCGCCGCCGACCCCGGCGTCCACCGCCGCGCCGGGGGCGGTGTCGACCGCCGCGCCGACCGCGTCCGCGCCCACGGCCTCCGCGCCAGCGTCCGCGTCCGCGTCCACGGCCTCCGCGCCCGCCGAGATCGGCGCGCCCTGATGGCCCGCGCCGTCCGCGTCCGCCGCCCGCGCGGTGCGGGTGAGCGGCTGGGCGCCGCCCTGGTCGCGGTGGCGGCCGCCGTGCTCGTCGTCGGCGTGCTCCAGTCGCTGCTGCGGTCCTGGGTGTTCCTCGCGGTGGTCTCGGCCGGCTGCCTGCTGTCCGCCGCCCGCGGTCCCGCCCTCGACCGGGCCCGGACCAGGCGGCTCGCCGCCCTGCGGATACCGCTGGCCACCGTCGACGCGATGGACGACCGGGCCTTCGAGTTCGCGCTGCGCGACCTGCTGGTCCGGGACGGCTGGAGCGCGCGGCAGGTCGGCCGGCACGGCGACCAGGCGGCCGACGTGATCGGCCACCACCCGCGGCTCGGCCGCATCGTGCTGCAGGCCAAGCACACCAGGGTCGCGGCCAAGGTCGGCGTGCACGTGATGTACCAGGTGAAGGGCACCGCCGGCCCGGCCCACGGCGCCGACGTGGCCGTGGTGGTGACCAACGGCGGTCTGACCCGGGACGCCAAGGCCTGGGGCGACCGGCACGCCGTCCACTGGCTGGACCGGGCGCGGCTGGCGGCCTGGGCGGAGGGCGGGGTGCCGCTGGAGGAGGTGCTGCGGCTCAGGCGCAGGCGGAGGTGAGGCGGGCGACGGCGGCCAGGCCGGACCGGGCGGCGTCGCGGACGGCCTGCTCGGTGTCCGCGGCCGCCGCGTGCTCCAGGACGGTCCGGGTCCCGGGCCGGTCGGGCCACTGCCAGGCGAGCATGGTCAGCGCCCGGCGGCGCACCTCCCGGCCGGGATCGTCCTGCGCCCGCGCGTGGACGACGGACTCGGCGTCGTCGGGGGCGAGCACCGCGTAGTGGCCCAGTGCGGCGCCACGGACTCCCTGGTCCGGGTCCGCCGTGGCCCGGTCCAGGAGGAGCAGCACCGTCTCCGGGTGCGAACCCCGGTACTGGGCCAGGAGGTTGACCGCCTTCAGCCTCAGTTCGGAGTTCTCCGGGCCGGTTGCGAACCGGGTGAGCAGTTCGACGGTCGCCGGGTTGTCGGCGTCCAGGTGGGCGAGGCCTTCGAGGGCGCGGCGGCGGGTGCTGGGGCTGCGGTCGTGCAGCGCCCGGTCGTGCAGCACCGGCAGGACGGCCCGGGTGTCGGTCCGCCGGCGCGCCAGTTCGCGGACGGCGGTCTCCCGGACGCTGATCTGCAGGTCGCCCGCCGCGCGGTCGAGGAGCAGCGGCAGCACCTCGGGGTGCGCGGGCCAGGACCGGGCGAGGGACTGGAGGGCGTCGCACCGGACGGACCCCGTCGTGCCGTTGGCGGCGAGGTCCAGCAGCTGCACCGGGTCGCCCGCGGCGCCGGGAAGCGTGGTCATGGGCGGGACGTCGACCACGTCGCGGCCGACGAACATCGGCGTGGCCAGGGCCGCCTCGACCTCCGGCAGCAGTGGCACGACGTCCGGGTGATCGGGCCATCCGTCCGCCAGCTCGAACAGCACCCTCATCCGGAGCGGGAAGAAGGACTGCTCGGCCGCGATCGCCAGCAGCGCCGGCACGATGCCGGGATGAGCGCTCCACCGGCGGGCCAGTGCGGTGACGGCGGCGTGCGTGTTGTCCCCGGGGCCGAACGCGGCGAGGGCCAGGGAGGTCTCGATGTCGGTGTGGAGGGCGACCGCCACGGTGACCCTCGCGCTGGTCGACGAGGCGAACTGCCCGTGCAGGTGGAACCAGCGGAGGTAGCGCTCGCGCCCCGTCCAGCCGGGAACCGCGCTCAGCGCGGCCAGCGGGGCCAGGAGCGGATCGGTCTTGAAGGCCATGGTGGTGTACCCCGCGAGGCGGCCGGTGAGGCCGTCGATCGCCCGGTCGCTCTGGGCCCGCAGCAGTCCGACCTTCCGCACCTCGGCCAGGGACCGGATCGCCAGGACCAGTGAGGTGTCGTCGCCCCGGTCGAGCAGGTGGTCGATCGCCGTCGCCGCGTCGTGCTCGCTGAGGTGGTTGACCACCAGCAGGAGCACCTCGTGCCACGCCGGGTCGTCGGCCCTGCGCGCGAAGACCTCCTCGATCAGGCCCTCCGGCGTCCACTCGCGCTGCACGGTGTAGCGGTGGACGATGTCCTCCGCCGCCAGGTGTTCCAGGAACGCGCGGTGCACGAAGCCGTACACCTCGCCGCCGTACCTCGCCAGGATGAAGTTGCGCTCACGCAGCTGGTCCCGCAGGGCGCGGGCGGCGGCGAGGCACTGGTGCACCGGAAGCCCGAACTGGCCGAAGTAGTCCCGGAAGACGCACTCCAGCTCCTCGGCGTGGATGTGGTTGCCCGCGATGCCTCCGGTGCCCTCCTGCATCCGGCGGGCGAGCAGGCGCAGCAGTTCCAGGCGCTCGCGGTCGTCGAGGAGGTCGATGGCCTCGGCGGCGCCGGGCTTCAGCGGGGTGCTCAGGTGCTTGGTGTCGCGGTCCCAGTGGGCGACCAGGACCCGGACGGCGTGCTCGTAGACGCCCCGGCGGTCCCTGGGCAGGGTACGGCGCCGGCCGATGATCGCGAGGACGGTCAACAGCAGGGGATTCCCGGCGAGTTCGCGGATCGGCCGGGAGGCGTCCACCGCGTCGGTGATGCGTTCGACCAGCCGGGCGGCGAGTTCGGGGTCCGCCGGGCAGGCGATCGCGTACCAGCGGCGGGCGAAGTCGGCGACCCGGCCGTGGTCGAGGTCCTGCAGCATGAAGTGCGTGAAGCCGGCGCCGCCGAGGGCCGCGCGCTGGTAGCCGATGACCCGCGAGGTGACGACGACGCGCGCCCGCTCGTAGCGGGCCGCGAAGGCGGCGATCCGTTCGGCGGTGGCGGCGCGCACCCCCGGGTCGAAGAGCTCGTCGAGGCCGTCGAAGACGATCACCACCCGGCCCTCGTCGAGGAGCCGCAGCAGTTCGGGCCGGGGGAGGGACATCCCGGCGACGCGGTGGCGGTGGTCGAGGAAGTCCTCGAACGTGCCGTCGCGCCAGTGCCCTTCGGCGTACTGGCGCAGTTCGACCACCAGCGGCACCAGCCCGTCCAGCGGGGCGAGCGGCCCGGCAGCACCCTGGCAGAGGGTGAGGGCCAGGTACCGGGCGAGGGTGGACTTCCCGGAGCCGGGGTCGCCGAGCAGGACGACCCGACGGCCGCGCGGTCCGGTCAGGACGGACAGCGCGTCCTCGGTCGGCCGGTCCAGGTAGTCGTCGCACAGCTGCTCGACGGCCGGCCGGCCGAGCCCGGGCGGGAGCGCGTCCCCGGCGAACTCGCCGTACGCCGCGAGCCGTTGGACCAGTTCACGGGGCAGCTCCACCGGCGGCGGGTCCTCCCGGACCTGTGGGGTGACGAACACCTCCCGCAGCTCCACGGCCGGGTGCTCGCCCTGTTCGGACAGCGGGGTGAGCACCTCAAGGTCCAGCCGGCCGTACGTCTCCCGCACGCGGCGGGCGTACGCGGCGCAGGCGGCCGCCGTCGACCCGGCGGAGACCTCCGGCCCGCCGGCGCGGGTCAGATTGATCGTCCCGGCCTGGTAGACGTCGCCGGTGATCGTGTCGACGGTGACCCGGTTGACCGCCGAAACCTCAGGATCCCCACCCATGCCGCCTAGGCTAGCCGCTCCACGAACTTCCGCTGCCACGGCGTCTCGACGGCGTGCCGGCTGTAGTGCTCGCGCACGTACGCGACCGCCTCCGCCGCCGGGACGCCGTCCAGCACCGCGATGCAGGCGAGCGCGGTGCCCGTGCGGCCGCGCCCGCCGGCGCAGGCGAGTTCGACCCGCTCGGTGGCGGCGCGCTCCCAGGCCTCACGGAAGGCGTCGGCCGCGTCCGCGCGGTCGCCGGGCAGCCGGAAGTCGGGCCAGCGCACCCAGCGGTGCTCCCACGCGATGCCCTTCGGCGGCCGGCCCAACAGGTAGAGGCCGAAGGTGGGTCGGGGCCCTGGCGGCAGCGGGAGGCTCAGGCCGCGGCCGCGCAGCAGGCGGCCGGAGGGCAGGCGCAGCAGACCGGGGGTGCCGGGCGCCCAGGGGGTCGGCGGCCCGGCGGGGCCGGCGGGGCCGGCGGGGAGGGTCGGGTCGGAGGTGTCGGAGGCGTCGGCCGGGTGGGCCGGGTGGGTCGGGTCGGTCATGTGGTGGCTCTCCGGGGAGTCGGCGGCCGTGCGGCGCGGGTGGGGCGGGCGGGGCGGGGTGCGGGCGCCCGGCTCAGGACGCCACGTACAGGCCCAGCGTGCCGCCCGGCATCCCGGCGCGGTGGGCCAGGGCCGCCGCCTCGCCGCGCGAGGCCACGCCCAGCTTCGCCAGGATGTTGGCGACGTGGAACTTCACCGTCGACTCGCTGATGTGCAGCGCGGCGGCGATGTCGCGGTTGCGCCGGCCCTGGGCGAGCTGGTCGAGGACCTCCAACTCCCGCGGCTGGAGGCCGTCCAGGGGGTCGGTGGCGAGGGCGGGCTCGGGGAGGGCGAGCGGCAGGTCGACCGTCACCGTGGTGCCCCAGCCGGGGACGGCCTCGACGGTGCAGCGGCCGCCGAGCGCGGTGATGCGGTCGGCGGTGCGGTGCACGGTGAGGGCGTCGGCGGCCAGCACGCCCAGGCCGTCGCCGCGGACCACCGACCGCAGGGCGGCGCCGTCCGGGGTGAACTGCCAACTGACGTGCAGGCGGCTCGGTTTGTCCTGCTCCAGCATCACCAGGACGGCCACCCGGACGGCGTCCCGGGCGGTGTGCGCGGCGTCCGCCGGGACGGAGCGGCCGGCCTCCGCCGGGGGCGCCGCGTCCAGCCGCACCCGGGTGTGCCGCAGCAGCGGGCGCAGCTCCCGGGCGAGCCGGGCGAAGGCCGCGTCGGCCGGCTCCTCGCTGAGCGTGCGGTCCAGGTCGGCGCCCCGGCGCAGGTCGAGCAGGGCGGTGACGGCCAGTTCGGTGGCCGTGCGGCGCGCGGTCGCGTCGTCCAGGTCGGGCGATCGCAGCGGCGCCAGGATGGCGCTGAGCGCCGCACTGTGGGTGCCGGTGAACTCGGCGATCGCCCGCGCGCGGGCGTTGGCGGAGGCGCGGGAGGCCGCCGCGTGCTTGGGGCCCGCGTCGGTGGCGCGGTGGTCGGAGTGGGCGATGACCAGGTCCCACAGCTGCTGCAGGACGGCGAGGGCCCCCGGCGCCACGGGGTCGGCGTTCGCCCGGACGAGCACCAGGACGGCGCCGTGGCCGGCGCCCGGTGCGGGGCCGGCGCCCGACGTGCCGCCGTCCGAGCTGCTGCTGCTGCTGCTGCCGCCGCCGCTCGTGCTCGGGGTGGTGCCGCCCGGGGCCGGGATGGTGCCGCCCGGGGCCGGGGTGGTGCCGCTCGTGGTCGGGGTGGCGCCGGCCACGGGTGGGGCGCCGCCGCCCGTGCTGGTCGAGACGACGACCACCGGTCGGATGCGGCCCGCGAGTTCGGCCTCGCCCTGCCAGGGCCGGCCGGCCGAGGTGGTCGCGGTGGTGCGCTCGGCCAGTCGGGACAGCTCCAGGCTGCTGACCCCCTCGGTCAGCTCCGGCAGGCCGTACGCGTACGTGGGGGAGAGCGTGCACACGCCGCTGAGCTGGGCGACCGCCACGTGCGGCACGAGCGTCCCGAGCATCGTGGAGAGACGCAGCAGGAGTTCCGGCCGCGGCGTGCGCAGCACCTCCACGGCCCGCGCCAGCGCGTCCTCGGGGCGGCCCCAGGCCTCCCGCCACCCCTCGTCCGCGCCGCCGGCACCGCCCGTGCCGACCTGGTCGTCCCTGCCGCTCGTCCCGCGCACGCCGTCCACACCATCCATGCCGTCGAGCCTAGTCCGGTCGCGATCGGATCCGCCTGGCCGTTCGGACAGGTCGAACCGTCCGAACGGGCAGGGTCCCGGGCCAGGGCCCCGGGACCACGATGGGAACCGCCGGAAGTGCCACATCACCGAAACCCCGAGGAGCTTCCATGACCAAGGCGATCGCCTTCCACGAGTACGGCGGCGCGGAGGTGCTGCGCCCGATCGACATCGAGCTGCCCGCCCCCGGTCCCGGCCAGGTGCGGGTCGCGGTCCGCACGGTGGGCGTCAACCCGCTGGACCACAAGGTGCGCAGCGGCGCGATGGCCGACTTCTTCCCGGTCGTCTTCCCGGCCGTGAACGGCTACGAGGTGGCCGGTGTGGTGGAGACCGTCGGTGAGGGCGTGAGCGGATTCGCGCCCGGCGACGAGGTGTTCGGCGCCGTGATGGGCGGCGGCTACGCCGAGCACGTGCTGGTGCCCGCCGAGATGCTGGGCCACAAGCCGGCCTCGCTCGGCTGGGAGGAGGCCGCGGCGATCCCGGTGGCGGCCGAGACCGCCGAGCGGGCGCTCGACATCCTCGGTGCGCGGTCGGGCGAGACCCTGCTGGTGCACGGCGCGGCCGGCGGGGTCGGCACGGTGCTCCTGCAGTTCGCCCGGGCGCGCGGGATCACCGTGATCGGCACCGCGAGCGAGGCCAACCACGACCACCTGCGCGAGCTCGGCGCGATCCCGGTGACGTACGGCGAGGGCCTGGCCGAGCGGGTGCGGAAGGCCGCCCCGGGCGGGGTGGACCGGGCCCTGGACGCGGTCGGGCAGGGCGGGGTGCTGCCGCTGTCCATCGAGCTGACGGGCGGTGCGGACCGGGTCCTGACCATTGCCGACTTCGCGGGCGCGCAGCAGTACGGCGTTCGTGTCTCCGGCGGCGGCGAGGTCGAGTTCCACCACCAGCGGGCCTACGCCGCCGCGCTCGCCCTGCACGAGGCCGGGACGCTGCGGCTGCCGCTGCACCGGGTGTTCCCGCTGGCGGAGGCGGCCGAGGCGCAGCGGGTCAGCGAGCGGGGGCACCTGCGCGGCAAGATCGTCCTCACGGTCTGACGCCGGGTCCGGCGGCCGCACGTACGCCGCTCCTCGCACACCTGTGCGGAGCGGCAGGTACCGGTCCCCCGAAATGGACCCGGGGTGGACCGGGGTGGGGCCGGGGGCGCGGGTGCCGGGTGCGGGCGGCAACGGCGTTTGGCAGTCCGGCCGTTGACCTCGCAGTCGGCCCTTCCCCGGGGCGTGCCGTCCGGCGACGCTCCGGCGCCGAGGCGCGCCGCGACGTCGTAGGGCGGAACGCCGACGCGCCGACCGTGCGCGGCGGCGGAAGCCCGGCTTCCACCCGCTCCGGTCGGTAGAGTCACGCCCATGGTGACGGTGGACGCGGCGGGAAGCCCTGCGGCCGGTCGGCTGGCCGGCCGCTCCTGCGTGGTGACGGGTGCGGCGAGCGGCATCGGACGGGCCGTCGCCGAGCGGTTCGTCCGCGAGGGCGCGGCGGTCGTCGCCGCCGATGTCGACGCCGCGGGGCTGGACCGGCTGGCCGGGCAACTCCCCGGCGCCGTCAGCACGGTGGTCGGCGACGTGGCCGACGACGAGGACGCCCGCCGGATGGTCGCGGCCGCCGTCGAGCGGCACGGCCGACTGGACGTCCTGGTCGCCAACGCCGGGGTGATCCCGCTGATGGAGATCACCGAGGCCACCGCGGAGGACTGGGACCGCGTGATGGCCGTGGACGGCCGCGGCATGTTCCTCACCTGCAAGTACGCGATCCGGGCGATGACCGCCCAGGAGCGGCCGGGCGGCGCGATCGTCTGCCTCTCCTCGATCTCCGGCGAGGCCGGCCAGCGCGGCCAAGCGGTGTACGGGCCCGCCAAGTTCGTCGCCTCCGGCCTCACCAAGCACCTCGCCGTCGAGTGGGCCGACCGCGGCATCCGGGTCAACGCCGTCGCCCCCGGCACCATCACCACCGAGCGCGTCGCCCGTCTGCGCGACGAGCCCGGCGGTCCCGAGTACCTCGCGGCGATCGAGAAGCTCCACCCGATGGGCCGCCTCGGCGCCCCGGACGAGGTCGCCGCCGCCGTCCTCTTCCTGGCCTCCGACGACGCCTCCTTCATCACCGGCGCCGTCCTGCCCGTCGATGGTGGGTACCTGGCGCAGTAGCGCCCGCGCGGAGCCGCCCCGCCGGGCAGCCCACCCGGTTTGCGGGGTCGGTCGGGTGGCCCGCGTGGCCGCGCGGACGGTCGGGCGGGAAACCCGGTGGCGTGCGCCGCCGCGCCGTGCTGGAGTGAGCGGATGGATCATGACGAGGTGCTCGCCCTGTTCGACGAGCGAATCCGGCGCAACGCACAGTCCGACGGCCCCGGTGTCCGGGTCGAGCACGACGGTGCGGTGGTGCGGCTGGTGGGCGGGCCGGGCGACTGGAACGGCGTGGTGTGGTCCGGCCTGGACGAGGCCGGGGCGGACGCGGCGATCGCCGCGCAGGTGCGCCACTTCACCGAACTGGGACTGGAGTTCGAGTGGAAGGCCTACTCCCACGACCGCCCTTCGGACCTGGGGCAGCGGCTGCTCGCAGCCGGCTTCGAGCCCGAACCGGACGAGGCGCTGATGGTCGCCCGGATCGCCGACCTGCCGACCGAGGTGGTCCTCCCCGAAGGCGTGCGGCTGCACGCGGTGACCGACCCGGCCGGGGTGGACCTGATGGTGGAGGCCCACGCCCAGGCCTTCGGCACCGACCTCCCGGGCCTGCGCGAGCGGATGCTCGGCCACCTGCGGCACGGCAGCGACACCGTCAGCATGGTCGTCGCCCTGGCCGGCGACCGCCCGGTGTCGGCGGCCCGGATGGAACTGAACCCCGGCACCGGCTTCGCCGGCCTCTGGGGCGGCGGCACCGCCCCCGACTGGCGCGGCCGGGGCATCTACCGCGCC
This sequence comes from Kitasatospora sp. NPDC085464, assembly GCF_044541955.1. Classification (NCBI taxonomy): domain Bacteria; kingdom Bacillati; phylum Actinomycetota; class Actinomycetes; order Kitasatosporales; family Streptomycetaceae; genus Kitasatospora; species Kitasatospora sp. NPDC085464. Next base: position 109,084 of record NZ_JBITTM010000011.1, read on the forward strand.
CTCGTCGCCCACCGCGCCCGCGTCGCCGCCGACCACGGCTACCGGTACCTCCAGGTCGACGCGAGCGACGACAGCCGCCCCATCCTCCAGCGCCTCGGCTTCGTCCGGCTGAGCACGACGACGCCGTACGTGTACCGGCCGTAGGGCCCGGTCCGCGGCGCGTGCGTCGGATCTCGGATCTCCCGGCCCGGCCGCCGGGCCGGAGGCCGTCCCGGACGGTGATCCCGGCCCGTGATCCACTTCCGGTCGTTCCCCCTGATCAACCAGGAGCCACGTACGGGCTGATCGTCCACGACGGCGGCGCGGCGAGCCTCGGGATCGATCTCCGCGACGCCCGCCGGTGTGATCGGCCGGGCCCGGACGGCGGCGGAGGAGTCGAGGACCCGGGCCTCCTTGGCGGCCTGCCGGTACTCGTCGGTGCGGCTGGTGAGGACCACGGGGTCGCCGGCGGCGAGGGTCCGGTTCAGCAGCCGGAACGCCGGTGCCTGCTGGGCGGGCGGGAGTTCGTCGAAGCCGTCCAGGACGGGCAGCACGCGGCCCTCGGCGGGCAGCCGGGGCACCGGCAGGGACGGGTAGTCCTTGCGCAGCCGCTCGGCGAGCCAGTCGCGCAGACCCTGCCGGGCGGGGTTCCAGGGGGCGAGCGGCACGAGGACCGGGACGGGGTCGTCGGGGCCGAGCCGGTCGATCAGGGCGAGCAGCAGCAGGACGGCGAGCGAGGTCTTCCCGGAGCCGGCGTCCCCGAGGACCACCTGGCGCCGCTCCGGCAGCGCCAGGAAGGCCTTCGCGAACGCGGCGAGGTCGGCGGACGACGCCTCGGGCAGCGCTCCGGCGAGTTCGGTACGGTCGGCGAGGTGCCGGTCCGCCCGCCACGGCACCGGCAGCGGCACGGGGTCGAACAGCCCCCGGGCCGCCGCCTCGTCGCGCCACTGGCGGGCGACGGCGAGGGCCAGTCGGCGGGCGTCGGGGTCGGTGGTCGTGGGCTGCGGCCCGCCGTAGAGGTTGATCACCTCGGTCTGGTGGACGGTGCGCGCCTGTCCGCCGGAGAACCGGTTGGACGTCACGCTCTGCTTCGCCCTGCCCCGGGCATCGTTGTGAACCTCGTCCCGCACGGTTCCTCAGCGTACCCGCGGGGGAAGGCAGTCGGACCGCCTGTGCGGAGTGGGACGGCCTCCCTCCCGACTGGGGGCGGGCCCGGCCCGCGCCGGTCATCGGGTGACTGCGAACCGCCCCGGGAACGGCTCCCCGGGCTCACCCGAGAAGACCACCTCGCCCCGGTGCAGCACGTGCACCACGGCCGCCCCGGCGAGCGTGCGCGGCAGCGACTGCGAGGCCAGCACCACCGTACGGCCGGCGGCGGCGTCCGCCAACAGACGGGCGTGCAGCCGGGCGGCGACGGCGGGGGCGAGGCCCCGCTCGGGCTCGTCGAGCAGGAGGAACGTCGGTCGGGCCGCCAACGCCCTTCCGACGGCGACCAGTTGCTGCTGGCCGCCGGAGAGACTGCCGGCCCGGCGGTCCAGCAGCCCGGTCAACTCGGGGAAGAGTTCCAGCACTTCGGTCGGGCCCGGGCCGCCCAGGGTCAGGTTCTCGGCGACGGTCAGCGACCCGAACGCCCCGCGCTCGGCGGGGACGAGAGCCAGCCCCCGCCGTACCCGCTGGTACACCGACAGCCCGCCGATGTCCCGGCCCCGCCACAGCGCCCGCCCGCCCGACAGCGGTACGACCCCGGCGAGGGCGTGCAGCACGCTCGTCCGTCCGGCGCCGTTGCGGCCGAGCAGGACGGTGAGGGCGGCGGAGGGGAAGGCGAGGTCGACCCCGTGCAGTGCCTCCAGCGGGCCGTACCGGACCCGGGCGGCGCGGAGCGCGGCTTCGACGGGCATCAGGTCACCGCCCCCCAGACCCGGGTGACCCGGGGATCGACCAGGACGGTAGCGGTCGGGCCGCCCGCCACCATCCGGCCCTCGACCATGGCGTAGACGGAGTCCGCGAGTTCGGCGACCAGCTCGACGTCGTGCTCGACCAGCAGCAGCGCCATGCCGCGCCCGGCCAGGCTCCGCAGCACGGACACCAGACGGGCCGTCTGCGCGGCGTCGAGTCCGGCGGCCGGCTCGTCCAGCAGCAGCACCCGGGGCTCGCCCGCCAGCGCCCGCGCCAGCTCCACCAGCCGCAGCACGCCGGTGGGCTGCGCCCCGGCGGGCTCGGCGGCGACGTCCTGCAGCCCGAACAGCCGCAGCGCCCCGGCCGTCCGCTCGGCCACGGCCCGGGCCTCGACCCGCCCGCTCCGCCGGGGCCGTCCGGGCGGGTGGGGTCGCTGCTCGGTCCGTCGTCCTGTTCGTTGCTCGGTCCGTTGTCCTGTTGGTTGTTCCGCTCGTCGTTCCGTCCGCTGTTCGGCGCCGACCCGGACGTTGTCGGCCACCGAGAGGGTGGGGAAGACGGCGATCTGTTGGAAGGTCCTCGCCAACCCGAGCCGCACCCGCCGGTGGGCGGGCAGGCCGGTGACGTCCCGCCCGCCCAGCAGCACCCGCCCGGCGTCCGGACGCGCGGTGCCGGCGAGGCAGTCGAACAGGGTGCTCTTGCCTGCCCCGTTCGGCCCCACCAACGCCGTGATCCGCCCTGGCAACGCCACCAGGTCCACCCCGGCCACGGCCTCGATCCCCCCGTACCGCCGCACGATGCCCCGGGCGGTGAGCCGGGCAGCGGGGTGGGTGGCGGGGTGGTTTGCGGCGTGGGAGGCGGCGCGGCGGCCATGAGAGTCGCTCATGGCTGTCCGTTCCGTGCACCGAGGACTGCCGCTCGGTCATGGGAGGGGCGATGGCATGAGAGCCGCTCATGGCTTGTCGCGCGGGGGGTGGGATGACTGTTGCTCATGGCTGCTCCTCCGCATGGTCGGCGAGGTGGCATGAGTGTTGTTCATGGCCTGGGGCCGGAGGGGGTTTGTAGGCCGACATGAGACTTGCTCATGGCTGCGGCCCCGCATGGCCGGCGAGGCGGCATGAGAGTTGCTCATGATGCCCGCTCCTTGTCGGCCTGCCGCGCCGCGATGGCCGCTCGTACCCGGCGTCCCGTCGGGGTGAGGCGGGTCGGCGGGAGGGGCGGGGGTGGGCGGCCGTCGCGGCGGGGGTGCAGGGGGAGGGAGGCGAGACCGCCGGGGAGGCGGCCGATGACGGCGGCGAGGGCACCGACGGCGACGGCGGAGACGCCGGCGACGGTCCCGGCGTCGAGGCCGATGAGGAGGGCGGCGGCCAGGACGGCGGCGAGGGCGCTGTCGGCGCCGGCGACGACGACGGCCGCGAACCAGAGGAGCCCGCGCACCGGGTCGAAGTCGGCGGGGTCGAAGGCGCGTCCGGCGAGGCCGATCAGGCCGCCGCCGAGGGCGGCGAGCGCCGCGCCCGCGACGAAGGCGAAGAGCTTGAGGCCGGGGACGTCCACACCCGCCGCGACCGCGCCCGGTTCGTGGTCCCGCATGGCGGTCAGGGCCCGGCCGAGGCGGCCCCGGTGCAGAGCGCGTACGGCGAGCAGGCCGAGGCCGAGGAGCAGGAGTTCGGCGAGGTAGAAGACGCGGTCGCCGGCCAGGAAGGACGGGCGGTCGAGGACCAGCCCGGTGGTGGCGTACGGCTGCTGGAAGACGAAGCGGCTCATCGCCATCCCCACCGCGAAGGTGACCAGGGCCAGGGCGAGCCCGCGTCGCCGGATCGCGGGCCAACCGGTGAGCAGGCCCAGTGGGGCGGTGGCGAGGACCGCGATCAGCAGCGCGGGTACGGAGGGCATGGCGGGGATGCCGGGGATGCGGCCGGACATCAACAGCGCCGTGCCGAGCGCGCCGAGGCCCGCGTAGCCGGCCTGGCCGAGCGAGATCTGCCCGCCGTAGCCGGTGACCACGACGATGGACAGCAGCACGAGCGCGAGCGCGGGGACGAGCAGGGCGCTGCGCAGGTCGTTGCCGCGGAAGCCGAGCGGCAGCAGGAGCAGCACCAGGCAGACGGCCCCCGCGAGCCGTCCGCCCCGGCTTCCGGCACGGCGCAGGTCCAGCGGCGCCGTGCCGGCCCGGTTCCCGCCGGTGCGTGGCCCGCCGGTTCCCGGTCCGCCGATGTGCGGCCCGGCGAGCAGGGCGGTGGCGAGCAGCGCGATCACGAACAGGTTGGACTGCACCGCCTGCACCAGCGGCAGCAGTTGCCCGGACGGGTGCACCCGGGTGAGTTCCGACTGGGCGATGCCGAGGGCCAGCCCGGTGGCGACGGCGACCGGGATGCTCTGCAGCCGGGCGGCGACCGCGACCGCCATGGTCTCCATCACCAGCAGCGGCAGCCCGTACGGATCGAGCAGCAGGTACGGCGCGAGGGCGATGCCGACGAGCCCGGCGGTGAAGGTGCCGAAGGCCCAGCCGGTGGCGGAGAGCCGGTCGGCGTCGACCCCGGCGAGGGTGGCGAGGTGGCGGTCGTCGACGACGGCGCGCAGCTGGAGGCCGAAGCGGGTCCACCGGGTGACGGCGGAGACGGTGAGGCCGAGCACGAGGATGGCGGCGAGCTGGGCGACGGTGTCGGGCCGGAGGCTGTGCCCGCCGGGCAGGTGGATCGGGGTGCCGCCGAGCGGGGAGGGCGCGCCGGCCAGTGGTGCCGGGCCCCACAGCAGCACGGCCACGCCGATGAGCAGCACGAAGACGCCGAGCCCGGCGACCACGGTTTCGGCCGGTCCGGCGCCGCGCCGTTGCAGCGGGCGGTAGACGAGGACGTCGAGCAGGACTCCCAGCGCGGGGGCGACGACCAGCAGGCAGCAGGCGACGGCGGGCCACACCGGCCAGTGCCGCACCACGACGAGGTCGCGCAGCAGGTAGGCGATCGCCATGGCCTGGGCGCCCTGGGCGATGTTGAGCACGCCGGTGGCGCGGTGGCAGACGACCAGACCGATGCCGCTGAGCGCGGCGGCGCTGCCGACGGTGAGCCCGGCGAGGGCGAGGTCGAGGGTGAGGTCGAACGATTCGGGGGCGGCGGTGAGCATGGCGGTGGCGGTCATGGGCGGTCAGCCGGCCGGCGGGGCGGATTCGCCCGGACGGGTGGTGGGGCCCTGGCCTGCGTCGGGGCCAGGGCCAGGGCCAGGGCCAGGGCCAGGGCCAGGACTTGGGTCTGGGTCTGGGTCTGGGCCGGGACCGCGGCCGGGGTCGGGACCGCGCTCGGGATCGCGACCGGGGCCCGGGTCGGGGCCGATCGCGGGTGGTGAGCAGAGCGGGCAGGGCGTCAGCCCCCGGTCCCGAACGGCGCCCCGGTCCACCGGTTCGGCCCGTGCCTTGCCGGTGACCAGCGGGCAGTCCGGGCGGTGGTAGCGGCTCCCCTCGGGAACGGCCAGCCACCCCCCGGCGCCCCCTCCCGCCCGATCCGCCGCAGCGGGTCCGGCACCCGGTCCGGCACGCGGTCCGGCACGCGGTCCGGCACCCGGTCCGGCACGCGGTCCGGCACCCGGTCCGGCACGGGAACCGGCGTCGGGCTGGGCGACCGGCCCTGCGTCGGGCTGGGCGACCGGCCCGGCGTCGGGCGGTGCCGTGCCGGACGGTTCGACGAGCAGATCGTACAGCCGCTCCACCCGTCGGTCGGTCAGGTCCTCGCGCTCCGGCGGGGGCGGCGGGCGGAGCGCGACCAGGAGGGTCCCGGCCACGATCAGGGCCGCGCCCGGGACGGTGGAGGAGGCCAGGTAGGGGACCTGCTGTTCGACGAAGCGCTCTCCGGAGACCCCGTACCAGCCGAGCACGCACAGCACGGCCCCGGCCGCGACGAGCAGCCAGCCGACCCACTCGCGCGCACCCCGGGAGGCACCACGACCCGGGGCGCGGCCGCCCGCCGGGCTGCCCCGGAGCACGCCGCCCCGGACGGGGGAACCCTTTGGGGCGTTACGGGTGATTTCTCCGTCGGATTGCGATTCGTCCATGGATCCGCCTTCATGGTGTCACTTGAGACGTTTCCAGGATCGGCCTGGAACAGCATCCGGGACACCGAAACACCGGCCCGGGCGGCGCAGTCGAGAGGGAACACCATGCACGTGACGCGAAGCGGCACCCCCACGGGCGGCGGCCGGGCCCTGCGGACGGCGAGCGTGCTGCTCGCGCTGGTGCTGGCGGGTACGGCGGCCGGGTGCAGCAGCAGCGGCAAGTCCAGCTCCTCGGCGACCTCCCCGGCAGCCTCCCCGGCGAGTCCGACCGCGAGCCCGAGCCCGACCGCGAGCCCGAGCCCGACCGCGACCGGCACCGCGAGCCCGGGTGCCACCGGCAGCGCCCCGGCCGACCAGGCCGCCGCCAAGACCGCGATCACCACCAACTGGGAGAAGTTCTTCGACCCCGCCACCCCGATCGCCGACAAGGCCGCGCTGCTCCAGGGCGGCGACGCGCTGCTCCCGGTGCTGCAGGGCTTCTCGCAGGATCCGCGGGTGGGCCAGGTGCAGGCGAAGGTCACCGACGTCTCGTTCGCCGACGCCTCCACCGCGACCGTCACCTACTCGCTGTCCCTCCAGGGCACGGTGGTCGAGCCGAGCGCGTCCGGTCAGGCCGTCCTGGAGAACGGCACCTGGAAGGTGTCGCGCTCGACCCTGTGCGGCCTGCTGACCCAGGCCGGCGGTGCCAGTGGCACGCCGGTCCCCGGATGCAGCTGACGCCCCGCTCGTGCGGCCGGGCCGCCGACGCGTTCGCGCGCCGGCGGCCCGGCCGCGTCGTGGCGGCGGTGCTCGCCCTCCTCCTGCTCGCGCTGCCGACCGGCTGCGGCACCCGGCTGCCCGCCGACGCCTTCACCACTCGCGCGACCCCCACATCCGGGGCGAGCGGGGGCACCGGCAGCGGGGTGAGCGGGGGCACCGGCAGCACCAATGCCACCTCCGACACCGGGGTCACCGCCGGCGAGATCGTGATCGGCATCGTCACCTCCCTCACCAGCCCGGTCGGCAGCGAGGTGTTCAGCGGTCCCCGGTACGGAGCCCTGGCCTTCTTCCGGTCCCTGAACGACCGCGGCGGCCTGCACGGGCGGACCGTTCGGGTGGTGACCTGCGACGACGGCGGAAGCGGCGTCGGCAACCAGGACTGCGTGCACCGGCTGATCGACCAGGACCACGTCTTCGCCTTCGTCAGCGGGAGCGTCCTCGACTACGCGGGCGCACCGTACGTGAGCGGCAAGGCGGTGCCGGACATCGGCGGACAGCCGATCGGCACGGCGTACGACCGCTGGCCGCACCTCTACGAGATCTACGGCAACGCCGCGCCGCGCGACGGCCGCTCGGTCGGCTGGAACGGCACGCTCTACCAGAGCACCGAGGTGTTCCGTTTCTTCAAGCAGCGCCTGGGTGCGAGCAGTGCCGCCGTGGTCGCGTACAACCAGGCCGACTCGGCCCGCTACGCCGGACAGCTGAAGGCGGGGCTGGAAGCGGAGGGCTACCGGGTGCTGCTGCAGACGGTGGACTTCGCGCTGCCGAACTTCCAGGCGGTGGCCGCGGCGGTGCGCGCCGACGGCTCGCAGCTGCTGTTCGACGCCATGGACACCCGGGGCAACGCGGCGCTGTGCCGGGCGCTGGACGAGTCCGGGGTGACGGTCGAGGCGAAGGTCACCAACGTGCAGAACTGGTCGGAGTCGGTGCGCAGCGACTACCAGGCCTCGCCGAACTGCCGCAACGTGCTCTGGGCGACCTCGTCGAGCCTGAACTACGAGGACCAGCAGTACCCGGCGGTGCACGACTTCCGGACGGCGATGGCCCGCTACTACCCGGACCGCGCCGGTCAGCTGTCCGCCTGGGAGCTGGAGGGCTGGGCGGGCGCGCAGTGGCTGACCGACGCACTGGACTCCTGCGGCGCCGCGCCGACCCGCTCCTGCGTCGAGGCGTTCATGAACCGTGCCGAGCCGTACGACGCGCACGGCCTGATCCTGCCGGCCTCCTTCGTCCCGCAGCCGCCGCCGTCCGGCCCGACCCGGGCCTGCCTGAACGCCGCCCGCTGGCAGGACTCGGCGCAGGGCGGGCTGGGCGGCTGGGTCACCCAGGTGCCGTCGATGACGACGAACTGCTACGACGTGCCGCAGCTGCCGTACAAGCCGTAGCGCTGCCGGCGGCGGACCCCGGCCAGGCGGAGCGCGGCTCGGTGGGCCCCGGCCCGGCCGCCCCCGAGCCGGTGGGCCCTGAGCCGGTGGCCGCCGGGCCGAGCCCTGCGGTCGACCCGAGCCCTGCGGCGGCCCCCGCCCCGGCCGCACTCGCGAGCCCGGCCGGAGTGCCGAGGCCGGCCGGCGCGCCGAGGTGGGCGGCGGAGCGGCTGCCGTGCTGCGGTCGGTCGTCGTCCGGGAGCCGCTCGACCACGACCATGGCCGCGTCGTCGTCCAGTCGCCCGCCGACGTGGGCGAGCAGGTCGCGGCGGAGGCGGTGGAGGAGGACGGTGGGGCGGTCGGCGCGCCAGGCGGTGACCCGCTCGGTGAGCGGGTAGAAGCGCCGCTGGGCGTCGCGGGCCTCGATCACGCCGTCGGTGTAGATCAGCAGCCGGTCGCCCGGGCGGAACGGGAAGGTCTCCACCTCGTACCGCACCGGGGCGAGGTCGCCGAGACCCAGGGGCGGCGACGGCTGGCGGGCGGCGAGGGTGGTGATGCCCTCGGGGCGCAGCAGCAGCGGGGGCGGGTGGCCGCAGTCGATCAGGCGGACCGGTGAGCCGTCGTCGGGGATGTCGAGCAGGACGGCGGTGATGAAGGACTCGCCGGCCTCGCCCGACTCGCGGGGCCGCTCGTCGGCGCCGTGGGACGACGCCCGGGGCAGGGCGCGCCGATCCTGCTGCGTCCGGCGGGCCTGCCGGGACTGCTCGGCGAGCTGGGCGAGGTCCCAGCTGACGCTGCCGTCCAGGTAGGCCGCCAGGTCGGGCAGCTCGGCGTGCAGGTGGGCGGCGGCGCGGAAGGCGCCGAGCAGCAGGGCCGCGTCGCCGAGCGAGGACAGGCCCTTGCCGCGGACGTCCCCGACCAGCAGCCGGGTGCCGGTGGCGGTCCGGGCGGCCGCGTACAGGTCGCCGCCGACCTGTGCCTCGGCCTCGGCGGCCAGGTAGACGGAGGCCAGGTGCAGCGGGCCGATCCGGTCCGGCAGCGGGCGCAGCAGCACCCGCTGGGCGGCCTCGGAGACGGACCGGACCCGGGCCAGCTCCCGCTCGTGCCGCTCGCGCAGCACCCGCAGGCCGATGATCAGTGCGGAGACGACGGCCTGCGCACTGAGCTGGGTCTCGATGTTGGCGCTGGTCAGGCCGTCCCGGACGGAGCCGAGGACGGTCAGTGCGGCGAACGCGATCAGGGCGACCGCGGCGGTGGCCCGGGGACCGGCGAAGGAGGCGGTCAGGGCGGGGGCGACGATCAGCAGCGGGCCGAGGTGGATGTCCGGCGGGGCGAGGATGTCGACGACGGTGATCAGCGCGATCAGCGCGAGCGTCAGCGCCGTCAGCACCCGGGGGTCGGGCCGCCAGGTGCGGCGGCGGTCGGGGGGATGCGGCGCGAGCGGCGGGAACGGCGCATCGGGACGCTGCCGGAGGGGCACCTCTCCTCTGTACACCGTGGGGGCGGCGGGGCGCACCCCGAGACGGCCGTCGGTCCGCCACCGTCGACCGCCGGGAGCGCTCCGTCGCCCCCACGGTGTACAGGCGGTCGGCGCCCGTCGGGCTCCGTCCTCGGGCCGTGTCGGTCGGCCGTGTCGGTCGGCCGTGTCCGTCGGGCCGTGTCCGGCGGCTCCGTCCGTCGGCTGTGTTCCGTCAGCCCTCTTCGCCGTAGCGGGCCAGGTAGGCGGCGAACCGGGCGATGTCCTCGTCGGACCAGTCGGTGAAGCGGGTGGTGAAGGCCAGTCGGCGCTGCTCGTTGGCGTCCCGCAGCAGGGTCAGCCCGGCCTCGGTGGCGCGCAGGATCTGGCCGCGCTGGTCGTCCGGGTCGGCCTCGCGGGCCAGCAGGCCGAGCTTCTCCAGGGCGGTGACCTGACGGCTGACGGTGGACTTGTCGAGCATGAAGTGCGCGGCCACGTCGGCGGCCCGGCAGCCGCCGCGCTCGGTGATCAGGTCGAGGATGCTGTACGTGACCAGGGAGAGGTCGGGGTGCAGCTGGGAGGCCTTGTGCCGGGCGCGGCGGGCGAACGCGGTCAGCTCGCGCTGGATGGTGTCGATGGACGACTCGCGGCCGGGCACGGCGTTCCTACCTCCTCGATATTTGTTGCACTATACAACGGATTCGCCCGGGGTGGCGCGACGCTCCGACGCCGGCCGTCCTCGCGCGGCCTCCCAGGCGCGGGCGGCGGCGATCCTTCGGGTCGCACTCGGGTGAGTGGCGAACAGTAGCCCAAGCAGCCTGGGCGGGTCGACATCGGAGACGTTCGCCAGTGCCAGTCTGCGCTGCATCGCCACGAACTGCTCGGCATCGCCGGTCAGTTCGAGCGCGTGCCGGTCGGCCCGGGCCTCGATCCGGCGGCTCACCGCGCACTGCACCGGACCGGACACCGCACCCAGCAGCGCCGCGAGCGCCGCCAGCAGCGGCAGCGCCCGGGGGTCCGCCGCATCGGTCGCGCCGGCCGCGTCCAGCAGCGGTTGCCAGTCGGCCGACAGGCCGATGACGGCCACCGCGACGGCCGCCCCGACCGCGCCAAGCGCCGTGCCGAGCGGCACGTCCCGGTGCTTGACGTGGCCCAGCTCGTGCGCGACCACCAGCTCCACCTCGCTCGGCTCCGCGGTGCTCAGCAGCGTGTCGTACGCGACGATCCGACGGGTGGCGCCGAACCCGGAGACGTACGCGTTGAGCGCGCTGGTCCGGCGGGAGGCGTCCGCCACCAGGACGTCCCGCACCCGGACGCCGTCCCGCTCGGCCAGCGCCAGCAGCACGGTGCGCAGCTCGCCCGGCGGCATCGGGGCGAAGCGGTTGAACACCGGCTCGATCAGCAGCGGGTGGAGGAAGGAGAGGGCGACGGTCAGCAGCGCCGCCGCGCCCGCCGCCGGCAGCCACCAGTGCTGCGGCGACCGGGCCGTCAGCGCGAACAGCCCGAGGGCGAGCGGGAGGAAGAGGACGAGGGTGAGGAGCAGGCCGCGCAGGGCGTCCAGGGCCCAGCCGGCCCAGCCCTGGGTCACCAGCCCGTACCGGGCCCGGACCGACCGCACCCGGGCGTCGAAGGGCAGCTGCAGCAGTCGGCCGAGGAACACCAGGGCCGCCGCGCCGGCCAGGACGGTGGCCGTCCGGGAACCGCCGAACCAGCCGCCCACGGCGGTGACCAGCGCGGCGCCGGCCGGGGTGAGGCCGAGCAGCAGGGTCAGCGTCAGGCCCGCCAGCCGGCCGCCCAGCGCCCACGGCAGCTGGGCGCGGCGCAGCGCGCGGCCCCGGGAGCGCTCGGCAGGGGTGAAGTCGGGGGAGAGGCCGGGTGTGACGTCGGGTGTGTCGGGTGTGGCATCGGAGGCGGAGCCGGGCATGCGGTCGGCGGAGTCGGGCATGCGGTCGGGGGAGTCGGGCGTGGGGTCGGGGGACGCGGCCGGGCCGCCCGGAGCGGAGGCGGACGAGGAGGCAGGGCCGGGGGCCGGGTCCGCGTCGGGGCCCGGGGTGGGCCGGTGGTCGGGGGTGGTGTCCATGGGCGGGGTACGGCTCTTCCGGTCGTCCGGTGTTCCGGTCGGGTGTCGCGGTTCAGCATGGCGTACCCGGACGGGCGGTGCGCACTCCTGCGCCGGGCACGGCCGCGGCGCGGTCCAGCCGGGTGCCGGTCACTCCTCCGCGGGGCCGGTGGCGCCGTGGACGCCCGCGCGCAGCAGCTGGTGGCCCAGGTCCACCAGGGCGCGGCCGACCGCGAACTCGTCGCCGACCTGCGGAGCCGGGGTGTCGCGCGGGTTGCGGCGCGAACGGGCGTCGCTGTGCAGGACGTTGCCGTCGGCGTCCAGGACGGCGTGCACCCGGGTGGTGTCCCGGTCCTCGACCACGTGCAGGCTCAGCTGCCAGTCCTTGGTGCGGACGGCCCGCCCGCCGCCCTCACCACCGCTCGCCGCCGTCGCTGCTGCTGCCGCGGCCCCCGACGGCCCGGTGGCCGTGGCGCCGCCCGTGTCGCTGCGCAGGGCGCCGCCCGTGTCGTCGTGCGCCGCGCCGCTCACATTGCCGTCCATCACGTCACACCTCCGGACCTCCCGCGCGGGACCGGTTCCCCGTACCACCACGCTGCGCGCCCTCCCCGCCGCCGCACCAGGGACACGGTGGCCGGGACGGGTGGGGTGATTGGGACGGGCGGGCCAGGGGTGGGTCCGTCGGCACCCTTTTGTGGCCGGAAAGTTGCGGCTGCGGGCTCAAGTGGTGGTGATTCGGTGGCGTAGGCTGACCGCTCTTGCACCGTCCTCGGGGGGAACCACTCATGCGCCGTGCCGCGGCCGCCGTCGCGCTGCTCGTCGGACTCACCGCCGTCACCGCCTGTGGTCCGGACGACCCCGACCCCGCCCCGGCGGGTGCCGCCCCGGCTCCCACGGCCGCGTCCCCGACCGCGGGCGCCCCGACCACCGCAGCGGCCCCGAGCAAGAGCGCCGGGCCCCGGCCGGACGGCACCATCACCGTCGCCTTCGCCGGGGACGTCCACTTCGAGGGGCGCACCGAGGCCCGGCTGGCCGTCCAGCCGCCCGAGCCGGCGCTCGGCCCGATCTCCCGCAACCTCGCCGACGCCGACCTCTCCGTCCTCAACCTGGAGACCGCGATCACCGGGCGCGGCGCCCCGGAGCCCAAGCTCTACACCTTCCGCACCGAGCCCAAGGCGCTGTCGGTGCTCAAGGACTCGGGCGTCGATGTCGTGTCGATGGCCAACAACCACGCCGTGGACTTCGGCGCCGACGGCCTGGCCGACACCCTCGCCGCCAAGGACTCCTCGCCGATCCCGGTCGTCGGCGTCGGCCGCAACGCCAAGGAGGCGTACGCCCCGTACGTCACCACCGTGCGCGGGGTGAAGGTCGCCGTGGTCGCCGCCAGCCAGGTCGAGGACCTCACCAACCAGAAGTGGCGGGCCGGCGCGAACAAGCCGGGCATAGCCTCCGCCCTGGACGTCCCGGCACTGGTCAAGGCGGTGGAGGGGGCGAAGCAGCAGGCCCCGGTCGTCCTCGTCTACCTGCACTGGGGCGAGGAGGGCAAGGCCTGCCCGACCGCCGCGCAGACCACCATCGCCAAGAAGCTCGCCACCGCCGGCGCCACCGCGGTGGTCGGCACCCACGCGCACACCATGGTCGGCTCGGGCATGCTCGGCAACACCTACGTCGGGTACGGCTTCGGCAACTTCCTCTGGTACGGCACCTCCGACTACCCGAACTCCAACGAGACCGGCGTCACCACCCTCACGCTCACCGCCGACGGCAAGGTGACCGGCGAGGCCTTCGCCCCGGCCGCCATCGACGACAAGGGCATCCCCGAGCCGGTCACCGGCGCCGCCGCAGCGGCCGCCCTCAAGCGCCGCGACGGCCTGCGCGGCTGCGCGGGACTCTCCCCCGCACCGAAGGCGCCGACGGAGCCCTCGGCCTCGCCATGAGGTCAGGACGCACCGTGATCGGGGCGGAACGGTGATCGGGGCGGAACGGTGATCGGGGCGGCGCGATGATCGGGGCGGAGCGGTGATCGGGGCGGCGCGGTGATCGAGGCGGAGCTGAAGGCGCTGGTGCGCCAACCCGGTGTGCTGCTGCGCCACTTGGAGGGCCTGCACGGACCCGGTCGGGCCGAGGTGTACCGGGACACCTACTACGACCTCCCCGACGGCAGCCTCCTCGCCGCCGACCGCGAGCTGCGCATCCGTGAGATCGAGTCCTCGGACGGTGGTCGACGTGCGCTGCTCACCCACAAGGGTGCGCGGGTCGACGACGAGTCCGGCTCGAAGCCGGAGCACGAGACCGCGGTGGCGGACGCCGGGGCGGCGCACGCGATCCTCCGCGGCCTCGGGTACCTCCCGCGGCTCGCCTTCGAGAAGCACTGCCGGAACTACACGCTGGAGCGCGACGGCCGCCGGTTCCTGGCGACGCTGGTCCGGGTGCCGCAGCTGGCCGGGGTGTTCCTGGAGGTCGAGACGGCCGCCGCCCGGGTGGACGAACTGGCCCCGGCGCTGGCCGCCGTGCGGGCGGTCCTGGGCGAACTCGGCGTGGGCGAGGCGGATGTGACCGGCGAGTTGTACACGGACGCGGTCCTGCGCGCCGGCGGCGCGGGTGGGGCCGGTGGTGCCGATGGCGAGGGTGGTGCGGGCGACCGCCGGTAGCCGCGGCGGTCCGCGCGGTGGACGCGGGGTGGCGCGAGGAGCCAGCGAGACGAATCGTCTCGTCTTCACATGCTCCTCGGGCGTCGGCATTCGAATTGACGGTCGCACAGGCTCTCGGCGTAGGCGAACAACTGTGTTAGGTTAGGCTTGCCTAATCTTGCTGGTCGGAGGGGATGTCCTGTGCAGCAGCAGTCCGAATTCTCCGGTACCGTCGCGATGGTCACCGGAGCCGGGCAGGGCATCGGCGCGGCCGTGGTGCGGGCGCTGGTGGCCGAAGGAGCCGTCGTCGCGGCGGTGGACCGCCGTGCCGGTCCGCTCGACGCGCTGGCGGCGGAGCTCCCGGCCGTCAGTCCGTACGTGCTGGACGTGTCCGACGCCCAAGCCGTCGACGAAGCCGTCGAACTGATCGAACGTCAACTCGGCCCGATCGCCACGCTCGTGAACGTCGCGGGCATCCTGCGTACCGCGCCGGTCGTCGAACTCACCGACGCCGATTGGGCGGACACCTTCGCCGTCAACACCACTGGCGTCTTCCACACCGGTCGCGCCGTCGCTCGGCGGATGGCCGGCCGGGGGCGCGGAGCCGTCGTGACCGTCGGATCCAACGCCGCCGGCGTGCCGCGGGCCGGGATGGCCGCCTACGCGGCGTCCAAGGCCGCGGCCACCATGTTCACCCGCTGCCTGGGGCTGGAGCTCGCCCGCTCCGGGGTGCGGTGCAACGTCGTGTCACCCGGGTCGACCGACACCGAGATGCAGCGCGCGCTGTGGGGCGAGGACGCCGCGGCGGCCGAACAGCGGGTGATCGAGGGCGACCTGGCCGCCTGGCGGGTCGGCATCCCGCTCGGCCGGATCGCCGCGCCCGCCGATGTCGCGGAGGCCGTGGTGTTCCTGGCGTCCGACCGGGCGCGGCACATCACCATGCACGACCTGTACGTCGACGGCGGCGCGACCCTGCGCGCCTGAGCCGCCTCGGCCCCGTCGAACCGCTGCCTCCGCGCGGTTCCGCCCGCGCCCCAAGCCCTGTCGGCCCCGAGGTTCCGTCGGCCCCGAGTCCTGTCGGCCCCGAGTTCGGTCGGCGCCCACGGTTCCGTCGGCGCCCCGAGATTCCGCGGCCCCCGAAGACATGCCGGTCCCCGAAAGACGTGCCGGCCCCCGGGATCCGCCGACTCCCCGTAGAGCTGCGATCACCCCCCCGTAGACCCGTCCCAGACTGGAGATTCCACCGTGACCACGGTGCACCACGCCCCGGCGGCCCCCCTCGCCGGCGGCCCCGACCACGCCGTCATCGGCGCGGCCAGCGGACTGCTCGGCCAGTACCGGGCCGCCTCCGACGACGCGTTCTTCGCCTCGCCGACCCGCACCCTGCTGACCTCCGGCGTGCGGGCCCGGGTGCCGCAGGACGGGCGGCCGCTGCCCCTGCGGGTCGCCGAGACGCTGGCCGAGGCCGGCCGCACGGGGGGCGAACGGCCGTTGGTGGTCGGCGCCGTGGCGTTCGACCGGGACAGCAGGGTCGAACTCGCCGTGCCCGAGCGGGTCCGGACCGCCGGTGCGCTGGGTGAGGACCCGCTGATCGCGCTGCCCGCGCCGCCGGCCGAGCGGGTCGACTGGCGGATCCGCCCGGTGCCCGAGCCGGAGGCGTACGGCGCCGGCGTCGCGGCGGCCGTCGAGCGGTTGCGCGGCGACGAGTTGAGCAAGGTGGTGCTCGCCCGGACGCTGGAGCTCAGCGCCGCCGAGCCGCTCGACCTGCCGGCCATCCTGCAGCGGCTGGCCCGGCGCGACCCGGGCGGCTACACCTTCGCCGTCCCGGCCGGCGGCGGCCGGACCCTGATCGGTGCCAGCCCCGAACTCCTGCTCTCCCGGCGGGGAACGGCCGTGCTGGCCAACCCGCTGGCCGGCTCGGTGCCGCGCAGCGAGGACCTCGGCGAGGACGTGAGGCGCGCCGCCGCCCTGCTGGAGTCCCCGAAGGACCTGCACGAGCACGCCGTGGTGGTGGACGCCATCCGCGAGGCGCTGGCGCCGTACTGCCGCACCCTGGAGGTGCCCGAACGGCCCACCCTGGTGCGGACGGCCGCGATGTGGCACCTGGCCACCACGATCCGCGGCGAACTGGCCGACCCAGGGGTCTCGGCCCTGGAACTCGCCTGCGCGCTGCACCCGACCCCGGCCGTCTGCGGCACGCCGACCGACGTCGCGCGCCGCGTGATCGGCGAGGTCGAGCCCTTCGACCGCGGGCTGTACACCGGCATGGTCGGCTGGGAGGACGCGACGGGCGACGGCGAGTGGGTGGTCACCATCCGGTGCGCGGAGGCGGACGAACGGACACTGCGGGTGTACGCCGGTGCGGGGGTGGTCGACCGCTCGCTCCCGGAGGCCGAACTCGCCGAGACCAGCGCCAAGTTCCGGACCTTCCTGGACGCCGCGGGGGTGTCCCGGTGACGCCCGCGGACGGGTTCACCCCGTACCCCGCCGACTTCGCCGAGCGCTACCGGGCCGCCGGGTACTGGCGCGGCGAGACCTTCGGTCGGATGCTGCGCGAGCGCGCCGCCGCACACGGCGGGCGGATCGCCGTCGTCGACCCGGGCGGCCACTGCGCGGCCGGGGAGGAGCGTCGCTGGACGTACGCCGAACTCGACCGCCGGGCCGACCGGATGGCCGCCGGGCTGCTCGCCCGGGGCATCCGGGCCGGGGACCGCGTGGTGGTCCAACTGCCCAACGCCGCCGAGTTCTTCGAGGTCGTCTTCGCGCTGTTCCGGATCGGCGCGCTGCCGGTCTTCGCGCTGCCCGCGCACCGGTACACCGAGATCGGGTACTTCTGCTCCTTCACCGGGGCGGCGGCGTACGTCGTGGCCGGCCTCGACGGCGGCTTCGACTACCGCGAACTCGCCTCCCGGGTAAGGGCGGAGAACCCCGCGCTGCGGCTGGTGCTGGTGGCCGGGGAGGACGCGGGCGAGCACGTCCGGCTGGCCGACGTGCCCTGCGGCGGTCCCGGCCCCTCGGACGAACCCCGGCCGGGGGACGTCGCCTTCCTGCAGCTCTCCGGCGGCAGCACCGGTGTGCCGAAGCTGATCCCGCGCACCCACGACGACTACATCTACTCGCTGCGCGGATCGGTCGAGCTGTGCGCGCTGGACGCGGACAGCGTGTACCTGTGCGTCCTGCCGGCCGCCCACAACTTCCCGCTCAGCTCGCCGGGTTCGCTCGGAGCGCTGTACGCGGGCGGCCGGGTGGTGCTCTGCCCGCAGCCCGCTCCGGAGACGGCCTTCCCGCTGATCGAACGCGAGGGCGCGACCGTCACCGGCCTGGTGCCGCCGCTCGCCCTGCTCTGGCTGGACGCCGCCGAGCGCGGCGCCCGGGGGTACGAGAGCCTGGAGGTCCTGCTGGTCGGCGGCGCCAAGTTCAGCACGGAGGCCGCCCGCAGGGTGCGGCCGGTGCTGGGCTGCACGCTCCAGCAGGTGTTCGGGATGGCCGAGGGGCTGGTCAACTACACCCGGCTGGACGACCCGGAGGAGCTGATCACCACCACCCAGGGCCGTCCGATCTCCCCGGACGACGAGGTCCGCATCGTCGACGACCAGGACCGCGACCTGCCCGACGGCGCCACCGGCCACCTGCTCACCCGCGGCCCGTACACCATCCGCGGCTACTGGAACGCGCCCGAGCACAACGCCGCCTCCTTCACGGCGGACGGCTTCTACCGCACCGGCGACCTGGTCCGGCGGACCCCGACCGGCCACCTGGTGGTCGAGGGACGGGCCAAGGACCAGATCAACCGGGGCGGCGAGAAGGTCGCCGCCGAGGAGATCGAGAACCACCTGCTCGCGCACCCCGCCGTGCACGACGCCGCGGTGGTCTCGATGCCCGACCCCTACCTGGGCGAGCGCACCTGCGCGTACGTGGTGCTCCGCGCCGAGCACCTCGAACATCCCCCGAAGGGCGTCGAGTTGAAGAGGTTCGTGCGACAGCGCGGACTGGCCGACTACAAGGTGCCGGACCGGGTCGAGTTCGTCGAGGCCTTCCCGGCCACCGGCATCGGGAAGGTCAGCAAGAAGGACCTGCGCGCCGCCATCGCGGCCTCCCTGACCGCCGCCCGTTGATTCCCCCCGACTGCTAAGGAACGACCATCGTGGGCCTGCCCCGCATCCCCTCCTATCCCATGCCCGCCGCCGAGGAGCTGCCCGTCAACCGGGTCGCCTGGACGGTGGACCCGGCACGCGCCGTCCTGCTGGTCCACGACCTGCAGAACCACTTCCTCGACGCCTTCGACACCGCGGCCTCTCCCGTTCCCGAACTCCTGTACGGTGTCGCGGACTTGGCCAAGGCCGCCGGTGCCGCCGGTGTGCCCGTCGTCTACTCGGCCCAGCCGGGCGGACAGAGCCCGGCCGAGCGCGGCCTGCAGCAGGACTTCTGGGGGCCGGGCATCCCGGACGACCCGCGGGCCACCGCGATCGCCGACGCCGTCGCGCCGGCGCCGGGCGACACCGTGCTGACCAAGTGGAAGTACAGCGCCTTCGTGCGCACCGAGTTGGAGCGGCTGCTGCACGAGCAGGGCCGGGACCAGTTGGTGATCACCGGGGTGTACGCGCACATCGGCGTGCAGGCCACCGCCTGCGACGCCTGGATGCGGGACGTGCAGGCCTTCGTGGTGGCCGACGCGGTCGCCGACTTCGGCCCGGCGGAGCACCGCGCCGCGCTGGCCTGGGTGGCCGGGCGCTGCGGGGTGGTGACCACGACGGCGGCCGTGCTCGCGATGCTCGACGGCGGCACGGACGGGACGGTCCCGGTGGACGGGACGCTCGTGGTGGACGGGACGGACGCTGTGGACGGGACGGACGAGGTGGAGGGGAAGTGACGGGCATGGGCTTCACGGTGGAGCGGATCCGGGCCGAGGTCGCCGACGTGCTCGGCGAGGACCCGGCGGACATCCCGCTGGACGAGGACCTGGTGGACTGGGGGCTGGACTCCATCCGGCTGATGACGCTCGCCGAGCGCTGGCGGGCGGAGGGCGCCGAGGTGGCGTTCGTCCGGCTCGCGGAGCGTCCGGCGGTCGAGGCCTGGGCCGAGCTGCTGGGCGCGGTCTGATGGAGGCGGTCGTGCGGGAGGCGGCCCGGGGGGCCGTGCGTGAGAGCGTCCGGGGGCCGGTTCAGGAGCCGGCGGGAACGGTCGTCCGGGAGCCGGAGCGGGAGACCGTCCGGGGGCCGGTGCGGGAGGATGCGCCGACCCCGGTGCCGTCCCTGCCCCGCCGTACGGTGACCTATCCTGCGACCACCCTGGTCGGGCCGGTGGAGGCGCAGGCGGCCCGGACGCCACACGCGCCGGCGCTGGTGCTCGCGGGCGGACTGACCGTCACGTACGGGGAGTTGAACGCCTCCGCCAACCGGCTGGCGCGCGCCCTGGCCGCCCGTGGGGCCCGCCCCGGCACGGTGGTCGGGTTGGCGCCGTTCCGCCGCCCGGCCGAGCTGCTGACGGCGCTGCTGGCGGTGGTGAAGTCGGGCGCGGCGTACCTGCCGCTGGACCCGGCGGACGCGCCCGGGCGGCGGGAGCGGCTGCTCGCGGAGAACGCGCCGGTGTGCGTGCTGGGGGAGGGGGTGCCGGGGGCGCTCGCCGGGCTGGAGGTGGACGGCGCGCCGGCCGTCGATCCGCCGCGGGCGCTCACCCCGCAGCACCTGCTGTGCGTCGGGTACGGCCCGGGCGGGCGCCCGACGGCCGTCCGGCTCACCCATGCCGAGGCGGACCGCCGGGTGCGCGAGCTGCAGGCGGAGCACCCGCTGGGCCCGGGCGACCGGGTGCTGCAGCTGGGGCTGCCGCTCTGGGAGTTCCTCTGGCCGCTGCGGACGGGAGCGGCCGTGGTGCTCGCCGACCCGCAGCGGGACGGGGACGTCGGGGCGGTGGTCCGGGAGCTGGGTGTGACGGCGGTGCGGGTGGCACCGGCCGCCCTGCTGGGCGCGTGACGGCGGACGGGTTTCAGATGACAACTTTCAGCGAACAGATGATGAAATCTGTTCGCTGAAAGTTGTCGACCGTCACGCGTGCGCCCTAGCCGCAGTCGAGCCCGCAGTCGAGGTCGCAGCCGAGCCCGCGGCCGGGGTCGGAGCCGAGGCGGCAGTCGAGGCGGCCAGGTCCGCCGCCGTCCACGCCATGGCGACCGCGCCGTCCAGCACCGCACGCTCCGCCTCCGCGCCCAGCGCCGCCTCGGCGAATGCCGCCTCGTGCGGGGCGCAGGCACCGCCGGTGATGTCCAGGACCGGATGGATCGAGGGCACCACGTGCGACACGTTCCCCATGTCCGTACAGGCGAACGGCCCGCTCTCGACCGGCTCCGGCCGGCCGAGGGCCGCCGCGTTGGCCCGCCACAGGGTCAGCAGTCCCGGGTCGGACCGCATGTCCAGGTAGTCCGGCTCGGGGCGGGACAGCTCCACCTCGCACCCGGTGGCCAGTGCCCCGGCGCGGAAGCAGTCCTCGACCCGGGAGCGCAGCTCCGCGAGGTCCTCGGCCGCCGAGGCCCGGATCTCGTACTCGGCGCTCGCGCTGTCCGGGATCAGGTTCGGCGCTGCGCCGGCCGCCGTGGTGATGCCGTGCACCCGCCAGTGCGGCGGGAGTTGCTGACGCAGCAGCCCGATCGCGACCTGGGCGACGGTGAGCGCGTCGGCGGCGTTGCGGCCGTCGTGCGGGTTGAGGCTGGGGTGGGCCGCGCGCCCGGTGTAGCGGACGGACAGGGTGCCGAGCGCGAAGGAACGGAAGTCGGCGACCTCGACCGGGCAGGGGTGCACCATCATCGCCGCGTCCGCTCCGGCGAAGGCCCCGGCCTCCAGCAGCAGCGCCTTGCCGGCCCCGCGCTCCTCGGCGGGCGCGCCGATCACCCGTACGGTGAGCCCGAGCCGGTCGGCGTACGGGGCGAGCCCGATGGCCGCGCCCAGGCCCGCGGCGGCGATCAGGTTGTGGCCGCAGGCGTGCCCGAGGCCGGGCAGCGCGTCGTACTCGCAGACCAGGGCGACGGTGACCGGTCCGGTGCCGAGGGTCGCGCTGAACGCGGTGGCCAGGCCGTGCGCGGGCGCGGTGACGGTGAAGCCGTGGCCGCGCAGCAGTTCGGCGCACCAGGCGGCGGCGCGGTGCTCCTCGAAGGCGGTCTCGGGGTGGGCGTGGATGCGTCGGCTGAGGGCGAGCAGCTCCTCCCGGTGTGCGTGCACGCGCTCGCGGACGGCCTGCTTGGTCGCGTCGAGGGTCGGCGTGGTCGCGCTTCCGGGCGGGGGCGTCGCTCCGGGCGTGGTCGCGCTTCCGGGCGGGGGTGCGGGCAGGGGCATGGGTGGCGCCTCCGGGGTGTCAGGGCCCGGATGGTCCCAGGCCGTTGACCAGATCATATGAAGTTAGATTAGGCTAACCTAAGTAAGGCGTTCCGGATCCCGAGGAGCTTTCCGAACCATGCCCGCCGCCGAGACCCACCCTGGCGACACCCAGACCGGCGACACCCAGCCCGGAGACACCGTCGACAGCGGGACCGTCGAGACCCTGGCTGCCGATGTCCCGTTGCTCGCCGCCCAGGCCGCCATCTGGTACGCCCAGGAACTCGACCCGGCCAGCCCGGTCTACAACACCGGCGACGCCGTCGAGATCGTCGGGCCGTTGGACGAGGACCGGTTCGAACGGGCCCTGCGGCAGGCGGTGGAGGAGGCGGAGGCGCTGAGCGCCGTCGTCGTCACCGGCCCCGACGGCACGCCCCGTCAGCGCCTGCAGCCCGGCTGCCACTGGCCGCTGCACCGGCTCGACCTGCGCGTCGCCGCCACCCCCGCCGAGGTCGTCACCCCCGCCGAGGCCGCCGAGGCCTGGATGCGCGCCGACCTCGCCCGCCCCGTCGACCTCGCCGAGGGCCCGCTGTTCGCCCACGCGCTCATCCGCCTCGCCGACGACCGGCGCCTCTGGTACCGGCGGATCCACCACCTCGCCGTCGACGCCTACGCGTTGACCCTCCTCGGCGACCGGGTCGCCGAGCTGTACCGCGCCGCCGGTGTCGCCGCCGGTGCCGAGCGCGCCGGTGCCGCCGACGCCGCCGAGCCCGCCGGTGCCGAGCCCGCCCCGAGCCCGTTCGCGCGCCTCTCCGATGCCGCCGCCGAGGAGGCCGCCTACCGTGCCGGCGAGGACTACCGGGCCGACCGCGCCTACTGGACCGCCCGGATGGCCGGCGCCGACACCCCGCCGACCCTTCCCAACACCCTCCCCGACACCCTCCCCGGCACTCTCCCCGGCACCCCCGCCCGCGCCCCCCGCCCGGCCCCGCTGCGCCACACCGCCGACCTCCCCGCCGGCACCCGGGACCGCCTGGAGCGTGCCGCCGGCGCCGTCCGCGCCACCTGGGCCGAGCTGCTGCTCGCCGCCACCGCCGGCTACCTGCACCGCCTCTCCGGCAGCCGCGACGTCGTCCTCGGCCTGCCGCTCGCCAACCGCCGCGGCCCGGCCGCCCTGCGCACCCCAGTCGCCACCGCCAACGTGCTGCCGCTGCGCCTCGCCGTCCGCCCCGCCGACAGCGCCGAGGCCCTGCTGCGCCGGGTGGTCCGCGAACTGCGCGCCGTCCGCCGCCACCAGCGCTACCCGCTGGAGGACCTGCGCCGCGACCTCGGCCGCACCGCCGACGGCCGCGCCCTGTTCGGCCCGATGGTCAACATCAAGGCCTTCGAGGGCGACCTCGACCTGGCGGGTCTGCCCGGCACCGTCCGCAACCTCGCCGCCGGCCCCGTGGACGACCTCGCCCTGAACGTCTCGCCCGGCCCGGACGGCGCGCTGCGCCTGGTCATCGACGCCGACCCGGCCCGCCACGGTGCCGCCTCCGTCGCCGCCCACCGCGACGGCCTGCTGCGCTACCTCGACGCCCTCGCCGACCTGCTGCTCACCGCCCCGCAGACCCCGATCGCCCGGATCGACCTGCTCGACGCGGACGCCCTGGGCCGGGCCACCGCGGGCCGGACCGAACCCCCGGCCGAGCCGACGGTGCCCGAGCTGTTCGCCGCCCGTGCCGCCCGCACCCCGGAGGCCGTCGCCGTCCGCAGCGGCGCGGACGCCCTGACGTACCGGCAGCTCGACATCGCGGCCAACCGGCTGGCCCACCGCCTGGCCGCGCTCGGCGTTCGGGGCGGCGCGCCGGTCGCGATCGCCCTGCCGCGCGGCGCGGACACGCTCGTCGCGATGCTCGCCGTCCTCAAGGCCGGCGGTGCCTGCGTGTCCCTCGACCTCGCCCACCCGCGGCAGCGGCTCGCCGCCGTGCTGGCCGACGCCCGTCCGGTCTGCGCGGTCGGCACCGCCGAGGCCCTCGCCGCGCTCGACCTGCCCGCCGACCTGCCCACGGTCCGCCCGGGGGAGGCGGACGGCGATGTGGACGGCGAGCCGGACGACGCCCCGCCGGCGCCCCGACCGGCCGACCCGGCCTACGTGCTGCACACCTCGGGCTCCACCGGCCGCCCCAAGGGCGTGGTGGTCACCCACGCCTCACTGGCCAACCTGCACGCCGGCCTCGGCGAGGACCACATCGCCCCCGCGCTGCGCCGCACCGGCCGCGAGCGCCTGCGCGTCGCCCACAGCGCCTCGTTCGCCTTCGACGCCTCCTGGGACCCGGTGCTCTGGATGGTCCACGGCCACGAGCTCCACGTGCTGGACGACGCCACCTACCGCGACCCGGCCGCCCTCGCCGCCCACCTCGACCGCGAGCGCATCGACTACCTCGACCTCACCCCCTCCTACCTCGAAGTCCTCATCGCCGAAGGGATCCTGGACGAGGGCCGGCACCGCCCGTCCGTCCTGGTGGTCGGCGGCGAGGCCACCCCGCCGACCCTCTGGCAGCGCCTGACCGCCGTCCCCGGCCTGCACCCCGTCGACCTCTACGGCCCGACCGAGACCACCGTCGACGCCTACGCCTGGACCCCCGGCCCGGACGGCGCCCCGGTCGGCCGGGTGGTGCGCGGCTCCCGCGCCTACGTCCTGGACGGCTCGCTGCGCCCCGCGCCCGACGGTGTCACCGGCGAACTGTACGTCGCCGGCGCCTGCTTGGCCCTCGGCTACCTCGGCCGCCCCGACCTCACCGCCGAACGCTTCCTCGCCGACCCCTTCGGTCCGCCCGGCAGCCGGATGTACCGCACCGGCGACCTCGCCCGCCGCCGCTCAGGGGGGTCCCCCCGGTCGGAGGCCGGGGGAAGCACCCTGGAGTTCCTCGGCCGCGCCGACGACCAGGTGAAGATCCGCGGCTTCCGCGTCGAGCCGGGCGAGATCGCCGCGGTCCTCGCCGAACTGCCCGGCGTCGCCCAGGCCGTGGTGATCGCCCGCCCCGGCCCGCAGGGCACGCGCCTGCTCGGCTACGCCGTCCCCGCCGCCGGTGGCGCCCCCGACCCGGCCGGGCTGCGCGCCGCGCTGGCCGCCCGGCTGCCCG
Source organism: Kitasatospora sp. NPDC085464 (assembly GCF_044541955.1). Lineage (NCBI taxonomy): Bacteria > Bacillati > Actinomycetota > Actinomycetes > Kitasatosporales > Streptomycetaceae > Kitasatospora > Kitasatospora sp. NPDC085464. The sequence goes on from NZ_JBITTM010000011.1 coordinate 133,691, forward strand.
CGCACATGGTCCCGTCGGCCGTGCTGCTGCTGGACGAACTGCCGCGCACCGCCCACGACAAGCTCGACCACCGGGCCCTGCCCGAGCCGGCTGCGGAGACCGAGGGCACCGCCGCGGCCACACCGCAGGAGGAGCTGGTCTGCGGCCTGTTCGCCGACGTCCTCGACCTGCCGCGGGCCGCCGGCCGGGAGGCCTCCTTCTTCGACCTCGGCGGCCACTCGCTGCTCGCCGGCCGACTCGCCGCCCGGCTGCGCGAGACCTTCGCCACGCCGGTCGGATTCGCCGACGTGTTCCGCCACCCGACCCCGGCCGGCCTGGCCGCCCTGCTCGCCGAGCGAACCGCCCAGGACGACGCCGATACCCACGGGGCCATCCCGACCGAGGTCGCCGCCAGCCGCCGCGGCGCCCCCCGACCGGGCCGTGCCCCCGGCCCCGCCCTCGTGCCCGTCCCGCGCACCGAGCGGATGCCGCTCTCGCCCGCCCAGCGTGGACTCTGGTTCCTGCACCGGCTCGAAGGCCCCAGCCCCACCTACAACATCCCGCTCGTGCTCACCCTCACCGGCCCGCTCGACCGGCCCGTGCTCACCCGCGCCCTCGGCGACCTCGTCGCCCGGCACGAGGTCCTGCGCACCGTCTACGGCGAGGAGCCGGACAGCACGCCGTACCAGCGGATCCTGCCCGCCGAGCCCATCGAACTGCACGACGGTTCCGGGGACTTGGCCGAGGCCGTCGGGTACGCCTTCGACCTGGCCGCCGAACCGCCGCTGCGGGCCACGCTGTTCTCCGCCGGGGCGACCGAGCACACCCTGCTCCTGCTGCTCCACCACATCGCCGGCGACGGCGCCTCCACCACCCCGCTGATCCGCGACCTCGCCGCCGCCTACGCCGCCCGGCTCGCCGGAGACGACCCCGAACTGCCGCCGCTCGAAGTCCAGTTCGCCGACCACGCGGCCTGGCAGCGGCAGCGCCTCGGCACCGCCGACGCGCCCAGCCCGCTCGCCGTCCGGCAGGCGGAGTACTGGCGCACCGCGCTCGCCGGGCTGCCCGACCAGCTGGAGCTGCCCACCGACCGCCCCCGCCCGGCCGTCGCCGACCACCGCGGCGCCACCGTGCCCTTCGCCCTCGGCGCGGAGGCGCACACCGCCCTCGCCGCCATGGCCCGGGCCGCCGACAGCACGGTCTTCATGGCCGTCCAGGCCGGGCTCGCCGCCCTGCTCACCCGGCACGGCTGCGGCACCGACATTCCCATCGGCACCCCGGTGGCCGGCCGCGAGGACGACGGAACCGCGGACCTGGTCGGCTACTTCGTCAACTCCGTGGTGCTGCGCACCCCGACGTCGGGCGACCCGACCTTCCGCGAGCTGCTGGCGCGCGTGCGCGCCGCCGCCCTCGACGCCCACGAGCACGCCGACCTGCCCTTCGACCGCCTCGTCGAGGAGCTCAACCCGGCGCGCTCACTCGCCCGCCACCCGCTGTTCCAGGTGATGCTCGCCTGGCAGAGCCGCCCCGACGAGCCCATCGACCTGGGCGGCGGCCTCACCGCCGAGATCGCCGCCGTGCCCAGCGGCACCGCCAAGTTCGACCTCACCCTCAACGCCGGCGAACTGCCCGGTGGCGGCATCGGCGGCTTCCTGGAGTACCGCACCGACCTCTTCGACGCCGCCACGGTGGCCGCGCTCGGGGAGCGCCTGGCCCGGTTGCTCACCGCCGCCGCCACCGCGCCCGACACCCCGATCGGCGGGCTCCCGCTGATCAGTGAGGAGGAGCGGCTGCGCGCCCTGGTGGAGTGGAACACCGCCCCGGCGCCGGCGGGCCGGGCCGGCGCGGCTCCCGGCGCCACGCTGCCCGAGCTATTCGAAGCGGCGGCCGAGGCCAACCCGACGGCCATCGCCGTGAGTTACCAGGGGCACCGGCTCGACTACACCGAACTCGGCGCCCGCGCCGACCGGTTGGCCCGCCTGCTGGCCGCCCAGGGCATCGGCCCCGGCACCATCGTCGCCCTCGCCCTGCCGCGCTCGGTCGAACTCGTCGTCGCCCTGCTGGCGGTGACCAAGTCCGGTGCCGCCTACCTGCCGCTCGACCCCGACTACCCGGCCGACCGGCTCGCCTACATGCTGGCCGACGCCACCCCCGCCGCCCTGCTCACCGACCGCGCCACCGCGCCCCGGCTGCCCGCCCACGAGGTGCCGCAGATCCTCGTCGACGGACCGGAGGCCGAGCGGTACCCCGCCGTCCCGCTGGGCCGGCACGAGCGCACCCGCCCGCTGCGCGCCGACGACACCGCGTACGTCATCTACACCTCCGGTTCCACCGGTCGTCCCAAGGGCGTGCCCGTCACCCACCACAACGTCGTCCGGCTGTTCGGCGCCACCGACCACTGGTTCGGCTTCGGCGCCGAGGACGTCTGGACGCTGTTCCACTCCTACGCCTTCGACTTCTCCGTCTGGGAGCTGTGGGGCGCCCTGCTGCACGGCGGCCGGCTGGTCGTCGTCCCGCACCTGGTCAGCCGCGACCCGGCCGCCTTCCTCGACCTGCTCGCCCGCGAACGCGTCACCGTGCTCAACCAGACGCCGTCCGCGTTCTACCAGCTGAGCGCCGCCGACCGGGACCGCCCCGGCAGCGAACTCGCCCTGCGCTACGTGGTGTTCGGCGGTGAGGCCCTGGAGCTCGCCCGCCTGGACGACTGGTACTCCCGGCACGCCGAGGACGCGCCGACGCTGGTCAACATGTACGGCATCACCGAGACCACCGTGCACGTCTCCCACATCGCCCTCGACCGGGCGAGCGCCGCCGCCGGAAGCAGCAGCACCATCGGCGTCAACATCCCCGACCTGCGCGTCTACGTCCTCGACGGGCACCTGCAGCCCGTCCCGCCCGGCGTCACCGGCGAGATGTACGTCGCCGGGGCGGGCCTCGCCCGCGGCTACCTCGGCCGCCCCGAGCTCACCGCCACCCGCTTCGTCGCCGACCCGTACGCCGAGCTCTTCGGCGAGCGCGGCACCCGGATGTACCGGTCCGGGGACCTCGCCCGCCGCCGCGCCGACGGCGTCCTGGAGTACTTCGGCCGCGCCGACCAGCAGGTCAAGCTGCGCGGCTTCCGGATCGAACTCGGCGAGATCGAGGCGGTGCTGGCCGCCCACCCGGCCGTCGCCGACGCCGCCGTCGTGGTCCGTGAGGACACGCCGGGGGACAAGCGGCTGGTCGCCTACGCGGTGGCCGGCGGCGAGGCGGACGGCGCTCCGCAGCCGGAGGAGCTGCGGGCCCACGCCGCCGCCGAACTGCCCGTCCACATGGTGCCGTCCGCCGTCGTCCTGCTCGACCGCCTGCCGCTGACCGCCAACGGCAAGCTCGACCGCCGCGCCCTGCCCGCCCCCGGGGCGCCGTCCGCGGGCGCCGGCCGGCCGCCGCGCACCCTGCGCGAGCAGCAGCTGTGCGAGCTCTTCGCCGAGGTGCTGGGCGTGGCCGCGGTCGGCGTCGAGGACGACTTCTTCGCCCTCGGCGGGCACTCCCTGCTGGTGGTGCGCCTCGCCGGGCGGATCCGCGAGGTGCTCGGGCTGGAGGTCGGCATCGGCACGCTCTTCCAGGCCCCCACACCGGCCGCTCTCGACGCCTCGCTCGCGGCCGGCGCCGAGTCGACCGACGCGCTGGACGTCCTGCTCCCGCTGCGGCCCGCCGCCCCCGGACGGCAGCGCCCGCTGTTCGCCGTCCACCCGGCCGGCGGCCTCAGCTGGTGCTACACCGGCCTGATCCGCCACCTGCCCGGCGACATCCCGATCTACGGCCTCCAGGCCCAGGGCGTCGGCGCCGCCACCGCCGCCGAACCGCTGCCCGGCACGATGGAGGAGCTCGCCGCGCACTACGTCGACCGGCTGCGCGAGGTCCAGCCGGAAGGACCGTACCGACTGCTCGGCTGGTCCACCGGCGGGATCATCGCGCACGCCGTGGCGGTCCGGCTCCAGGAACTCGGCCAGGACGTCGAGCTGCTGGCCATCCTGGACGCCTACCCGGCCGAGGGCTTCCGCGAGCTGCCCGTGCCCGACCAGGCCGAGGCCCTCGAAGCACTGCTCACCATGGGCGGCTTCGGCCCCGCGGACCTCGACGGCCGACCGCTCGAACTCGACGCCGTCACCGAGCTGTTGCGCCGCGAGGGCAGCCCGCTCGCAGGCCTCGACGACGCCACCGTGGCCGCGCTCAACCGGATCTACCTCAACACCAACCACCTGGTGCGCGGCTACGACCACCGGCGCTACGACGGCGACGTGCTGTTCTTCCGCGCCACCGTCGACACCATCGACGACGCCCTGGTGCCCGAGCTGTGGGCCCCGTACGTGACCGGCCGGATCGCCGACACCGACGTGGCCTGCTCCCACAAGGACATGACCCTGCCCGCCCCGATCGCGCACATCGCGAGCGTGATCGCCGACCACCTGGAGAAGACCTCCGATGAGTGACGCACCCGTCAACCCCTTCGACGCCGAAGGCGAGTTCCTGGCGCTCGTCAACCCCGAGGGGCAGCACTCCCTCTGGCCCGCCTTCGCCGCCGTCCCGGCGGGCTGGAGCGTCGCCCACGGCCCGTGCGAGCGGGCCGCCGCCCTGGAGTGGATCACCGCGCACTGGACCGCCCTGTGACTCCTCCCGACGCCGCTCCGGGGGCCGCGCCCGACGCCGCTCCCGGGGCCGCCGCCGACGCCGCTCCCGGGGCCGCCGCCGACGCCGCCGCCGAGGCCCCTCCCGGGGCACCCGGTGCCCGGGGCCCGGCGCGTCCCCTGCTCAGGGGGCGCGCCGCGGTGGTCGTCGTCTACACGGCCGCGATGTGCATGAACGGCCTGGACTCGACCATCGTCAACCCCGCGCTGTTCAGCATCGCCGAGGACTTCGGCCGCCCGGTCTCGGCGGCCAACGCCGTCGAGACCGCCTTCCTGGTCGGCCTCGCCCTCGGCCTGCCGGTGGCCGGCTGGCTCGGCGACCGGTACGGCGTGAAGCGGGTCTTCCTCGGCGCGCTCGCCGCCTTCACCCTCGCCTCCGCGCTGTGCGCCGCCGCCCCCGGGCTCGGCCCGCTGGCCGCCGCACGGGCGGTCCAGGGCGTGGCGGGCGGTCTGCTCACCCCGGTCGGGATGACCCTGCTGTTCCGGGCCTTCGCCCCGCACGAACGGGCGGGCCTCGGCCGGATCCTGATCGTCCCGACCGCGCTGATGCCCGCCCTCGGCCCGCCGCTCGGGGGCTTCCTCACCGAACACCTCTCCTGGCACTGGCTGTTCCTGGTCAACGTGCCGATCGGGGCCGCGGCCGTCGCGACCGGCCTGTTCGGCCTGCGGGCAGCCGAGGAACCCCCGACCGGCCGTTTCGACACCACCGGTTTCCTGCTCGCCACCCCCGGTCTCGGCCTGCTCACCTACGCCCTCGGCTTCGGCCCGGCGCACGGCTGGTCCTCCCCGGGCGTCGCCCTCAGCGGGGTGACGGGCCTGGTCCTGCTCGGCGTTGCCGTGCGGCACCAACTCCGCACGGACGAACCGCTGGTGGACCTGCGGCTGCTCGCCGACCGGACCTTCGGGGCGGCGAGCTCACTGGCCCTGCTCACCTCGGCCGGGCTGATGGGCGCGCTCTTCGCCCTGCCGCTGCTCTACCAGGCGGCCCTCGGCGCCTCCGCCCTCGACGCCGGGCTCAGCGTCTTCCCGGAGGCGATCGGCCTGATGGCCGCCTCCCAGGTGGTCGACCGCCTGCTGCCCCGCCTCGGGCCGCGCCGGCTCGCCCTGCCGGGGCTGCTGCCGGCCGCGGCGGTGCTCGCCGCACTCGGCTTCGCGGAGGACCCGTGGCTGGTCCGGGCCCTGATGTTCGGCGTCGGCCTGATCCTCGGCACCGCCGTCCTCACCGTCCAGATCGCCGGCTTCGCCGACGTCCCGCCGCCCGCGATGGGCCGGGCGATGGGCCTGTTCACCATCCTCCGCACCCTCGGCGGTGCCCTCGGCATCGGCGCCGCCGCCGCCCTCATCGGCGCCCTGCCCGCCGACTCCGGCACCACCCCCTACCGGCTCGCCCTCCTCCTGACGGCCCTGCTGGTCGCCGCCGGAGCCCTCCTCGCCGCTCGCCTCCCGGCCGAGGCCCCGGGCCCGCCCCCGGAGGACTGAGCGCCGCGCGGATCCCGCTCCGCGTGCTCCGGCTGCCGTACGGTGGCCGGAGCACCGGAGGAGAGCGCATGGATCCCGATCGCCACCACCTGCTCGAAGAGGCCCGCCGCGCCCTCCCGGACGGCTTCAAGGCCGAGCTGTCCGGCGACACCGTCGTCATCCAGGCACCGCCGTCCCCGATCCACCAGTTCGACCTCGCGATCGTCCAGCGCCAGTTCGAGGCGCACTGCCCGTCCGGCTACTTCCCGACCGGGAACAGCGACCTCTCCTCGCCCGAGGTCGGCTCAGTCCGGAACCCCGACCTCACCTACCTGCCCGAGGACGTCATCGAGCTGGGCCGCGAGGTCCCCGCCGAACTGGCGCTGATCGCCGTCGAGATCGTCTCGCCGTCCAACCCCGAGAACGACTGGACCGGCAAGGTCCGCGACTACCCGCGGATGGGCTTCCCGCTCTACCTGATCGTGGACCCGCGGCAGAAGACCGTGACGCTGTTCTCCGAGCCGAACCGCGACCGCTACCACACCAGGACGGAACGGGAGTTCGGCGAGACCCTCCGCATCCCCGAGCCGTTCGCCTTCGAGCTGGACCTGTCCCGGCTCGTCCCGTACCGGGACTGACGGCACCCGCCGCTGCGCGGCTCCGGCATTCGGGCCCCCGAACGCCGGAGCCCGAGCGCAGGGGCCCGGCCGCCGGGCGACCAGGCCCCCTCCGTGCTACGTCGCCGTCCCGGGCGGCGTGCCGTTCCCCAGCAGGTGCGCCAGCCCGTCCGCGAGTCCGCCGCGCCAACAGGCGTAGTCGTGACCGCCGTTGAACTCGCGGTAGGCGAGGTCGTAGCCGCGCGCCCGCAGCACGTCCCGCAGGTGTCGGTTCTGGGTGAGCAGCATCCACTCCTGCAGCCCGACCTCGACGTAGAAGCGGGCCGCGCGGCGTTCCCCGGTGGCGAACTGCCGGGTCAGCCACTCGCTGCCCTCGTCGAACTCCGTCTCGTCCGGCCACCAGAAGGAGCCGGACTGGGAGAGTGCGTTGCCGAAGCGGTCCGGCCGGCGGTAGGCGGCGTAGGCGGCGGTGAGCCCGCCCGCGCTCTGGCCCGCGATCACGGTGCCGGCCGGGTCGGTGGTCGCGCCGAACTCCGTTGCGGCCCAGGGGAGGAGGCGGTCGGCGAGCAGGTCGACGAAGGCCGGGTTGCAGCTGAGGTCGGCGGGCCGTTCGGGGCCCATGGTGTGGACGAGCAGGGCCACGACGGGCGGGATCGCGCCGGCGGCGGCCAGGTTGTCCAGCGTGTCGCCGACGGACAGCACCTCGCCCCACATCTCGCCGTCCAGCAGCACGACGACCGGGTGGGGGCCGTCCCCGTGCTCCGCCGGCAGGTGGACGTCCACCCGCCGCCCGGCGACGGTGTGCGGCACGGTGCGGCCGCGCGGCACGCCCTGGCGCCGCCGGACGTACGGCTGCGGCGGCGCGTCGGGCAGGCTGAGCACCGAGGCGGGGTGGCGGCCGTCGCGGGCGGGCAGCCGGGGTTCGGTGTCGTACGGGTCCGGGCGGGCGTGGTCGAGGACGCGCAGCCAGTCGGAGCGGGTCGTGCCGGGGGCGTCGCCGCGGAACGGGTAGAGCTGGTAGGAGGCCCGGTGGTCGGCGCGCAGCCGGTAGGTGATCGACCACGTTCCGTCGTCCCGGCGTGCCATCAAGTGCGGCGTGAGGTCGCCGTCGTGGCGGTCCTTGTCGGTCACGGTGTGCAGCAGCGCGAGGACGCCGTCGCACTCGTCGTCCCGGTGGGTGAAGGTGACCAGGCGGTGGGCGGGGTCGTGCGGGTCGGGTGCGACGAGGGGAGGGGTTTCCATGGTCGTGGTCTCCTGAAGAGGCTTGCGAAGAGGCTTACGCGGTGCGGCCGTTGCGGCCGAGCAGCACCCAGAGCAGGAAGGGGCCGCCGAGGACGGTGGTGACGATGCCGACGGGGATCTCGACCCCGCCGATCAGCACGCGTCCCAGGGTGTCCGCGAGGACGACGAGCAGGGCGCCGGTCAGCGCCGAGCCGAGGACGGGGACGCGGGCGGGCCCGGCCAGGCGTCCGGCGATCACCGGCGCGGCCAGTGCCACGAAGCCGACCGGTCCGCAGACGCCGACCGCCAGCCCGGCCAGTGCCACGGCCAGCAGCAGGCAGGCCAGCCGGACACGGCCGGGGTCGACGCCGAGCGCGGAGGCGACGTTGTCGTCGAAGCGCAGCACGGCGAGCCGCCGGGCCGCCGCCAGGGCGAGCGGCACCAGCACCGCGAGCCCGATCAGGACGGGCGTGGCGATGGCGTAGTCCCGGCCGTTGAGGCTGCCGGAGGTCCAGACGTACAGCGAGCCGGCGGAGTTGAGCGAGCGGCGGGCGAGCGCGACCTGGATCACCGCGGAGGCGAGCGCGGACATGGCGAGCCCGACGACCAGCACCCGGTAGCCGCGGGCGCCGAGCCCGCCGGAGACCAGGGTGACGACCAGGACGGCGGCGAGCGCGCCGAGCGGCCCGGCCCACCAGGCACCGAAGGTGCCCGAGGCGGTGGCGGAGACCAGCACGGCGGCCGTGGCGCCGTCGTTGACGCCGAGGAGTTCGGGGGTGGCGAGGCGGTTGCGGGCGAGGGTCTGGGTGAGGCAGCCGGCCAGGCCGAGCGCGGCCCCGGCGGCGAGCCCGGCGACGATCCGGCCGACCCGGAACTTCTGCACCAGCAGGACGTCGAGGCGGTCGCCGTAGCCGAACACGGCCTGGAAGGTGCGGCCGAGGTCGAGTTCGCTCTGCCCGGCGTGCGCGGAGACCACGACGGCGCCGAGCAGCGCCGCGGCGAGGCCGAGCGAGGCGGCCAGGGCCCGGCGGGGGATCAGCAGCGACCAACTGCCGTACCGCAGCGTCGTGTCCGGCTTCGGGGCGGGAGGTTCGGCGTGCCGTACGGGCGGGGCGGCGGCCTCGGCCGGGTCGGTCATGGCGAGGGCGGCGGCGCGCCGGGAGCGGACGATGGCGATCAGCGCCGGGGCACCGACGAGGGCGACGATCACCGACACCGGCGCCTCGAACGGCCGGGCCACCACCCGGGCCAGCACGTCGGCGCCGGTGAGCACGGCGGCGCCGAACAGGCCGGCCAGCAGCGTCAGTCGGCCGACCCGGGGCCCGGCGACGGCCCGGGCGAGGAATCCGGCGAGCAGTCCGAGGAAGGAGATCGGCCCGGCCAGGGCGACGGCCGAGGCGGTGAGCAGGGTGACGGCGGCGGCGACCGCCGCGCGGGTGGCGCCGGGCCGGTGGCCGAGGCCGCGGGCGAGGTCGTCGCCGAGGGCCAGCGCGGTGAGCGGCCGGGTGGTGAGCAGGGCGAGCAGGAAGCCGGCGCCGAGGACGGGGGCGAGCTGGCGCAGGGTGGTCCAGCCCTCCACCCCGGACAGCGAGCCGAGCACCCACACCCGGTAACGGTCGTACGCCTCGGGGGAGTTGACGATCAGCACACCGGTGAGGCCGCCGAAGGTCGCGCCGACCGCCGAGCCGCCCAGGACCAGCCGCATCGGCGATCCGCCGCCGCGGCTGCCCGCGATCAGCAGCACCAGGGTGCTGGCGAGCACGGCGCCGCCGAAGGCGAAGGCGAGGTACCCGTAGGAGGTCTGCACGCCGAGCACGGCGATGCCGAGCACGACGCCGAGGGAGGCGCCGGCGTTGACGCCGAGCAGTCCGGTCTCGGCGAGCGGGTTGCGGGTGACGGACTGCAGTTGCGCCCCGGCGACGCCGAGCGCGGCGCCGACCAGCAGGGCGGTGACGGTGCGGGGGAGTCGCAGGTCGCCGACGACCAGGGCGAGTCGGCCGTCGGCGCGGGCGCCGTCGCGGTTCAGCAGGTAGTCCAGCACCCGTCCGGGGCCGACCTCGCCGGCGCCGATCGACAGGGACAGTGCGGCCAGCGCGAGCAGGAGCGCCAGCGCCCCGACGATGACCGGCCAGGCGGGGCGCCGGGGCTCGGCCCGGTCGGACCCGGGTCGGTCGGATCCGGACCGGCGGGGCCCGGACCGGTTCGGCTCGGGCCGGTTCGGCTCGGGCCGGTGCGGTTCGGAGCGGTGTGGCTCCCCCGTCGGCGACGTGTCCGGCGCGGCGGCGGGGGACGCTTCGTGGGCGCCCGCTTGCGACAATGTCATAAGGTAAGGCTAACCTAATGGCCGAGTCGCCCCGCAGGGCGCCCGGCAGGGCACCTCCGTCCTGTCGGGCTGCCCGCACGTCGCTCAACTCCCGTACCACTATTGCCCGGAGGCACCCATGCCGTTCGCCCGTCGCCCGCTCAGCCCCGTCCGCCACCGCGCGGCCCAGGCGCTGGCCGTCACCGGGGCGGCCGCCCTGCTGCTCACGGGCTGCGGCTCCTCGGGCACCTCCGGCTCCTCCTCCGCCGCCGCCTCCTCCCCGGCGGCGGACGCCGCGGGCGGCGGCAACGGCGGCAAGCGGACCGTCAAGGACGCCACCGGCAAGGCCGTCGAGGTCCCCGCCGAGCCCAAGCGGATCGTCACGCTCACCCAGGAGGACCTGGACGCGGTGCTCGCCCTCGGCGTCAAGCCGGCCGGCATCACCAACGGCCAGGGCCTCAACGAGCCGCCCGCGTACCTGAAGGACAAGGTCCAGGGCGTGCCGGTGGTCGGCAACCTGCTGCAGCCGGTGATGGACAAGGTGATCGCCGCCAAGCCCGACCTCATCCTGGCCGGTGACATGCAGGACGAGCAGGTGCTCAAGCAGCTGCGCGAGATCACCCCGGCCACCCTGGTCACCATGGCGCCCACCGACGACTGGAAGCTCGCCTTCCGGGGCATCGGCAACGCCGTCAACAAGCTCGACCAGGCCAACAAGGTGATCGGCGACTACGAGGCCAAGGCCGTCAAGGCCGGCGGGGAACTCACCCGGAACAAGGGCGCCGCCGTCTCCATCGTCCGCTGGAACCCCACCGGCCCGAGCTGGATGGAGAAGAAGCAGTTCGCGAGCGGCGTCGCGCTCGACATGGGCCTCACCCGCCCGGCCGCGCAGGACAAGGACGGCAACGCGCACAGCCCGGCGCTCAGCCTGGAGAAGCTCTCCGAGATCGACGGCGACTGGCTGTTCCTGTCCACCCTCACCGACGACGGCAAGTCCGCGCTCAAGGACGTCCAGTCCAAGCCCGCCTACCAGGAACTGAACGCCGTGAAGAACAACCACGTCGTGACGGTGGACGGCTCGGTCTGGTCCACCCGGGGCGGCCCGCTCGCCGCCGACGCCGTCATCGGGGACATCGGCAAGGCGCTCGGCGGCAACTGAGCGCGCACCGGACCGGGGAGCCGCCATGGAGGGGACACAGGGGAGTTGACGCTGTGGAGTTGACGATCGAGGGGCTCACCGCCGGCTACGGCCCGGGCCGCCCCGTGCTCGGCGGGGTCGACCTCACCGTCCCGACCGGGAAGGTGGTGGCGGTGGTCGGGCCGAACGGCTGCGGCAAGTCCACCCTGCTGCGGGCCGTCGCCCGGCTGCACCGCCCGGACGGCGGGCGGGTCCTGGTCGGCGGCGAGGACGTCTGGCGGCTGCGGCCGCGGCAGGCCGCCCACCGGATCGCCCTTCTGCCGCAGAGCCCGCAGGCACCGGAGGCGGTCACCGTCGCCGGGCTCGTCCGCTACGGCCGCCACCCGCACCAGGGCCTGTTCCGCCAGTGGTCGGCGGACGACGAACGGCTCACCGCCGAGGCCCTGCGCGCCACCGGCGTCGAGGACCTCGCCGAGCGCCGCCTCGACCGCCTCTCGGGCGGCCAGCGCCAGCGCTGCTGGCTCGCCATGGTGCTCGCCCAGGACACCCCGGTCGTCCTGCTCGACGAGCCGACCAGCGCGCTCGACCTCGGGCACGCGGTCGAGGTGCTGGAACTCGTGCGCCAGGTCGCCGCGGGCGGCCGGACCGTGGTCATGGTGCTGCACGACCTCGCGGGGGCGGCCCGCTACGCGGACCTGCTGGTCGCCCTGCGGGACGGCGCGGTGGTGGCCTGCGGACCGCCGCGCGAGGTGGTGGACGCGCCGCTGGTGCGGGCGCTCTACGACATCGACAGCCACGTCCTCACGGCGCCGGGCGACGGCGCGCCGGTCATCGTGCCCCGGGCGCCGGCGGTCTGAAGGCGGGCCAGGGGGCGGGGTGGTGGTCCGAGGGCGGGCCGGGCGGCGGGAGTGGTGGTCCGAGGGCGGGCCAGGCGGTGGGGGTGGTGGTCCGAGGGCGGGCCGGGCGGCGGGGCAGCGGGGCAAGCGTGGGCGGATGTGGTGTGCTGGGCACCCCGTCCGCCGAGAGGTCCCCGGTGCGCTGTCGTCGTCTCGCCGTCCTGCTGCTGGGCGCACTGCTCCTGCCCGCCGCCTGCTCCTCCGCTCCCGTCCGCGGCTCCGCCTCCTCCGCCACCGCTTCCGCCCCGGCGTCCGCCGGGCCGGTGGTGCGGGCCACCCTCGCGGAGGGCTTGGCCGTCCCCTGGGGCGTGGCCGTGTTGCCCGACGGGGACCTGCTGGTCTCGGAACGGGACACCGCGCGGATCGTGCGGGTCGCCGCGACCGGCGGCACGACGAGCGAGGAGGGTGTCGTACCCGGCGTCACGGCCGGCGGGGAGGGCGGTCTGCTCGGCCTCGCCCTCTCCCCGTCCTTCGCCGACGACCACCTGGTCTACGCCTACCTCAGCACCGCCGGGGACAACCGCGTCGTGCGCATCGGCTACCACCCGGAGCGGCCCGCCGGCTCCCGACTCGAAGCACCGGTCGACGTGTTGAGCGGAATCCCGCACGGCCCCCGGCACAACGGCGGCCGGATCGCCTTCGGCCCGGACGGCATGCTCTACGTCACCACCGGTGACAGCAGCGACCCCGAACTCGCCCAGGACAAGGGCTCGCTCGGCGGAAAGATCCTCCGGCTCACCCCCGACGGCGCCCCCGCCCCGGGCAACCCCTTTCCCGGGTCGCCGGTCTACTCCTACGGCCACCGCAACGTGCAGGGTCTCGCCTGGGACGGCGAAGGGCAGCTCTGGGCCAGCGAGTTCGGCGAGGACACCTGGGACGAACTCAACCTGATCCGGCCCGGCGGCAACTACGGCTGGCCCACCGTCGAGGGGTCCGGCCACCGCCCCGGATTCCTCGACCCCGTCGCCCAGTGGCACCCCGCCGACGCTTCCCCGAGCGGGCTCGCGTACGCCGGCGGCGCCCTGTGGATGGCCGCCCTGCGCGGCACCCGGCTCTGGTACGTCCCGATCGCGGGTGACCACCTGGCAGGCAGCCCGCAGTCCTACCTCGACGGCGCATACGGACGGCTGCGCACGGTCGTCACCGACCGGGACGGCACGCTGCTGCTCGCCACCGGCAACACGGACGGCCGCGGCGACCCGCGCCCGGGTGACGACCGCATCCTGCGGCTCGGCGTGCCTGGGTCCTGAGTCGGCCTGGGTCGCGAGCCGTGCCTGCGTCCTGGGCCGTGCCTGCGTCCTGAGTCGTGCCTGCAGCCTGAGCCGTGCCTGGGTCCCGGGCCGTGCCGGTGTCCCGGGCCGTGCCGGAGTCGGGATCCGAGCGAGTTCGTTCACTCGTTCGAGGGGTTTGAGCCCCGCCGGCCATCGACCACCGGCCCCCGCCCGTCGCGTTGTCAGTGGGCCTCGCTACGTTCCTCGCATCGCTGGTCAGCAGGCGATCTCGACGTGGTTCCCGGGTGCTCCCCGGGTGGGAGGAGTACGGCCGTGGCATGGGTGGAGACGGGCGCGGGAGGGTACCGCGTCACGCTCGACGGGGAGGGCAGGGTGGTGTGCCGCAACGCTGCGGGCCGCGAGCTCAAGTCCGTTCCGTCGAAGCTCGGTGACGACCCGGTGGTCACCCAGCTCAGGCAGCTCGCCGAGTGGCTGTCCGCGCACGAGCGGAGCTGCCAGGAGGACGTCGAGCGCTGGATGGTGCGCTCGCTGCCGGTGCCCGCCGCGGTGATCACCGCGGTGTGGCCGGACGAGGCCTGGCAGGCCGTGCTGCGCGACCTGGTGGTCACCGGCGCGGACGGCTCGGTCGCCGGCTTCCTGCGCGGCGCGGACGCCGAGCGCGGCCTCGGTCTGGTCGACCTGGACGGCGACACCGTCCGCCTCACCGACGGCGAGGTCCTGATACCCCACCCGGTCCTCCTCGAAGACCTCGACGAACTGCGCGAGTTCGCCGTCGAGCTCGGCGTCTCCCAGCGCGTCCAGCAGCTGTACCGCGAGGTCTGGCAACGGCCGGCGGAGCTGCCGGGCGGCACCGAGGTCACCACCTACGCCGGCGGCCGCTACCGCGAGCTGCGCGAGCTGGTCGGCCGCTGCAACCGGCTCGGCTGCCGGGTCCGCGGCGGCTCCGCCGTCCAGTCGATCACCGAGGGCGGGCGCACCGTCGAGGCCCGGGTGTGGGTCGGCGACTACTACGACTACGACGAGTGCGAGACCGGAGCACTCACCTGGGCGGGCGCCGACGGCCGGGCCCTGCCGCTCACCGAGGTCGGACCGGTCGCCTGGTCCGAGGGCATGCGGATGGCCGCCGCCCTGTACGCCGGCCGCACGCTCGAAGGGGAGGACGCCGCATGACCGCCACCGGCTCGCACACCGACGCCACCACCACCACGGCCACGCCCGCCACGCCGGAGGCCCTGCTCGACGCCGGCGCCGTGCTGCCGGCCGGCACCCTGGCCGGCGCCGGCCGCCCCGACAGCGCCGCCGACGTGCTCACCGCCCGCAGCTACACCCACCCCGCGCTCGACGGCCGCCGGATCGTCCGACTGGTCCCCGGCGCGCTCGGCGGGGCCGAGGACCTCGCCCTCGACTTCCTCGGCCTGGCGCCCGACGCCGAGCCCGCCGAGGTCGGCCAGGTCCGCCAGGAGGCGCTCGGCTTCCCCGCCTGGGCGCTGGTCCACGACCCGGCCAACGGTCACCACGCGCTCGCCCTGGTCAAGGAGATGGAGCGGCTGGCCCGCCAGGCCGCCTCCAAGCCCGGCGCCGCCAAGGACGGCTTCGACGCGCTCGCCACCCGCCTCGGCCGCGCCGTCCCGCACTTCCTGCCCACCTTCTGCGAGGAGGTCGGCCGGATCTTCCTGGACCACGGCAACCAGACCTACGCCGCCGCCTGGTTCGGCAAGGCCCGCGAGGCCGAGCGCACCCACGGCCTGACGGTGGACGAGGAGCGGCTGCGCGCCGTCTTCCTGGAGTTCGCCCTGGCCGGCGCGCTCACCGTCAAGTCGCTGCGCCAGTACGTCAAGGAGCTCGCCCAGCGGCTCGACCCGGCGACCGCCTGGCAGCGCTTCCGCCAGCTGTGCACCGAGCGCTCCGCGGCCGGCATGGCCCCCTACGCCGGGGTCGCCGAGGACGCCCGCGCACTGGTCCGGGCCGCCGGACTGGACCGCGTCGAGCACGAACAGGCGCTGCTCGCCGAGCTGCTGGACTCCCCGGCGGTCAACCGGGCGCCCGCCGCGTTCTGGAAGTCCTGGCACGGCGCGCTGGTCGAGCTGGGCACCCGCGACGCCGAGGTCCGCACCCGCCTGCTGGAGCTGCTGCCCGACCCGGCCGCCTCCGGCTCCGACCCCGCCCCGCACGACACCGCCTGGCTGGCGGTCCTCGCCGAGACCGGCGCCGAGAGCGTGCTCACCGGCCCCCGCGCCGAGGGCGCCGAGCCCGCCGCCGCCTGGCTCCGGCGCTGGTGCGACCACCTCGGCCGCGGCTGGCGCAGCCGGCCCAGCTGCCCCGCCACCCTCGCCCTGGCCGGCCGGATGGTCGAGCGGCTGCGCGCCGACGCCGTCCCGGTCGACCTCTTCACCGGCATCCGCGCCAGCCACACCCGACTCGACCTGCTGGAGCTCCTGCTCGCCGAGGGCATCCCCGTGGCCGACCCGCCGGCCGGCCTCGGCTTCGACCTGCGGGACTGGGTCGGCCAGTGCGGCCCCGACAGCGCCGGCCTCGACGCCGTCGCCGCCGACGCCCGCTTCCGGCCGCTGCTGCGCCGCGCCACGCCGCCCGCCTGGGAGACGGCCGTCGAGCGCCAGGTGTCCGTCCGGCCGCTGCTCGACGAGCTGTTCGCGGAGTGGGCCGAGGCCCGCGCCGAGGAGGTCGCCGCCGCCCGCGGTCTGGCCGGCGCCGCCGACCTGGTCCGCTCGCTGAGCCAGCACCGCACCGCCATCCGCACGGTCGCCCCGGCCGTCGCCGAGAAGATCGCCGCACTCGACGTCAGCGGCCTGCTCGCCCGGGCCCTCGGGGCCGGCATCCTGGACGAACTCGGCTGGCCCGCCCTGGAGGACGCGCTCGCCAAGCTCGCCGACCCGCCCGCCGCCGACGCCCCGCCGACCACCGCCCCGGGCCTGCGCACCAAGGGCCTGACCGGCCTGATCGTCGAGGACGCCTGGCCGTACCTGATCCTCGCCCGCCTGGACCGCGCCGTCGTGGTCGGCCCCGAGGGCGTCCTGCTGGACCACACCCTGCGTCTGCCCAAGCTGACGGAGAACTGGAACCGGCCCCGGCTGCGCCTGGTCGACGGCGAACTCCTGGTCGCCTGGTACCAGGACGGCAAGCAGACGGCCTACTGGTCCGGCCGCCCGGACCACACCTTCGAGCTCGAAGGCCGCACCATCGCCGGCTACCACTACGGCGAGCGGTTCCCCGAGGAGCCGTCCCTGCCGCTGCCCGGCGGCGGCCGCACCACCGGCGAGCGCCCGCTGCACCCCGGCGACACCCGTATGCCGAACGAACACCCCGTCCTCGGCGACGGCACCGGCTACTGGACGCTGCGCCACGGCACCGACGGCCCGGTCCTGCGCGAACTCGACCCGGTCACCGGCACCCTGGGCCGCGCCGCCGAGCCGCCCGTGATCGCCGCCACCGCCGCGGCCGGCCGGCTCGTCGAGGGCCGCACCCGCCTGCTGCCGCTGCAGCCCGGCCTGGAGCGGACCCCGCTCGGCACCGACGGCACCGTGCTCGGCAGCTGGGTGCGCACCGAGCCCGGGCGCGCCGTCACCACCTTCACCGCCGACGGGCAGCGCATCGTCCTGCCGCTCGACGGACGGCACCAGCCGGACACCGTCCCGGTCGGCCGGCTCGCCCTGCCCGGCGAGGGCCGCCCGGTGGTCAGCCGCCCCGGCGGCGAGCACCTGTCCCTCAACCTGCCCGACCTCGCCGACCGCGGTGACCGCACCGCCGACCTGCGCCCCTGCCGGTCGGGCGAGCTCTCCGCGGCCGGCACCGTCCTCGTCCCGCCGTACGACCACTGGCACGCCCTGCAGCCGCGGGACGAGGACGGATCCCGCGCGCTGCGCGCCGTGACCACCGAGCAGGCGGCCCGGCTGATCGACCTCGCCTGGCCCGTCGACGCCGAGCCCGTCCCGGAGGACGAGCAGCGCTGGCTGACCGTCCAGGGCGTCCGGCGCCCGCTCGCCCAGCGCGGCGAGGCCCGCAACAGCCTGCCCGTCGAGGCGGTCGGCGCCGCCCTGCCCGGCATCGCCCACCCGCTGCTGCTCGCCGGCGTCGCCGGATTCGCCCGCGCCGTCGCCGACCTGCTGGACCGCATCGCCCGCTTCCTCCCGCAGCCGGAGGCCGAGCGCCCCAGCAAGGCGGAGGCCGCCCAGTGGCGGCCCGACCACGGCCGGGACGACGAGCTGCGCGACGCCGTCCGCAACGTCCTGCCCGAGATCGGCGGCTTCGGCAACAGCTGGGGCACCTCCGACCGCTGCTGGGTGCTCAACAACCTGCGTACCGTCAGCGCCGTCCTCGCCGCCCCGCCCGCCGCGACCGGCGAGGGGTGGAGCAGCCCGGCGAGCGTCGCCCTGCACGGCGGCGACGCCAACCACGGCTGGCTGCACCTGCTCGGCCGGGTCGACGTCCTGGCCCACGCGGTGGCCGCCCCGCTCACCCAGCCGGACCACCGCTCCACGCTGGTCCTGCTGCTCGGGGAGCTCACCAAGGGGCCGCTCGCCGACCGCGGCGCCACCCTGCGTGAGATCGTCCTCGGCGAGCCGGCGGACAGCGCCGCCGCCGACCGGCCGGTCACCCACCGCCAGGGCGAGGTGCTGCGCCACGGCGAGCGCACCGTCGTCATCCTCGGCCACCGGCGCCAGTTCAACGACGGCACGATGCACTGGCTCGCCGTCGACCACGACCCGAGCGGGGAGTTCGGCCCCGTCGCGCACTTCACCACCGTCGAGGAGCGCGGCACCGAGGAGCGGGTCTCCGCCGCCTGGATCGCCGAGTTCCGGCAGGTCGCCGCCCTGCACGGCAGCGTCCCGTGGGATGCGGCCCGCGCCGCCGCCTTCTCCGAACTCACCGGCATCGGCACCACCCGCGCCACCCTGCTGCTCAGCCCGCCGTCCGGCCTCCTGCACTGGGGCAACGCCGAGCTGCCCGAGGAGTACGGCGCCAAGCCCGCCGCGGTCCGGGCCGCCCAGCGCTGGCTGCGAGGACACGACCACGGCGGCGTCGCCGACGTCTGGAGCGCCCTGCTGCCCGCCGACCCGAAGACGCTGTGGACCGACGGCCCCGACCTCGCGGCCGGCGCCGAGGCCTGGATCCGCCGCTTCGGACGGCTCGTCACCCTCCCCGAGGAGGCCCACGCCACCGTCCAGGGCGTGTCCATCGACACCGTCGAGGCGGTGCTCAACCCCTCCCACACCCCGTGGCTGACCCGCACCACCGCCTTCCGGATCCACAAGGACGCCCAGGGCACGCCCCGGTTGGTCGCCGACGACGTCACGGCGCTGCCCGACTCCGGCGCGCTGGACCAGACCATCGACGCCATCCGCTGGCTCGCCTACCACCTGCCCGCGGACAGCCCGCTGCGCGCCCTGCTGCCCCGGGCCGCCACCGCGCTGCGCGAGCGCCTGGCCGACCCGGAGCTGCTGCTCGACTTCGACCTCCTCGGCACCACCAAGAACACCCCGCTGGCCCCCGTGCTGCGCACCCACTTCGGCCTGCCCGCCGAGGGCGGCGCCGACCCGGACGGCGTGGTCCGCTGCGGCCCGGCGCTGGTCCTCACCCCGAACCACGAGGCGTACGAGCGGGTCTGGCTGCGACCGGCCGCCCTCACCGGCCCGGACGACCCGCTGCTCGACCTGCTCGACGGGCTCGCCGTCAGCTACTGGTTCAGCAGCGAGCGGGCCGCCATCTCCTCCGTCCTGCGCGGCGAGCCGGAGCGACTGGCCGCCTCGGCCGCCGCGACGGCCGACGGCGACAGCAGCGGCGGCGACAGCGGCGGCGACGGCCCGGCCTGGCTGCAGAACCCGCAGCTGTCCGCCCCCGAGCTGGTCACCGAGGTGTCCCGCACCCACGGCCTCGGCGAGGACGCCGCCGCGCTCTACCTCCAACTGCTCGCCCTGCCCGACCCCACCGACCGCAACGTCGCCCGCTGGACGGGCTGGAAGCCCGCCCGGCTGAAGCGGGCCCGCGCCGAACTCGCCGCCACCGCCCTGGTGCTGGAGGCCAAGCGCTCCCGGGCCGGCCGCAGCCTCTTCCTGCCCGGCGGCTGGCAGGAGGCCAAGTCCCCGGCCCTGCCGGCCGAGACCTGGAAGGCCGCCCTGTACGAACTGCCCACCCACCGGCCCGTACTGGTGCCGCTGCCCGTCCCCGAACTGTTCGCCCGGGCCTGGCAGTGCACCCTCGACGGCGACGCCCCCGGTTACGAAGAGCTCCAGACCAGCAAGCGCAGGAAGGCCCGTCGATGAGCACGACCACCGTCCCCACCCCCGCGGAGCGGCAGATCGTCCCGCCCGAGGAGAAGTACGCCGCCGAACTGGAGTTCCTCGCCGCGCACGACAGCGGCCCGCGCCCGCCCGGCTGGCGGCTCACCCCGCGCGCCGTCGTCACCTTCGTGATGGGCAGCGACGGCGAGAAGCTCAAGGCCGGGCGCAGGAGCCTGGCCGTCGAGCCCAAGTTCGTCGGCGAGCGCGCCCTGGTCGAACGCTGCGTCGTCACCCTCGCCGGGGAGCGCGGCCTGCTGCTCGTCGGCGAGCCCGGCACCGCCAAGTCGATGCTCTCCGAACTGCTCGCCGCCGCCGTCTGCGGCACCAGCGCGCTCACCGTCCAGGGCACCGCCGGCACCACCGAGGACCAGCTCAAGTACGGCTGGAACTACGCCCTGCTGCTCGCCAAGGGCCCCAGCCGCGACGCCCTCGTCCCGTCCCCGGTGCTCACCGCGATGACCACCGGCGCGGTCGCCCGGGTCGAGGAGGTGACGCGCTGCCTGCCCGAGGTGCAGGACGCCCTGGTCTCCCTGCTCTCCGAGCGGCGCGTCGCCGTCCCCGAGCTGGCGGGCAGCCCGGACGGGCAGCTGCACGCCGCCGCCGGGTTCACCCTGATCGCCACCGCGAACCTGCGGGACAAGGGCGTCAGCGAGATGTCCGCGGCCCTCAAGCGGCGGTTCAACTTCGAGACGGTCGGCCCGATCGGCAGCCTCACCGCCGAGGTCGAGCTGGTCCGCCGCCAGTCCACCGTCGCCGTCACCCGGGCCGGCGCCGCCTACGCGGTGGACGACGCCGTCCTGGAAGCCCTGGTCACCGCCTTCCGTGACCTGCGCAGCGGCCGCTCCACCGAGGGCTGGGACGTCGAGCGCCCGTCCACCGTGATGAGCACCGCCGAGGCCGTCTCCGTCGCCACCGCGCTCGGCGTCACCGCCGCGTACCTGCCCGACGGCGGCGACCTCCTCGGCCGCCTCCCCGGCCAACTCCTCGGCGTGGTCCGCAAGGACGACCCGGCCGACGCGGCCCGCCTGCTCGGTTACTGGGACGGGCCGGTGCGGCGCCGCGCCGAGCAGGGCGCCGCCACCTGGCGCACCCTGTGGGACCTCCGTTCGGCACTGGAGGCCTGAGCCGATGAGCACGAGCAGCGCGGTGACACCCGCCCCGGACGACGCGGACCGGACGGTCCGGACCGAGGCCGACCGGCTGGCCGCCTCCGGCACCGGCCGACCGGGGCCCTACCTGATCGGCGTGCGCCACCACGCGCCGTCCCTCAGCGCGGCCGTCCCCGCGCTGCTCGACGCCGCCCGGCCGGAGGCGGTCCTGGTCGAACTGCCCGCCGAGTTCCAACCCTGGCTCGACTGGCTGGCCGACGAGGCGACCGAAGCCCCGGTCGCCCTCGCGGCCGCCCCGGCCGGGCCCGAGGAGGCGGGCGGGCCCGCCTTCTACCCCTTCGCCGACTTCTCCCCGGAACTCGCCGCCCTGCGGTGGGCCCGGCGCAACGGCGTGGAGGCCATCGCCTGTGACCTCCCGCTCGCCCACCGCTCCGCCCGGGCCGCGGCAGGCCGGCCCGGTGCCGCCGAGCCCGGCACGGCCGGTGCGCCCGGCGTCGCCGACGCGCTGCGCCACCGCCTCACCGGCCGGGACTCCGATGAGGACCTGTGGGACCGCCTGGTCGAGACCGCCGCCCCCGGTTCCAGCCCGGAGGCAGTCCGGCGCGCCGCCCTGCTCGTGGGCTGGGCGCTGCGCCACGACGCCGAGGCCGGTCCCGGCGTCGACCCGTACGACCTGCGCCGCGAGGCCTGGATGCGCGCCCGCATCCGCGCCGCCTCGGCCGGCGGGCGCCGGATCGCCGCCGTCATCGGCGCCTTCCACGCCCCCGCCCTGCTGGACGGGCCGGTCGTCGCCGACGAAGCGACGCCCGACGACCCCGGCCACGTCCTGTCCCTGATCCCCTACACCTACCCGCTGCTCGACGCCCGCTCCGGCTACCCGGCGGGCATCCGCGACCCGGAGTGGCAGCACACCGTCCTCGACGCCGGCGGCGACCCCGAACGGCTCGCCGAGGCACTCACCACCACCGCCGTCCGGATCTGCGCCGCCCTGCGCGCCCAGGACCACCCCAGCGGCCCGGCGGACGCCCGCGAGATCGTCCGCCTGGCCGGCGACCTCGCCCGGCTGCGCGGCCACGCCGCCCCCGGCCGCGGCGAACTGGTCGAGGCGGTGCAGACCGTCCTCGCCCAGGGCGAACCCCTCGGCCGCGGCCGGGCCGTCGCCCGCGCCCTCGGACAGGTCCTGATCGGCACCCGCACCGGCCGTCCCACCCCCGCCGCCCCGCGCAGCGGGCTCGCACCCGCCGTCGAGACCCTCCTCGCCGACCTCGGCCTCCCAGGCCCCGGCGACCCCGGCCCGCGCGACCTGCGCCTCGACCCGCTGCGCAGCCCCCTCGACCGCCGCCGCGAGATCCTCCTCCACCGCCTCACCGCCTGCGACGTCCCCTACGCCGAGCCCGTCGCCACCACCGGCGCCGGCGGCACCGAAGCCCTCGGCACCCGCTGGAACCTCCACTGGACGCCCGCCACCGCCGCCATGCTCACCGTCGCCGGCACCCGGGGCGTCACCCCCGCCCAGGCTGCCGAAGGCGCCCTGCGCAGCCGCCTCACCGCCGACCCGTCCCCGCGCGAGATCATCGACGGCCTCACCGCCGCCGCCTCCTGCGCCCTCCCCACCCTCACCGCGACCCGCCTCACCCAACTCACCACCACCCTCCCCACCTCGGCCACCCTCCCCGACCTCCTCGACGCCCTCTCGCTCCTGGACCGCCTCGCCGCCGGCCACTTCCCGGGCTGCGCCCCGAGCGAGGGGACGGCACCGGCGGCGGCCACCCCTGCGCCGGGCGGAGCTGCGCTTCCGCGGACCTCGGGCGAGCTGCCGACCGCCGGTCCGTCGGGGGAGTCCGAGCCCACCGGCGGCGCAGTCGACGCCGACCGCGCCCGGGAGTCCGGATCCTCCGCCCCCCTCCCGGTCGAGCCGCTCTCGGCCGCCCCCCTGGCAGCCGCCGGGGAGGTCCTGACGGTCGCCGCCGTACGGCAGTTGGAGGGGCTGGGCGGCTCCGACGACCCGCAGGACGCCCGGGCCCTGGTGGAACTCGTGCGGCGGGCGGACCGGCTGGGCGGGGTGCGGCTGGCGTACGTGCTGGCCGAACTCGTCGAGCGGGGGAGCCCGTTGGTGCGGGGCGCGGCCGGCGCGGTGCGGGTGCTGCTGGGGCAGGACGCGGCCGGGGAGCTGGGCGGCCGGGCGGCCTCCTGGGTCGACGGCGCGACCGGCCCGGAGGCGCGGCACGCGCTCGGCCGGGCGCTGGTCGGGCTGCTGACGGCGGCGGAGGGACTGTTCGACTCCGCTCCCGAAGCGCTGGAGCCGGTGCTGGAGCGGGTCACCTCGCTGCCCGACGACGCCTTCCTGGACCGGCTGCCCGCGCTGCGAGGCGGCTTCGACACGCTCAGCCCGGCCGCCCGCGACCGGCTGCTGGCCCTGGTCGAGGAGCGCCTGGGCACCCGCCTCACCGCGTTGCCGGAGGAGGCCGGCCCCGCCGTGGTCGCCGGCTGGGTGCGGGCGGACCTCGCGGCCCGCTCTGCGCTGGCCCGCCGCGGCCTGCTGCCGGCGGCGCCGCCGGCCCCCGAGGCGACCCCCGAGCGGGACGCCGAGCGGGCCCACGCGCCGGGGCCCACCCCCGTGGGTGACCCGGCCCGGCACACCCTCGCCCCCGCCGACCGCTGGCGGCTGCTCCTCGGCCGCCCCGGCAACGGCGGCCTGAGCGGCCGGAGCGCCCGAATCGCCACCGCCCTGGACGAGTTGTACGGCAGTGGGCACGGCGAGGGCTCCGGCCCCGGACTGGAGAGCCGGGGCGGCCGGGGCGGCCGCGAGGCCCCCTACCCCGGCGTGCGGGAGTGGGCCGAGGAACTGGAGTCGCTGTTCGGACCTGGCCTGCGCGAGGAGGTGCTGGCCACCGCCGTCGCGCAGGGCCGCACCGACGTCCTGGAGGCGATCGACCCGTCCGCCGTGCGCCCGTCCGTCGAGCTGCTGCGCACCGTCCTGGAGCACGCGGGCGGCCTGCCCGAGGCCCGGCTGGCGCGGCTGCGCCCGCTGGTGCGGCGGCTGGTGGACGAGCTGACCCGCCAGCTGGCGACCACGCTGCGCCCGGCGCTGACCGGGATCGCGGTGCCGCGCCCGTCCCGGCGGCCGGGCGGCGGGCTGGACCTGGACCGGACCATCCGGGCCAACCTGGCCACCGCCCGTCCCTCGCCCGACGGCGGCACCCTGATCGTGCCCGAGCGCCCGGTGTTCCGGACGAGGGCGCGCCAGGCCAACGACTGGCGGCTGATCCTGGTCGTGGACGTCTCCGGATCGATGGAGGCCTCCACGGTCTGGGCGGCGCTGACGGCCTCGATCCTGGCCGGGGTGCCCTCGCTGAGCACCCACTTCGTCGCGTTCTCCACCGAGGTGGTCGACCTCACGGAGCGCGTCGAGGATCCGTTGAGCCTGCTGCTGGAGGTGCGGATCGGCGGCGGCACCAGCATCGCGAGCGGCCTGCGCTACGCGCGGGAGCTGGTGACGGTGCCGTCCCGCACGCTGGTCGCGGTGGTCAGCGACTTCGAGGAGGGCGGGCCGGTGGCCGGGCTGCTGGCGCAGACCCGGGCGCTGGTGGACTCCGGTGTGCACCTGCTGGGTTGCGCGGCGCTGGACGACACCGGGACGGCCCGCTACTCGAAGGCGGTCGCGAGCCGGTTGGTCGCGGCCGGAATGCCCGTGGCGGCGTTGAGCCCGCTGGAACTGGCCCGCTGGGTGGGGGAGAAGGTGCGATGAGCGTGATTGCGCGGACGAGTGACTGGCCGGGTGTGCGGCCGGAGGTGGTCGCCGAGGTGGTGGCGGGGCTGAGCGCCCGGCTGCAGAAACGGCTGGACGGTGCGGCGGCGAAGCTGGCGGAGCGTCCGGTGGCCCGCGAGGGCGACGGGTGGCGGGTGGAGGTGGACGAGGAGACGGTGCTCGTCCTGTACGCGCCGGGCGGTACGGTCGCCGACCAGGCGGACGTCCGCTGCGGCTGCCTGCTCGCCCCGGCCTGCGTGCACCGGGCCGCGGCCGTCACCCTCTGCCCGCTTGCCGAGCCGACCGCGGAGGAGGACCCGTCCGGGACGCCCGGGACGACCGAGCAGCCCGGGACGCCCGGACAGCCCGGGACACCCGCCCCGGCGGGAGCCGCGCCCGCAGGCCCGGCGCCCGTCGAACCGCAGGCCCCCGTCGCCCCCCTCACCCCGCTCACCACCGCCGAGCTCGACGCCGCCCGCCACCTCCACCGGGCCGCGACCGCCGTCCTCGCCGCCGGGGTGAGCGGTGCGGGCGCCGTCGCCCAGGCCGAACTCCTGCGCGCCGGCCACCGGGCCCGGCTCGCCGGCCTGCACCGACCGGCCGCGGCGGCCGTCGCCGTGGTGACCGGGGTCCGGGCGGCCAGGACCGGCGCGCCCGACCACCGGCTGGCGGACCTGGTGGCCGGCCTTCGCGAGCTGCTCGGTCTCACCACCGCGCTGACCGCGGGCGTCGGCCCGGTCGCCGAGCTGCGCGGCACCGCGCGCCAGGCCTACCGGGAGGAGGGCGGCCTGCGGCTCTACGGACTGTTCGCCGAGCCGGTGCTGACGGCGACCCACGCGGGCGCGGTCAGCTGGGCGGTGGACGCGGACGGGCGGCTCAGCACGATCGCCGAGGTCATGCCGCACGACGACGCGGCGGCGGCCGCCCCGCAGGCGGTCGGGGCCGGCAACCGGACGGTCCGGCTGGGCGACGCCGCGCTCAGCCACCGCGAGTTCAGCCGCACCGGGCTGGTCGTCCAGGGCGCGACCCGGTCCGCCTCCGGGCGGCTGGGGGCCGGCGCCGCCGTCCGGGCCGTCCGCGCGGCGGGCGCGGCGTGGGCGGCCGAGCCGGCGGCCCGGCTCTGGGCCGAACCGGCAGCGGCCCAGGTGGCACGGGCGCTCGCGGCGCAGGACCTCCCGTACGAGAGCCGGCCGGCCGGGAGCGACCTGCTCTTCCTGGACGTCACCCTGCTGGGCCCGGCCCCCACCGGGCCGGGCGGGGCGCCGCAGCTGTTGGCGCGGTGCGCGGAGGACGGGCCGGTGATCGCCCTGCGCGCGGCGCACGAGCACCCCGATCTGCCGTTCCGGGCGAACCTCGCGCTGCTCGCCACCGTGCCCGGCCTGCGGCTGCGGGTGGTCGGCCGGCTGGAACGCACGGACCGCCCGGAGCTGCGCGTGCTCGCGATCGGCACGCCGCCGCAGGCGCCCGACCCGCTGGCCGTGGCCGACGGCGCGGGCCGGGTCAACCTCGGCCTCGAACGCCTGCAGACCGCCGACCTCACCGTCCCCATTGCGACGGACCCTCCGACCGCCGACGCGCTCCCCGGCGTGACGGACCGTACGGCTCCCGAGCGCTCCGACGCCCCCGCGTCGTACGGTCCGCCCGTGCACGTGCTCGGCCGGCGGGTGGAGCAGACGGTCACCACCGGTCGGCACGCCCTCGGCCCGAGCGGGGCCACGGCGGCGGCCGACCGGGGCCTGCTGCGCGCCGCCGGGCTGACCACCGCCGCCGAGTTGCTGGACGGCCTGCGGGCCGCCGCGGCCGACCAGCAGCGTGACGTGTTCGGCCGGGTCGTCGCGGACGACCATGACGCCTTCGCCGCCGCCTGGCTGGCGGCTGCCTGGTACACGGAGGAGCTGGCCACGGCGCTCTGCGCGGCGGCCTGGACCGGGGAGGGGTGAGCCATCGGCCGAACTGCTTGCAGGGACCGGTAATCCGCGCTGACTGGCATACTTGTCGCCCAGGAGGCACCGACCACGAGGTGCAGCGGAAAGGACGGCGCGCCATGGGGATCCGGGACGACGCGGCCGAGATCCGGGCCCGCGGCTGGCGCACGCTCGCCGCCCTGCACGGCATGATCGACACCGCCCTGGAGAAGGCGCTCCAGGCCGAGTGCAAGCTCTCGGTGGTCGAGTACACCGTGCTGGACGCGCTCTCCCGCCAGGACGGCTGGCACATGCGGATGCAGCAGCTGGCCCGCGCGGCGGCGCTCAGCAGCAGCGCGACCACCCGGCTGGTCAGCCGGCTGGAGGACCGGGGCCTGCTGGGCCGTTACCTCTGCGCGGACGACCGGCGCGGCATCTACACCGAGCTGACGCCGGCGGGCCGCGAGCTGCTGGCGGTCGCCCGGCCCGTGCACGACGCCGTCCTGGAGGCGACCCTGGCCCGGGCCACCGAGGTCCCCGAGCTCGCTCCGCTGGTGGGCTCGCTCGCCGAGCTCGACCCGGCGCACGCCTAGCCGCACGGCTCCGCGGTCGGGACCGACCGCCCGCGCGACCCGCGGCCCGCGGCCCGCGGCCGACGGCACGGCCACGGCCACCCGTGCCCCTACGGCCGACGGCACGGCCACGGCCACCCGTGCGGCCGTAGCGGCCGGTACGTCCGCAGCGGACCGCGCAGCCAGGGCCGCCCGCGGGGCGGGCGACCGCCCTCACCGCCGCCCGGAGGCCAGGGCGTTGCGGTGCACCCGGTCGAGCAGCGCGAGCAGCAGTTCCTTGCTGGACGCCCGCTCCCGGACGTCGCACAGCACGACCGGGACCTCCGGCCCGAGGTCGAGGGCGCGGCGCACCTCGTCGGGGGTGGCGTCGCGGCGGCCGTGGAAGCAGTTGACGCCGATCGCGAACGGGATGCCGCGCTGCTCGAAGAAGTCCACGGCGGCGAAGCTGGATTCGAGCCGTCGGGTGTCGGCGAGGATGATCGCCCCGAGGGCGCCGAGCGCCAGGTCGTCCCACATGAACCAGAAGCGGAACTGGCCCGGCGTGCCGAAGAGGTAGAGCACCAGGTCCTCGCGGACGGTGATCCGCCCGAAGTCCATGGCCACCGTGGTGGTGGACTTGTCCTGGATGCCGTCGAGGCTGTCGACCCCGATGCTGGCGCGGGTCATCCGTTCCTCGGTCTGCAGCGGTTCGATCTCGCTGACCGAGCCGACCATGGTGGTCTTACCGACGCCGAAGCCGCCGGCGACGAGGATCTTGACCGCGCCGGGCACCAGGCTCTTGGTCGTCAATTCGGGTCTCCTGGAAGGGAACTGGGAGAGCGGGGGGCAACTGCGGCAGCCGGTCCGACTGGGGCCGGCCGGGCCGCCCGGGTTGACGGGAGCCGACCGGAGCCGACCGGGGAACCGGGCCGCCGGCGCGACCGGAGCCGCGTCGGGCGGTGCCCCCGCCGGCCGTCGGTACGGCCGCGGCGGGGGCACCGCCCCTCAGAGTCTGCGGACGCCCTCGATCACGGCCTGGATCAGCGAGATGTCGGGTGCTTCGGCGAGCTGGACCGGGGCACGGGTGAGGATCAGCCGGGCCTCGGCCAGGTCGTCCAGCAGCACCTTGACCACGCTGACCGGCAGGTCGAGGGTGGCCGCGATCTCGGCCACGGCCAGCGGGCGTTCGCGGCACAGGTCGATGATCGCGGCCGGTTCGGGCGAGAGCCGGGTGGTGTCGGTGCGCGGGTCGGCGGTGACCACCAGGGTGATCAGCGCGAAGCCGTCACGGACCGGCCCGGTGCGCCCGTTGGTGATCGCGTAGGGGCGGACCAGATGGCCGGCGTCCTTGTCGTAGAACCAGCCCTCGTCGGTGTCGGCGGTGGTCACGCACCGCCACCCACGCCGACCTGGCCGGCATCGCTGCGCGGCGCCGCGGTGAGGTACTGGCCGACCTGCTTGACCAGCATGTTGATCTCGTAGGCCATCAGTCCGGCGTCCACCTGCTCGCTGGTCAGGACGGCGAGCCGGGCGCCCTGCCCGGCGGTGGTGACGAACAGGAACAGCTGGTCCATCTCGACCACGGTCTGCCGGACCCGCCCGCCGTTGAAGCGGTGCCCGGCGCCGCGGGCCAGGCTCTGCAGGCCGGAGGCGACGGCGGACAGGTGCTCGGCGTCGGCCCGGTCGAGGCCCTGGGACATGCCGACCAGCAGGCCGTCCTCCGAGAGGACGATGGCGTGCCGGGTCTCGGGGACCCGTGCGACCAGCTGGTCCAGCAGCCAGTTGAGGTCGCGCTGGGTTTCGGTGTGCTGCGTCATCACTGCTGTTCCTTGGCTTCCTGAGCGGCGGAGGCTTCCTGAGCGGCGGAAGGTGCGGCCGGGGTGCGGGGGGCGGCGGGCGCCGGGGAGGCCGGGGCGCCCGGTTCGGTGGCGGCCGCGCGGGCGGTCCGGGTGCCGCGCTGGATGGCGGCCATGGTGGCGCGGGAGCGCTGCGGTGACGGGTCCTCGGCTTCGGCGTCGGCTTCGGCACCGCCGTACCGGGGCGCGAGCGGGGCGGCCGGAGCCGCCGGGGTGCCCGGCGCGGCAGGTCGGACGGCGCCGGCGGGGCCCGCATGGCCGGGGTGGCCGAGGGACGGCGGGAGCAGGGCGCCGGGCGCGTTGGCCTCGCGGAGCTGCTCGGCGAGGCTGGCGTTGCGGACCCGCTGCGGCAGGACCCGCGGGGTGCGCAGTTCGCCGTCCGGGCCGTGCTCCACGCGGTCCTCCTGCGGGCGTTCGTGGGTCGTCGCGGAGTGGTCGGCGGGCGCCGGGTCGAACGGCGCCGGGTCGAAGGGCACCGCGGCCGGCTCGCCCGCGAGCTCCGTGCCGTAGTGGCCCGCCGACGGGCCCTCGGCGAGGGCGTCCGCGGGGACGTCGCCACCCGCGCCGCCGGGGACGTCGTACGGGCGCGGCAGGGCGGGCCGCGGGACGACCACGGCACCGGGCAGTCCGGGGATCCGGGCGCCGACGGGCAGACCGCCGTTGGCCGGTGCCGCAGGAGCACCGTCCCGCGGCCCGCCGTCGACGAGTCCGCCGTCGATCAGCCCGCTGTCCAGCAGACCGCCCTCCAGCAGCCCCCCGTCGATCAGTCCGCCGTCGAGGAGACCGCCGTCCGGCAGGTGGCCGTCCGCGCGGCCGCCGTCCGCGGGTCGCGGGTCGACCAGCTCGCCGGCGATCACGGTGCCGTCGCCCGCGACGGCACCGGTGGTCGTTCCCGGAGCACCGTCGAGCCCGGTCTCCGGGGAGGCAGGCCCGGCGGGTCCGGTCGGTCCGTTGCCCAGTAGTCCGCTGAGCACTCCGGCGAGCGCGCCCGACAGTTCCTCGTCGACCTCCCCGAGGTCGCCGTCTCCCGTCGCCCGGGCGTCCGGGACCGGGGTGCGGGTGACGCGTGCGCCGGAGGGCAGTCCGGGCACCGCGGCCGGCTGTTCGGCCTGCTCCAGCAGGGCCGAGGGCACCAGCACCACGGCCCGGGTGCCGCCGTACGGCGAGGGCCGCAGGGTGACCTGGATGTCGTGCCGGGCGGCCAGCCGCGCGACGACGAACAGGCCGAGGCGCAGGTCGTCGCCGAGCGCGGAGACGTCCAGCTCCGGCGGGTTGGCCAGGTACTCGTTGAGCCGCTCGTACTCCTCCTCGCCCATGCCGAGGCCGCGGTCCTCGACCTCGACCGCCAGGCCCTTGGGCACCTCCTGCGCGGAGACCTGCACCTGGGTGTACGGCGGGGAGAAGGTGGTGCCGTTCTCGATCAGCTCGGCGATCAGGTGGATGACGTCGGCGACGGCCTGTCCGCTGAGCGAGGCGCGCGGCACGCCCTGGACGACGACGCGGGCGTAGTTCTCGGTCTCGGAGACGGCGCTGCGCAGCACGTTGACCATGGGCACGGCGTTGCGCCAACGGCGGGCGGGCAGTGCGCCGCCGAGGATGACCAGATTCTCGGCGTTGCGCCGCATCCGGGTGGCCAGGTGGTCGACCGCGAACAGCTCGCGCAGCAGCTCGGGTTCCTCGTGCTCGCGCTCCAGCGCGTCCAGCATGCTGATCTGGCGGTGGATCAGGATCTGCGTGCGGCGGGCGATGTTGAGGAAGACCTTCTTCGTCCCTTCGCGGCCCTGGGCCTGGTGGACGATGGCGGCGACGGCGGCCTGGCGGACGGCGGCGAGGCCGTCGGCGGTCTGCTGGACCTCGTCGCCGATCCGGCGGGAGGGCGCCCAGGCGGGCGGGGTGGGCACCGGCTCGCCGGCGCGCAGTCGCCCGACCACCTCGGGGATCTCCTGCTGGGCGAGCGCGAGGGTGTCGGCGCGCAGCCCGGAGAGGCGGCCGGACAGCATCCGGGCGGCCCGGATGCCGCGGATGAGGCTGAACAGCAGGACCACGGCGACGACGGCGGTGCCGATCAGCAGCGCGGTGCGGTTTCCGGCGTCGCGCAGCAGGTAGGCGGCGTAGCCCCAGGCTGCGGCGAGGCCCAGGCTGGGGACCAGCACGAGGGCGAGGAGCGAGCTGCGGAGGGAGCCGGACCGGCCGGCGCGGTGGCCCGTGCGGGGGGCCGATATGCCTGGCATCTGATTCCTTGTTGCAGGGCCGAGTTGCAGGCCGGGTCGCGGGGTCCGAACGACGGATCGGCCCGTGCGGCCCGGGCGGGCTTCAGGGCGCCGAGGCCGGGGCCGCCGGACGGGGTGACGCGGTGTCACCGTCCGGGCGGTGTACAGCCACGGCCGCCGACGGCAGGAAACCTATCAGTCCCAGGTGGCCTCATCGCAACATCAACTGACGATATGTGAACGGCTGATGACCCGGGAGGTTCTCGGCGGCCGGAGCGTTCGCCGATGGATTGCTGCAGCTCAGCGCCTTCGTCGTGACATGCGGACGGCCCTCCGGGAGGCGGGGTGCGCTTCTCGGAGAGCCGTCAGGAACAGGTCAAACGATCGTATGCTGAAGGATCGCCACCGTCTGTCCCGGCCGGGCCCTGGCCGGAGGTCGGGTGCCGCTGATCAGCCCGGTCAGGTGCGGGGGGCGCCCGGACCGGTACCGGTGATCAGCCCGCCAGCGAGATCGGCACCACCCGTCCGTCCTTCTCGTCGCGGCCCTCGGCCTCCAGCTGGTTCAGCTCGGTCCACGCCCAGCTCGCCAGGTCGGACAGCTCGGCCGACCACTGCTTGCCGTAGGTGCCCGAGGCGACCTGCCCGAGCCGGAGCTTCTGGACGTCCGAGGTGCCGGCCGGGGCGTAGATGTGGGTCGCGTCCCGCAGGTAGCGGATGATGTTGAACTCCTCCTGGGTGCCGCGGGCGGCCAGGATCTCCATCGCGCTGCGCGCCGAGTCCATCGCGTACTCGGTGTTGATGAGCTTGGCGTTCATCAGCTCGGCGTCGCACGGCTTGCCGTTGTCCAGCAGGTGCGAGGCGTGGTACGCGGCCAGCTTGGCGGTCATCAGCTTGGACTGCAGCTCGCCCAGCTTCAGCGCGACGCTGTTCAGCTGGTTGAGCGGCTTGCCGTACAGGACGCGCTCCTCGGCGTAGCGCACGACGTCCTCGACGATCGCGACGTGGATGCCGAGCGCCACGGCGCCCAGGTTGAGGCGGCCGTAGAGGGTGGAGGAGGAGTAGGCGACGTCCAGGCCCTGCCCCTCCTCGCCCAGCCGGTTGCCGACCGGGATGCGGCAGTCCTCGAATATCAGCTCGCCGAAGCTGAAGCCGTGCAGGCCGCCCTGGGTGCCGAGCGTGCCGGTGCGGAAGCCCGGCCGGTCGCTCTCGACCAGGAAGGCGGAGAGCCCCCCGCTGCCCTTGTCGGTGCGGAAGACCACCCCGTGCACGTCGCCGATGTGGGAGTTGCCGACGAACCACTTGCGGCCGTTGATCACGTACTCGTCGCCCTCGCGGCGGGCGGTGCCGGCCATGCCGAGCACGTGCCCGCCCGACTCCGGCTCGGTGACCGCGATGGTCGGCAGGGACTCGCCCGAGGCGAACTTCGGCAGCCACTCGCGCCGCTGCGCGTCCGAGCCGAAGTGGATGACCTTGGCGACGCCGAGCTGGGAGGCCTGCGCCATGGCGCCCATCGCGCCGCTGACGCGGGCGAGTTCCTCCACGATGATGGTCTTGGCCAGGTGGCCCAGCCCCAGGCCGCCGAACTCCTTGGGGATGGTCACGCCGATCCAGCCGCGGCGGGCGATCTCCCGGGAGAGCTCGAACTCGACCTCCCGGTCGGCCTCCATTCTGGCGACCTGCGGACGCACCTCCTTCTCCGCGAACTCACGGACCTCCGCCCGGAGGCTCTCGTGTCGCTCGTCGGTGAAGTAGTCCATAGCCATGCTTGGTCCTCTCGTTCCAGTGGGTGTCGTGCCTCCGTTCATGCCGTCGATGCCGCTCCGGCCGCGCCCCGGGGATTTCGGGTGGGGGTGTGGAGGTGTGGCGGCCGATCGCTCCCTTGCAATCGGTGCATGCGGACCCTGGCGCGGTTTCCCGGGGGGAGAGGAATACCGTCCGTGTCTCCGGCAGGGCTCATTGTCATATGTGAACACCCCCTTCACAGCTAGTTGATCTTGGAATGGCGAGATTCGGCGCGTCGTAGTTACTCACGGGTTTCGTTCCCGCGCGGGGAGGGGAATGATCTTTCCCCTCCTCGCAACCCGGCTGAGCGCCCGTTCACATGCGGCTTTGACTGTGCATCAGCAACGCTGGTGACCGGTACCGGTAGCACCGAAGGGCCCGGATGTCTGATTACATGTGCGCCATGACTGATGTGATGAGCACTCAAGGCCAGTTCCCGGGTGCCGCCGGGGAGTCCGAGCGGACCCGCAGGCTGCGCAGCCTGGGTCTGAACGAACCGTCCGCGGACGAGGCCTTCGACCGCTTCGCGCACCTGGCAGCCAGCATCACCCGCGCTCCCATCGCGATGGTCAACTTCATCAACGACGAGCGCCAGATGTTCCGGGGGCTCTACATTCCGCCAAACTCGGCCGAGATCGCGGCCGAAGAGGGAGCTTCGTGGGCGGACCGGGGCATCGCCTTCGACCTTCCGACCCGGCAGATGCCGATGAGCCACGGCTTCTGCCCGCACGTGGTCGCCCAGCGCTCGCCCCTCGCGCTGGACGACATCCTCGCCTACCCCCGATTCGCCGGTAACCCCGTCGTGGACGAACTCGGCGTCCGGGCCTACCTCGGCGCCCCGCTCGTCGACGACACCAACACCGTCATCGGCACCGTCTGCGTCCTCGACCGGGAACCCCGGCAGTGGGGCCGCGAGCGGCTGCGCGACATCCAGCACCTCGCCGAGGCGCTGCTCTCCGAGATCCGGCTGCGC
Organism: Kitasatospora sp. NPDC085464; assembly: GCF_044541955.1. Lineage (NCBI taxonomy): Bacteria > Bacillati > Actinomycetota > Actinomycetes > Kitasatosporales > Streptomycetaceae > Kitasatospora > Kitasatospora sp. NPDC085464. Next base: position 167,630 of record NZ_JBITTM010000011.1, read on the forward strand.
GACAACCTGCTCGCCCAGCAGCAGGAGATGTTCGCCGCCTTCGACGGCTCCCCGTTCCCCATCATGCTCACCGACGGCCCCGGTCAGGAGATCCGCTACGCCAACGCCCAGCACGCCGGCGCCTTCGGTGCCCCGGTGGCGTACGGCGCGATCGGTCAGGCCTACCCGCAACTCGGCGTGGCCGGCCTGCAGCAGGCCGTCTCGGAGGCGTACCGCACCGGGCGCACCACCGTCCTCAACGACGTCCGGGTGCAGTCGACCAGCCCCGACGCCCAGCGCATCCAGCAGATCTTCAGCTTCACCTGCACCCCGCTGCGGGCCGCGCGCACCGGCCAGGTCAACGGTGTCCTCACCGTCGGCATGGACGTCACCGCACAGTCCCGCACGGAGGAGGAGCTCGGCACGCTGGCCGCGCTGCTGGTCGACCGGCTGCAGCAGAACGGCGCCGCGACCGCGACCGGCCGTCCGGGCATCGCCGGCGGAGCCGGACTCGTCCTGCCGGGCTGAGCCGCCGACCGGTCACCCGCGTGCGGCACCGAGGCCCGCGCCCGAACCGCCCGATCCGTCCGTGCGGGCCGGTTGGCCCGCATCACCCGCATCACCCGCGTCCCGCGCGTCCCTCGCATCACCCGCATCACCCACGTCCCCCGCATGACAGGCACTACGCACAGTCCGTCCACCAGTCGTACTGCTCGTACCACTTGCATGACTTGCACGACTTGCACCATCCGGACCACCCGCGCCGTCAGCGCCACCCACCACCGTGGCGGGGTGCCTCTCACCCCCGATGAGAGGCTCCCCGCCACAGTGCCGTCCGGGCACCGAACGGAACTCCGCCCCCACGGCGCCGCGCGCCCCGGCCGGGCCGAGCGGGTGAACCGTCCGCCGCCCGCGCCCCGGCCGGGCCCGCCCGCCGGACGGCGGTGGTAGGCATGGGCCGCATGGACTGGTTCGCCGCCCCCGACTACTGGCTGAGCCGGCTGCTCGTCCAACGCCTGCTCGCCGCGCTCTACCTGATCGGATTCCTCAACGCCGCCGCGCAGTTCCGCGCCCTCATCGGCGAGAACGGCATGCTTCCGGTGCCCCGCTTCACCGCGCGCGTCCCCTTCCGGCAGTCACCCGGCCTCTTCCACCTCCACTACAGCGACCGCTTCTTCGCCGCCGTCGCCTGGAGCGGGGCCGCCCTCGCCGCCGCCGTCACGGCCGGGCTCGGCGACGCGGTGCCGCTCTGGGCCTCGATCCTCCTCTGGGCCGTGCTGTGGACCCTCTACCTCTCCATCGTCAACGTCGGGCAGACCTGGTACTCCTTCGGGTGGGAGTCCCTGCTGCTGGAAGCCGGCTTCCTCGCCGCCTTCCTGGGCAACGCCGACACCGCACCGCCCACCCCGGTGCTGTGGCTGATGCGCTGGCTGGTCCTCCGCGTCGAGTTCGGCGCCGGACTGATCAAACTGCGCGGCGACAGCTGCTGGCGCGACCTGACCTGCCTCCGCTACCACCACGAGACCCAGCCGATGCCCGGACCGCTCAGCTGGTTCTTCCACCACCTGCCCGACCCGCTGCACCGCGTCGAGGTCGCCGCCAACCACTTCGTCCAACTCGTCGTACCGCTCGCCCTGCTGCTCCCGCAGCCGGTCGCGAGCTACGCGGCCTGCGCCGTCATCGCCACCCAGCTGTGGCTGATCGCCTCCGGCAACTTCGCCTGGCTCAACTGGCTCACCGTGACCCTGGCCGTCGCCGCCGTGGAACCCGCCCGCCTCGGCCTGCCCGTCCACGCCCGCGCCTACCCCGGCACCCCGCTCTGGTACGAGACGCTGGTGATCGCGCTGACCGCGGCCGTCGTCGTCCTCAGCTACTGGCCGGTGCGGAACATGGTCTCCCGCGGCCAGGTCATGAACCGCTCCTTCAACCGCCTCCACCTCGTCAACACCTACGGCGCCTTCGGCAGCGTCAACCGCCTGCGCCAGGAGGTCGTGGTCGAGGGCACCGACGAGGCGGTCCTCACCCCGCGCACCGTGTGGCGGGAGTACGGCTTCAAGGGCAAACCCGGCGACGTGCGCCGCCTGCCCCGTCAGTACGCCCCCTACCACCTGCGGCTGGACTGGCTGATGTGGTTCGCCGGCATCTCGCCCGGCTACGCCCGCCCCTGGTTCCTGCCCCTCGTCGCCCGCCTGCTCGCCGGCGACCCGGCCACGCTCCGGCTGCTGCGCCACAACCCCTTTCCGGACGCCCCACCGACCCACGTCCGGGCGACCCTCTACCTCTACCGGTTCACCGATTGGCGCGAATTGCGGGAAACCGGCGCGTGGTGGCGCCGCACCGCTCTGAGCGAGTACCTCGCGCCGGTCGACCTGCCCGCCCTCGGCCGCGCCGGGTACCGGCCACCGGTCGGCCGGCCGCGCCGCGGCGTCCGCGAGGTCCCGCTGGAACGGCTGCGAAGGCCCGGCCGCCGCCCCGGTCCGTCCACCGTTCGGAGGCCGGGACACCCGTCCGGACCAGCGCCGGACCACCCGGGAGGGTCCCCCGAGTAGCGGCCAGGCGGGCGGTATGGCACACGACACCGGCCCGTCGGGGCGGTGGGTGCGTGCATGGCTCGAACGGGCACCCGTATTCTGGGCCTCCACACCGGCAGCCCGCCCGCGCGCCCCCTCGCCCCTCCCCGGGGCACCCCCGCGCAACCGGTCCGCCGCCCCCTCGCCGCCAGCCCCGCCGTCGTCGCCCAGAACCGGACCTCACATGACAGTGCTTCACTCGCGCAAAGCCGACGCAGCCGACCCGGCGGACGTCGCCGACGCCGCAGACGTCAAGGACCCCCAGGACGCCGCCGCGGAGCCCGACCTCCGCGAGGACCTCGGCCGCTACGCCGAACTCGGGGCCTTCACCCTCACCGCCGACACCCACGCCTGGTACGCGGCTGTCGACACCGTCGCCACCCCGGAGGACGCCCGCGCCGCGTCCACCGCGCTCGCCGAGCTGCGCGGCAGCGACCTGCAGCAGACCTGGGAGGCCGTCACCGCCCTGGCCGCCGAGGTCAAGCTCGACGAGCCGGACACCGTCGCCAAGACCGCGCTCCTCGTCGAGATGCTCCAGCGGGTGCACCGCACCTCCGCCACCCTCACCACCGCCGCGTACGACGCCGACCTCGGCGCCCTCGCCGCCGCCACCGCCGACAGCGCCTGGCGCCGTGAGAACGGCGTCAAGCTCTCCTGGCTGCGCGGCCGCTCGCTGCGCAAGCAGGCCGCCGCCCTCGCCACCGACCGGCGCGTCCGCCGCGAGGACCTGCACGAGGCGCTCACCTCCGCCGAGATCGAGCGCCGCGCCTGGGCCGCCCTCGCCCCGGCCGGCAGCCTCCCGGTGGCGCCCGCCGACGGCGCCCTGATCGACCGCACCGCCCAGGCCTTCGAGGCGATCAACACCGGCCTGCGCGAGCTCTCCCGCCTCCTGCCCGACCACGACCTGGACGGGCTGCCCTTCGCCGAGCTCATCGACCTGGTCGAGCGGCTCGCGGCCGACGAGGGCACCCTCTACCGCCTCCCCACCATCCGCGGCCTGCGCGCCACGCTGGAGGAGGCCGGTCTCGGCGAACTGCTCACCGAACTCGCCGCCGCCAAGGCCGACCGCCGCGCCGCCGAGGCCGCGTATTCGGCCCGCCAGGCGCTCGCGGGCGGGCAGCGGGACGGGCTGGCGGAGAAGGCCGCCGCCGAGGACCTGACGGTCGAGGAGTCGGCGGTCGAAGAGTCGGCGGTCGAGGAATCGGCTGCCGAGACCGAGGCCGGTGCCGAGGCCGACGCTGAAGCGCTTGCGCGTCAGGCGCTCGCCGGTGGGCAGCGGGACGGTCTCGTGGAGGAGGTCCCGGCCCCGGTGACCGCTCCCGCCGGGGAGACCGTCGAGGTCGATGCGGCTGTCGACGTCGAGGCCGAGGCTGAGGTCGAGGACGTAACCGAGGCTGAGACCGGTGTTGAGGCGATGCCGGGCTCGGACTCCGACACGGACGCCGCCGCCGTCGAGACGGCCGCCGCGGAGGAGCTGACGGAAGAGGCCCCGGTTGCCGTGGTCTCCCTCCCGGCCCCCTCCCCGGCTGCCGACGACCTGGTCGCCGCGGCGACGGCCGCCCTGGCCGAGGTCGCAGCGGTGGAGGAGACCGCGACCGAGGACGCGGAGTCGGCCGTCGAGGTCGAGGAGCCCGCCGCCGAGGCCGACGTGACGGAGACCGGAGCCGTCAACGAGGAGCCCGCCGTCGAGGCGAAGGCCCTGGTGACCGAGCCCGAGGTCGAGGCTGAGGTCGAGGTCGAGCCCGAGGTCGAGCCCGAGGCCGCTGTCGAGGAGCCGGTTGTCGAGGTGGACGTGGCTGCTGACGATGTCGCCGAGGCTGAGCCGGTGGCCGAGGTTGTCGTCGAGGCCGAGGCCGAGGCCGAGGCCGCGCCGGCTGAGCCGGTGACCGAGGTTGTCGCCGAGGAGGCCGCTGCCGAGGTCGAGCCCGAGGTCGCTGTTGAGGAGCCCGTTGCTGAGGTCGTCGTCGAGGAGCCGGTTGTCGAGGCCGAGGCCGAGCCCGAGGCCGTCGTTGAGGAGCCCGTTGCCGAGGTGGCCGTGGCTGCTGAGGACGTTGCCGAGGCTGAGCCGGTGACCGAGGTCGTGGCCGAGGAGCCCGCTGCCGAGGTCGTGGCCGAGGAGGCCGCTGCCGAGGTCGTCGTCGAGGAGCCCCTCGTCGAGGCGGAGACCTCCGCGGCCGAGCCCGAGCCCGAGGCCGAGCCCGCTGCCGGTCGCGTGAAGCCGGACTTCACGCCCGGTCGTCCCGTGACCGCCTACTCGGCCGACGAGCTGCTCGCCGTCGTGCGGTGGGTGGACGGCGACGGGGTCGAGCGGAGTGACGAGGAGCTGCTGCGCGCGGCCATGAAGGAGCTGGGCTTCGCCCGTCTCGGCCCCCGCATCAAGGAGGCGCTGGGCGCCGCCGTCACCGCCGCACGCGGCTGACCTCGCCTGCCCCACAGGGCCCGGGACGCGACTTCGCGTCCCGGGCTCGTCCATGTCGTCGGCGGTCCCGCGGTGCCGAGCGGATCTCCGTCCGTCAGGCGTCGGCCGCGCCTGCTGTGAACGGGTGGGCGATCGCCTGCCGTAGGACGGCCGGTGCGGTGACGAGGGACGGCCCGTACCAGGTCAGGTGTCGCCCGCTGACCAGCGCGACCGGCGTGCCGGGGAAGGCCTCGGGGCCGTCCTCGGCGGTGAAGCGGTACGGCTCGTCCGGCAGGACCACCAACTCTGCTCGACAGTCGAGCAGTTCGGGCAGCGGGACGGCGGGGTAGCGCTCGGGGTGGTCGGCGTGGACGAGCCGCAGGCCGAGGCGGCGCAGCAGGTCCCCGGCGAAGGTGTCGCGGCCGAGGACCATCCACGGGCGGCGCCAGATCGGCACGACCGCCGTCGGGCCTTCGGAGGTGTCGGAGCTCTCGGAGTCGTCGGGGCTCGGTCCGAGCGGCGCCCAGGCCGCCTCCGCCTCGTCCAACCAGCCGGGGCGCGGCAGTCGGCAGGCGACGGTGAGCAGCCGGTCCAGGGACCGGAAGGCGTCGTCCAGGGTGCGGATGTCGGTGACCCAGACGGGGACGCCCGCCGCCCGCAGCGCGTCCAGGTCGGGGCGCCGGTTCTCCTCGTCGTTGGCGATGACGAGGTCGGGTTCGAGCGCGAGGACACCGGGGACGTCGGGGTTCTTGGTTCCGCCGGTCCGGGTGACGGTGAGATCGGCGGGGTGGGTGCACCAGTCGGTGGCGCCGACCAGCAGTCCGGGCGCGGTGGCGGCGACCGCCTCGGTCAGCGAGGGCACCAGGGAGACCACGCGGCGGGGCGGGCGCGACCCGAGCCGGACGGGGAGGTCGAGGTCGTCGCGCGGGGCGGTGGGGTCGGCCATCCGGTCAGCCTACGTCCGTGCTGCGGCGGGCGGTGGCGCCCTTTCCGGTGGATTCCCGGGAACCCGGCGCCCGGGGCGTCCGACTACCTGGTCCGGGTCCGCTGCACGGGCCCGAGCACGGACCACCGACCAGGAGAGTTGTCATGCGCCCACGCGTTGTCTGCGGAATCGCGGCCGCCGTCGCCCTGTTCGCCACGGCCTGCGGAAGCGGGGGCGGGGGCCCGCAGGGTGCCTCCGTCACCGCCGCGGCCCAGGCGGCCCCGGCCGGCGCCTACCCGGTGAAGGTCGCGGACTGCGCGGGCAAGGAGACCGTCGTCGCCAAGGCGCCGGCGAAGATCGTCACCAGCAACGCGTCGAGCCTGGAGATGCTGCTCCGGCTCGGTGCCGGCGACCGGGTGGTCGGGACCGGCTTCCCGCCCGGCAAGGGCACCCTGCCGGCGGACCTCGCCGACCAGGGCGCCAAGGTGCCGGTCCTGGGGGAGAAGGTGATCCCCAAGGAGAAGCTGCTCGGCTCCGGCGCCGACCTCTACGTGGACACCTTCAGCGCGATGCCGATGATGGGCGGGGGAGCCACCGGGCCGAGCGAGGAGGAGTACGCGGCGGCCGGCATCCAGCACGTCTACCTGCTCTCCACCGCCTGCGCCGGGACCCCGAAGGCGGCCAAGGCGCCGCGCACCGACCTCGCGGGGATCGAGGACGACATCCGCCGGCTCGGCGCCGTCACCGGCACCTCGGCCCGGGCGGAGGAACTGGTGGCCGGGATGGAGCGGCAGATCGGCGAGGTGCGCACCGCGCTCGCCGCCGTGCCGGAGGGGCAGCGGCCGAGCTACTTCGTCTTCGACTTCGACGCGGGCACCAAGCAGCCGGTGGCGGTCTGCGGCCGGCAGGTCGCCAACGCGGTGATCACCCAGGCCGGGGCGCGCAACGTGTTCGCCGACTGCGACGCCGACTTCAAGCCCGGCTCGTGGGAGGACGTCGTCGCCAAGAACCCGGACTGGATCCAGCTCGCCGTCCGCAACCGGGGCAGTGAGGAGGCGACCCGCAAGGCCTTCGACGACGCCGAGGCGTTCCTCAGGAGCTTCCCCGCGACCCAGGGCCTGAAGGCCGTCCAGGAGGGGCACTTCGTCCGCCTCGGCTCGGAGGTGACCACCATCGCGGGTGTGCGCAACGCGGACGCCGTCCGGCAGATCGCCGCGACCGTCCACCCCGACCTCGTCAAGAACGGCCAGTAGAACGTGACTCCGGCCGCTCACACGGAGGCCGCCGTCACCCGCCGTCCGGCCCGCACGCTGCGGGCCGGGCCGACGGCCGCCGTCCTCGCCGTCGCGCTGGTGCTCGCGCTGACCGCAGCCGTCTCGCTCGGCGCGGTGGACATCCCGCCCGGCGAGGTCTGGTCGGTGGTCGCCCGCCGACTCACCGGTCGGGCTGCCGAACCGGGCACCCGCGACCTCATCGTCTGGCAACTGCGCGTGCCGCGAGCCCTGTTGGCGGCGGTGGTGGGCGCGGGACTCGGCCTGGTCGGCACCGCCGTCCAGGCCCTGGTCCGCAACCCGCTCGCCGACCCGTACCTGCTCGGCATCTCCTCCGGAGCCTCCCTCGGGGCGGTCGCCGCCATCGTCCTCGGCACCACCTTCGGGCTCCAGCTCTCCTTCGGCAGCGCGCTCGGTCTCACCGTCTCGCTGGCGGCGTTCGCCGGCGCGCTCGCCGCGTTCTCGCTGGTCTGGCTGATGGCCCGGCGGGGCGGCGGCTTCTCCCCGCTGCGCCTGGTCCTCGCGGGCATCGGCATCGCCCAGTTCCTCGGCGGCATCACCAGCTACCTCGTCCTGCAGACCCGCGACGAGCAGCAGACCCGGGGCGTGCTGTTCTGGCTCATGGGCAGTCTCGGCGGCGCCGTCTGGGCCCAACTCGCCGTCCCCACCGTCGCCGTGGTTCTCGGCCTGGCTCTGCTGCAGGCCCGTGCCCGGGGGCTCAACGCGATGCTGATGGGCGACGAGACGGCCGCCGGGCTCGGCGTGGACGTCGCCCGGCTGCGCCGCGAGGTGTTCGTCGTCACCAGCGTGCTGACCGGCGTCCTGGTCGCCGTCTCCGGCGCGATCGGCTTCGTCGGCCTGATGGTGCCGCACGTGTGCCGGCTGCTCCTGGGCGGCGACCACCGGCGTCTGCTGCCGCTGTCCGCGCTCACCGGGGCGCTGCTGCTGGTCGTCGTCGACACCGTCGCCCGTACCGCCCTGGACGGCCAGGAACTGCCGATCGGCGTGGTCACCGCCGTCCTCGGCGCCCCCACCCTGCTCTACCTGCTGGACCGACGACTGGAGCGCACGTGAGGATCGCCGTCGAGGACCTGAGCGTGACCCTGGCCGGGCGGACGGTGGTGGCCGGGGTCCACCTGGTCGCCGAGGAGGGGGAGGTCGCCGGGCTGGTCGGGCCCAACGGGAGCGGCAAGTCCAGCCTGCTGCGCACCGTCTACCGGCACCTGCGGCCGAGCGCCGGCCGGGTGCTGCTGGCCGGGCGGGACCTCGCGGAGCTGCGGCCCGCGCAGTCCGCCCGGCACATCGGCGCGCTGCCCCAGGAGCGCGGCGGGGACTTCGAGTTGAGCGTCCGCGAGGTGGTCGCGATGGGTCGCACCCCGTACAAGCGGGCGTTCGCCGCCGATGACGCCGAGGACCACCGGATCACCGCCGGGGCGCTGGACCGGGTCGGCATGGCGGGCGCCGCCGACCGCCGGTTCGGCCAACTGTCGGGTGGGGAAAGGCAACGGGTGCTGCTGGCCCGCGCGCTCGCGCAGCAGCCGGACGTCCTGGTGCTGGACGAACCGACGAATCACCTGGACGTCCGGCACCAGGTCGAACTTCTCGCCCTGCTGCGCGAGCAGCGCCGGACCACCCTGGTCGCCCTGCACGACCTGAACGCCGCCGCCTCGGTGTGCGACCGGCTGCACGTCCTGCACCGCGGCGCCCTGGTGGCTTCCGGCGCTCCGCGCCAGGTGCTGACCCCCGAGCTGATGGCGGAGGTCTTCGGCGTCCGGGCGGCGGTGATCGATCACCCGCTCACCGGCGATCCGCTGATCGCCTTCGACCACCGCACCCCGGCCGGTGCGGTGGCCTCCGTGACGGTGACGTAGCCGGTCCTCGGGGAGGGAGAAAGGGGAGGGGGAGGCTCAGCGGCCGGCGTGGCTGTCCGCGTGGCCCTCGTAATGGCTCGGCCGGCCGTCGCGCAGGACCGCGCGGCCGAGCCGTGCGGCCTCCTCGCTGCGCAGCAACTCCCAGTTGCCGTCCGGTCGGTGGAGCACCGCGGAGTGCCAGGGGGTGGTCCAGGCGTCGGCCGCCGCCAGCAGCCGGATGCCGAACTTGGCGACCCCGGCCGGCTGCGGGTGGATGGACAGCCGTACGGCCCGCGGGTGGTGCTCGGCGATCAACTCGCCCCAGGCGCGGCTGCGCTGGATCACGGCGTAGGCACGGCGGCGGCACTCCCGCTGCAGGGCCGAGCGGGTGCCGGTGAAGCCCACGGCGTCCTCGGTGAGGAAACGGGTGATGCCGCGGTAGAGCCGCAGGGTCTCCTCCTCGGTCAGCACCTGCTCGCGCAACTCCTCGACGGTGGGGGCGTAGCGCTCGTGCACCCGGGCGCGCTTCTCGTCGTACGGGAGGTCGCCGAGGACGGCCCGCAGGTCGAAGGTGGCGAGGTGGCGCAGGCCCTCCCGGGCGATCATCGTGGTCAACTCGTCCGAGTAGGCGTCGATGTGGTCGTCCGGGACGTTGATCAGGTCGCCGAATATGTGCCCGTCGGAGCAGATCAGGATTCGGGCGCCGGGCTCGTGGAGGCGTCCGATCTCGGCGCAGAGCCGGTCGAGGAAGGTCAGGGACAGCCGTTCGCCCTCGTCGGGCAGGTGGCCCAGCACCTTCGCCGGGTTCGGCGACTTGCAGGGGAAGCCGGGCAGGGTGAACACGATGGGCTCACCGGCGGCGATGAAGTCCGCCAACTGCGCGAGCTGGAGCGGGAAGTGCTCCGGGCGGGCGGCGAACTCCGGGTCGGCGGCGCGGCGGTGCGGCAGCAGGAGTCCGAGGATGCGGGCGGCCAGGCGTTCGGGCCCGGCGGAGGTGGCGGGCCCGGTCACGGCGTCGGTGACGGGAGTGGGAGCGGTGGCGGTGCCGACGGGCGGCATGGTGGGTCCTCCACGGATGGTGGTCTGGTGCGGGCTTCGGGTGGGCGCGGCCGGGCGGGTCGCGGCGACGGGGTGTCCCGGGGTCAGCGGCGGCGGTCGTAGGCGACGGGCAGTCGGTTGACCCCGCGCGCGAGCACGGCGGGGATCCAGGCGAGGTCGGCCAGGCCGTCCCCGGGGGCCTCGGCCGGGCGCAGCCCGGGCAGCCGGGTGAGCAGGGTGCCGATGGCGATCCGGAGTTCGGCCCGGGCCAGGGCGGCGCCGGGGCAGTAGTGGACGCCGTGGCCGAAGGCGAGGTGCTGATTGGGGGAGCGGTCGAGGTCGAGGCGGTCGGCCCCGGTGAACTGCGTGTCGTCGCGGTTGGCGGCGCAGAGCGAGACGATCACGGAGTCGCCGGCCGGCACGGTGGTGCCGAACAGGTCGCTGTCCTCGGCGAAGAAGCGCCAGGTCGTGAGCTCGAACGCGGCGTCGTGGCGGAGCAGTTCCTCCACCGCCCGGGCGAGCCGGCCGGGCTCGTCGAGGCCGCCGCGCAGGCGGGCGAGCTGCTCGGGGTGGCGCAGCAGGGCGATCAGCATGGTGGTGATCTGGTTGGTCACCGGTTCCTGCCCGGCGACCAGCAGCTGGAACACCATGGAGTCGAGCTCCTCGCGGCTCAACTCGCCCGCGTCGTGGGCGGCGACGAGCCGGCCGAGCAGGTCCTCGGTGTCCGTCCATCCGGGCTCCCGGCAGTCGGCGCGCTTGCGGGCGACGACGTCGGCGATGTAGGTCTGCAGGCCGCGCAGCCGTGCCTCGTACGCCGGTCGGCCGGGGTCCTGCGGGCCGACGGGCTGGACGACCTTGCCCCAGTCGCGGTCGAAGCGGCCCGCCAAGTCGGCCGGGAGGCCGATGACTTCGGCGAGCACCCGGAAGGGGTAGTGGGCGGCGAAGCCGGCCACCAGGTCGGCGCCGCCGGTCTCGGGCAGCTCGTCCACCAGCGCGTCGGCCAGCTCCTGCAGGCGGGGGAGCAGGGCCTCCACCCGGCGCGGGGCGAAGGCGTCCAGGACGAGCCGGCGCATCGCGGTGTGCTTGGGCGGGTCCTGGTGGAGCAGGTGGACCTGGAGCTGCGAGTGCTGCGGCTCGGGCATGATCGACGCGAGTCGGCGCCAGCCTTCGTTGCCCAGTGCGTGGTTCTTGCCCAGGCGCGGGTCGTTGAGGGTGGCGTGGGCGGCCCGGTAGCCGGTGACCAGCCAGGCGTGGATGCCGCTGGGGAACTCCACCCGGTGCACCGGCCCCGCCTCGCGCATCTGCCGGTACAGCGGGTACGGGTCGCTCTTGTACGCCGGGCCGTGCAGCGGGACGGGGGAGGGGAGGCGGTTGTGGCCGTACGGGCAGCGCGGGGTGTTATCGGTCGCGGCCGGGGTGGGGTTCGCGGTCGGGGCGTCGGTCGCGGCCGGGGTGGGGTTCGCCGTCGGGGCGTCGGTCGCGGCCGGGGAGGGGATCGTGTCGGTCATCCGGGGTGGTCCTTCGGTGGGGTGCGGACGGTCAGGGCCTGGGGCGGCGGTGCAGGGCGAGCAGGGCGACGGCGGTCGCCGCGACCAGGGCGGCCAGGGCGATCCCGGCGCTGGTTCCCGTGCCGGTCCCGGTGGTGGTGCCGCTCGCGGCCCCGCCGCCGGCCGTCGAGGCGGCGGCGGTGGCGAGGGCCGGGCCGAGGGCGAAGCCGAGACTGCGGGCGAGTTGGACGGCGGAACCCGCGGTGGCGAGCTTCCCGGGCGGGGACGCGGCCATCACCAGGGCCTGGGTGGGGCCGCCGTTGAGGCCCATCCCGGCCCCGGCGAGGGCGAGCCGGGCGGCGATGTCCACGGTGGACCAGCCGGTGTCCGACGGGATGAGCAGGGCGAGGCCCAGGGTGGTGACGGCGGCGCCGGTGAGCGCCGTCGGCCGGGCGCCCCAGCGGTCGGCCAGCCGTCCACCGACCCGTCCGGCCAGCACCATGCCGAGCGGGAACGCCAGCATGGTCAGCGCGGTGGTGGTGGCGCTCTCGCCCCGAGGGCCGCGCAGGTGCTGGGCGAGCAGGTAGTGGCAGGCCGCGAAGCCCGCGGCGAGCGACAGCACCGAGGCGTTGACCCCGGCGGTCCCGGCGGTCCGCAGCACCTCGGCCACCGGACGGCCGCCAGGGCGGCGCAGCCACAGCAGGACCAGCGGCGCGGCGGGCAGCGTCAGCAGCAGCCACTGCGGTGCCTCCGGGGCCAGGGTGAGCCCGAGCAGGACGGCTGCCACGGCGCCGCCTATCAGGGCGGCGTCGCCGAGCGAAGCCCGGTCGGGCGGGCGCAGTCCGCCGCGCCGCGGGGCGTGGCGGAGCACGATCAGGACGGCGGCCAGGCAGACCGGCAGCTTGACCAGGAAGACCGCCCGCCAGCCGAGGTGGTCCAGCAGCAGTCCGCCGATGACCGGGCCGGTCACGGCACCCAGCGGGCCGAGGGTGGCCGGCACGCTCATCGCCCGCCCGCGCAGCTCGGGCCGGACGGACGTCGCGGCGAGCACCGGCATCAGGACGAAGAGCACGGCCCCGAAGGCGCCCTGCAGCATCCGGGCCGCGATCAGCCAACCGGCCCAGGGGGCCGCGGCCGCCAGCACGCTGCAGGCGGCGAAGCAGCCGACCGCGAGCAGCAGCGCGGACCGGGTGCCGACCTGGTCCAGCCACCGACCGGCGGGCAGGAGGAGGGCCACGAGCGGGAGTTGGTAGCCGAGGACGGCCCACTGGGCGAGGCCGGGCGAGACGTGCAGGCCGGACGAGATGTCGGTGAGCGCGAGGTTGACCACGTTCATGTCGAGCATCGCGACGAAGGAGAGCAGGCCCGCGGCCACGACCAGGCTCCAGCGGTCGACCGACTCGGGCTGACTGCTCGTCAGCTCGGCGGCAGACGTGGGTTGTTGTGCTGCCATGGAGTCCCTCCGTTCCCGGGTTGCCGTGCCGGACACCGCCTCGGCGGCGGGGTCCGGTACAGCAGTCGGGGGCGCGGCGGCTCCGGTTCCGAACACTTGGGGGAATTTTTCGGCGGGGTTCGGGCGGCGGGGTTCGGATGGCGGGGGTGACAGATGACAGCTGACAGATGTTGAAATCTGTCAGCTGTCATCTGTCAGTTGTTCCCCGTCATCCGCCGCGTGTCATCGGTCGACGGCTGCCGTCCGCCTGCCGCCCACTTGCCGGCACCGCTCAGCAGGCGGCCGCGAGTTCCCCGGCCTCGGCCGCCCGCAGTCGCGCCACCAACTCCTCCCGCGCCCGGGCGACCCGGGAGCGGACGGTGCCGACCGGGCACCCGGCGACCTCGGCCGCCTCGGCGTAGCTCAGCCCGACCACCTGCGTCAGGACGAAGGCCTCCCGCCGCTGGGCGGGTACCCGGTCGAGCAGGTCGCCGAGCGCGATGCCGTCCTCGAACCCGGCCGCCGGGCCGCCGCCCTGTCGCTCCGCCGCCTCCTGCCAGTCCGGAAGCGCCGCACAGCGAGGGCGGGCGGCGGCCATCCGGTACCGGTCGATCACCGTGCGCCGGGCGATCGACAGCAGCCAGGTGCGGGCCGAGGAGCGCCCCGCGAACGCGGGCAGGCCGCGCAGCGCGCGCAGGAAGGTCTCCTGTGCGAGGTCGTCGGCGGACTGCACGTCGGTCAGGTGGGCGACGAAGCGCCAGACGTCGCGTTGGGTCGCGCGGACGAAGGCCTCGACGTCCGCCGCCCGGCCGGAGCGGGCGGTCAGTGCGAGTGCTGTGAGCTGCTCGTCATCCACGGCGGCCTCCGGACCGGCCGGTCCCGCCGCGGTGGCCGTGCGGGACGATGGTTACATGAGATGCGCGCAGTTCCGTACCGCTCTGTCCGCCCGCCTCGACGGCGAACCGAGCGGTCTCCCGGAGGCCCGGCTGGACAAGCACGTCGCGCGCTGCACCGGTTGCCGGGAGTGGCTGGAGCGGGCGGAGCGGCTGGGCGGCCACGTCCGGGCGGCCGCCGCCGTCGGGCCGTCGCCGGAGTGGTCGGTCCGCCTGCCGGCGGGGCCGGAGGGGTTCGAGTCGAAGGGCGCCGGTCCGGCCGAGGGGGCGGACGGCCGCGCTCCGGAGGGCCCGCAGGCCGCGGAGCGGTAGGACGGTGGCGCCGGCCGCAGCCGGCGCGTCGTCGTGGTCAGACATGGAAGGGTCCCGAGGGGAAGGCTGGGAACGGCACCGCTCAGGGCGGCACCGTCGGCGTCCATGGGCCGTGCGCGCGGCACACCACACCTCCCGGGGGAACCGGGGAGCGGCGGCGGGCGGCGCGGGCCCGAACCCCGGCGTCACGGCGGCGGAAGGCGCGGCCGTACGGCGGGGCGACCTGCCCGTCGCGGGGCCCCGGTGGCCGGATGAAACCGGGGGAGGCCGGGGGATGCAGCGGCGGGCGCGTCAGCAGGCGAGGGCGAACGCCGGCGGCCCGCGCCGGACCACGGCATGCGTGAGCAGCACCGGCCGGGGCGGCCGGGCCGTGTCCGGGACGGGCCGGGGCGGCGCCGGGGCCCGGTAGCCGAACGGCCGGGCGAAGAGCGCCAGCAGGGGGAGCAGCAAGGCTCCCGCGACGACGGCGCCGAGCGAACCGAGCAGCTCGAAGAGCCGGACCAACGCCGCGTCACCGCGCCAGAGCAGCAGTGCACAGGCCAGGGCGGCCAGCACGTGGGCGACGGCCATCCCCGGCGACACGGCGTGGGACATTCCGTGCGCCATCCCGTGGGAGGTGCCGGGGGGCAGGCCGCCCGTCGTGGCGTCGGGCATCCCGCCGGACATCGGGTGGGACATGCCGGGCATCCCGGCCGTCCCGGGCAGGCCCAGGTCCATGGCCGCCCCGTCGGCAGAGGCTCCTGCGCCCGCGGCCCCGTGCTGCATCCCGTGCATCCCGTGCATCCCGGGTACCCCGGCCGTCGGGCGCAGTCCGCCGGTGGACGGCGGGACGTCCGGGTCGATGCCCGCCATCCGCGCCAGCTCGACCGGTGACAGCCCGTCGGGCACCCGGTCCGGGTTGCAGAGCAGCAGGGCGGCCCAGTCCGTGGTGGCGAGCCGGCCGAGGCCGCCACCGCTCCCTCGGCCGAGGGCCCCGGCTTGTTCGAACAGCTGGTGCAGCGCGATCTGCGCGGCGACCATCCAGACGCTGATCACAGCGAGCCCGCGGCGCTTCCCGGCGAGCAGCCAGGTCAAGCCCAGGACCGCCCCGAACGCACCGGCCAGCACGGTCGGCGAGACACCGGAACCGGCCATGGCGACGTGCGCCGTGGCGGCCATTGCCACGCACAGCGCGGCGAAGACCACGGCGCGCAGCAGGCGGATCCGGTCGGTCATCACGATGGCACTCATCGTCGCACCCACCCCGCCCGGTGCGCACCGCACCCTCCGGTCATGGCCGGTTCCGCCCCGTGAGACCATGCCCGGCCGCTCGCCCGGTGACCGGCCCGGTCGGCTCAGCGGTCGGCCAGGCGGCAGGCCGGGCGGCAGGCCTGGCGGCCCGCGCGGAGGTCCGCCCGCGCGGAGGTCCGCCCGGCTGCCGTCCCGCTCGCTGCACCGACCCGAACAACCGCTCGTACGACCATCCGCACGGTTTGACAAGTGGTCACCGCATGCTCACTAGATGTCACGATCCGGTGCGTTCCGTGCGGGCGTGTCGGAGCGATGCCGTCCAGAAGCAGGGAGGTCCGGCCGTGGAGACCCCGACGCAGGCCACCGAGCCCATCGCCGACCGTGCCGAGCCGGCCGACCGCTCCGGTGCGCCGGCCGACAGCCCCGGTGAGCAGGCCGAGCAGGCCGGGATCCCCAGGACCGCCGACGCGCCCGGGATCCCCGACCTCGCCGACCCCGGCTTCTGGCGGCTGCCCGCCCCCGCCCGCGCCGCCGCCTTCGCCGAGCTGCGCCGCCTCCCGGCCCCGCTGTTCTTCGGCGACCGCGCCACCGGCAAGGGCTTCCACGCCCTGGTCCGCCACGCCGACGTGGTCGAGGCCAGCCGAACCCCGGCCGTCTTCCTCAGCGGCCCCGGCGTGACCACCCCCGCCCCCGCCCGCTGGGTCCGGCTGCTGTTCGGCGACTCGATGGTCAATCTGGACGACCCGCGCCACGCCCAGTTGCGCCGGATCGTCTCGCGGGCGTTCACCCCGCGGCTGCTCGGCCGGGTCGAGGACGACGTGCACCGGATCAGCGTCGCCCTGGTCGACCGGGTCGAGCGGGACCGGCCGGAGGACTTCGTGTCCGCGGTCGCCGCCGAACTCCCGTTCCAGGTGATCTGCACCATGATGGGCATCCCCGAGCAGCCGCGCCGGGCCATCCTCGACCTGGTCAACCGCACCTCGGCGGAGATCGGGGTGGCCCGCACGCTGCGCCACCGGCTGCGGGCGCCCGGGCGCGGGCTGCGGGCGCTCGCCCGGATGCAGGCCATCGTCGCCGGGATCGGTCGGGAGCGGCGCCGCCGGCCGGCCGAGGACCTGATCTCCGCGCTGGTCACCGCCGACGTGGACGGCCGTCGGCTCACCGGCCGCGAGCTCGGCGCCTTCTTCACCCTGCTGCTGGTCGCCGGGGTCGAGACGACCCGCAACGCGCTCGCCCACGGTCTGCACCTCCTGACCGTCCACCCCGAGCAGCGCTCCCTGCTGCTGTCCGACCTCGACGGGCGGCTCGGCGGGGCGGTGGACGAGATGGTCCGTCACGCCACGCCGATCATCCAGTTCCACCGGACCGTCGCCGTCGACCACGAACTCGGCGGCCCGGGTGGCACGCTGCTGCGCGCGGGGGAGAAGGTCGCGCTGTTCTACGGGTCGGCCAACCGCGACGAGGCGGTCTTCCCCGATCCGGACGCCTTCGACATCACCCGCACGCCCAACCCCCACCTCGGCTACGGCGGCGGAGGCCCGCACTACTGCCTCGGCGCGCACCTGGCCCGGCAGGAGATGACGGCGCTGTTCCGGGAGCTGTTCACCCGTCTGCCCGACGCGCGTTCGGTCGGCGAGCCGGAGCTCGTCCCGTCCAGCTTCGACCACCGGGTCCGCTCGCTGCGCTTCACCTGCTGAACGTCCCCCCGGCGGTCCTCGGGGCTGAGGCGCCCACGTGCCCCGGCACGCGGCACCCCGACACCCCGGCGCCGGGCACCGTTACCCGCCCGGCTCCCACACCGCGTGGTCGTGCGCGAACAGCACCCGGCGCGGACGGTGCTCCGCCACCCGGTCGAGCCACGCCCGGTAGCCGGGCAGCGGCGCCGCCACGCCCTCGCGCGCCGCCCGCCGGGCGAGCAGTGCCTGCCCGTACTCGGAGGCGAAGTCGTACGCCTGCCCGGCGAGCAGGACCGGGCCGCCGCCCGGGCGTTCGACCAGCAGGGACTGGTGACCCGCGGTGTGGCCGGGGGTGGGCAGCACCCGGACGCCGGGCCAGATCTCCGCCTCGCCGTCGAGCTCCCGGTAGTCGGCGCCGGGGAAGTCGACCAGTGCGTCGATGGTGTAGCCGCCGCGCCGGGCGGTGGCCAGCTCGCTCGCCTGGACCAGGACGGTCGTGCCGGCCAGCAGCGGGTTCCCGCCGCAGTGGTCGAAGTGCAGGTGGCAGTTGACCACCAGGTCGATGTCGGCGACGGAGACCCCGGCCGTGGCGAGGGCCTCCGGCAGCGGGCGGCGGACCGGGCGGTAGTGCGCCTCGGTCTCCGGGTCGCAGCCGCCGATCCCGGTGTCGAACAGCAGCAGCCCCTCCGGGTGCCGGACGAGGTACGCCAGCACCGGCTCCACCCGCGGCTCCGGTCCGCCCACCTCGGAGGCCGGCCGGACGAAGTACCCCAGGTCGAGGCGCCGGATCACGTGCACGTCATTCCCCCATGTCGCGGTGCGTCGCTCTGCCCGGGTACCGGCGGCCCCGGACGGGCGGCTCCCGTTCGTCCCCTGGTCGGCCTCCCGTCGGCCCGCGTTCGCACCCTACCCGCCGCTCACCCGCCCGCCACCCGCCGACCGGCGGGCCGGGCCCGCGCTCCCGGTGCCCGGGCGTCGGACCCGGCAATGCCGCGCGCCGCGCGCCGGTTGCCGAGGTTCCGGCGCGGCCACCGACGCTGGTGACTGGCGTCACGGCGAGCGACCAAGAAGGGGAGCACAATGCCGACATGACCGATCATCCGCTGCCCGCAGGAACCGTCGGACCCACCGGACCGGGCGGGGGTGAGCCCGTCGACCGCCCCACCGCCGACGCCTGGGCGGCCCTCGGCGGCCCGGCCGACCTGCTGTCACGGGTGAGCTTCCACGGCCCGGACGGCGTCCTGCCCTCCCGACTGCCGGTGCGGCGCCTCGCCCGGGCCACCGTGGCCGTCTGCTCGCTCGCCGCCGCCGAGCTGGCCGCCCTGCGCAGCGGTGGTCCGGTTCCGGCCGTCCGGGTGGACCAGGGCGCGGTGGCCACCGCGTTCGTCAGCGAGCGGCACCTGACGGTCGACGGCCGCACGCCCGTCAGCTTCGCTCCGCACTCCGGCTTCTGGCGCACCGCCGACGGCTGGGTCCGGACCCATGCCAACTACCCGCACCACCGCACCCGGCTGCTGTCGGCCCTCGGCCTCGCGGCGGACGCCGGGCCCGATCGACTGGCGGAGGTGCTCGCCGGTCTGCCGGCCGAGCAGGTCCAGGAGCGTGCGTACGCGGCGGGGGCGCTGGCGGTCGCGGTCGTGCCGGTGAGCGAGACCGTGCACCCCCTGGTGGAGCACCGGGAAGTCGCTGCCCCCGGCGCCGTCGCGGGCGTCGCCGTCGGTACCACCGGCAGCGTCGGTACCGCCGGCACCGCAGGCACTGCCGGCGCCGCCCGTCCGCTCGGCGCGGCCCCGGTGGACCGGCCCGCCGCCGGGCTCCGGGTCCTCGATCTCACCCGGGTGATCGCCGGACCGGTCGCCACCCGCACCCTCGCCCTGCTCGGCGCCGACGTCCTGCGCATCGACTCGCCCCGGCTGCCCGAGGCGGAGGACGCGCACGCCGACACCGGCTTCGGCAAGCGCTCGGCCCGCCTCGACCTCGCCGAGCCCGCCGACCGGGCCGTCTTCGAGGACTTGCTCGCCACCGCCGACGTCGTGGTCAGCGCCTACCGACCCGGCGCCCTCGACGCCCATGGCCTGGCCCCCGACGCACTGTTCGCCCGGCGCCCCGACCTGATCGTCGTCCAGCTCTGCGCCTGGGGCTGGACCGGCCCGTGGGCCGGGCGGCGCGGCTTCGACAGCCTGGTCCAGGCCGGTGTCGGCATCGCGGCCCACGAGGCCGCCGCCGACGGCCGCCCCGGTGTCCTGCCCGCCCAGGCACTCGACCACGGCACCGGCTACCTCATCGCAGCCGCCGTCCTGCGCGCCGTCTCCGACCGGCACACCGGCCGCCCTGGCGGCCGACACCTGCGCCTCTCCCTCGCCGGCACGGCCTCCTGGCTGCTGCACGGCATCGAACGGGAGGTCCCGTCGGAGGTCCCGTCGGAGACCCCGGGCGAGGCCCCGTCCGAGCCGTACGACCCGTCGGGGTGGCTCGCCGAGACCGACTCCGCGTACGGGAAGCTGCGCCACGCCCTGCCGCCGATCGGCTACGAGGGCGCGCCCGCCGACTGGTCGCGCCCGCCCGGGCGTTGGGGGACGGACGATCCGGTCTGGCTCTGAGGCGGGGGCGGCCGGGGCGGCCCCGGCGAGCCCGGGACCGAGGACCCGGCCCCGGTGGTGTCGGTGAGGTCCGGCATCATCGGGGCATGACCGCCGCACACGCCACCGACTACACCTGGTTCGAGCAGCGCTACCCCGTCCTGGGCGAGGCCCACTGCCTCACCCACGTCCAGGGGATCCCCGCCGACGAACTGCTGCGCCGCTTCGACGCCCTGCCCGGTCGCGAGGTCTCGGGCCTGGACGCGGTGATCGAGGCCTGGGAGACGTTCGATGACGGCGAGGACGAGGACGCCGCGGCCCTGCTCGGCGAGGACGACGACCGGCTGCTCGTCGCCGTCACCGAACTGGACGGCTGGGCCCTCGCGGTCGAGCCGTACGGGTACCTCGGCAGCCTCCACGACCTCGTCCCCGGGCTCTCCGACGGCACCCGGCTGGTCTCGCACTACCGCAACGTCAACGCCGCGGACAGCTTCCACTGGTGGGAGCACGGCAGCTGCCGCCTCCACTTCGAACCGCTCTTCGCCGACCAGCGGCACGGCTCGGACGCCGCTGCCTCCGGCATCCCCGAGCTGCTGACGGCCTGCGGTTTCGACCTCGGCGGTGAGCGGTACGAGCTGCACACCGAGGCCGCGTTCGCCCTGGCCGAGCGGCTGACCGACGTCCGGCTCGACCCGGAACGCCTGGAGGCCGCCACCTTCCGGCTCGGTTACGCCCCGCGCCCGTAACGGCGCCTGGGGGCGGCCCCGACCGGAAGCGGCGGCCCCTGCGATCCGCCGATCGGAGGTCCGTGGGGTCAGACTCCGGACGGGATGTGCTTGGCGCGGCCGCGCATCTGGATCGCCGTCACGATCTCGATGAGGCCCAGGATCAGCAGCCAGCATCCGGCCAGGACGGTCAGCGCCTTGATCGACCCGACCGGCCAGACCATCAGCAGGACGCCGGCCAGCGTGTTGGCCACGCCTGCGAAGGCCTGCCAGCCGCGGGCCGGCATCTGCGGGTCGGAGATCGCGGCGGCCAGTTGCGTGATGCCGCGGAAGAGCCAGCCGATCCCGATCCAGAGCGCGAGCAGCAGCAGCGACTCCGCCGCGCTGCGGAAGCAGAGCAGCCCCAGCATCACGCAGATCGCGCCGCTGATGAAGGCCAGTACCCGCAGCGCGGTGGCGGCGTGGGTGCCGAACGCGGCGACCAGCTGCACGATGCCGATGACCAGCAGGTAGAGGCCGAACAGCACGCCCACCACCCTCAGGGTCTCCTCGGGCCAGGCGAAGACCACGATCCCGAGGGCGAGTGAGACGAGCCCGGCGACGAGCAGGACCTGCCAAGCGGCCTTGGCGAGCATGCCGAGCGGGCCCTGGACCGGGGAACCGTCGGGGGTGATGATCGGAGAGACCACGGTGGTGTAACTCCTCGGGCGGGGGTAGAGGACGAGGCCCAGCCTCTGCGCGTCGCCGCCCCGCCGCGCGCCGGATTCGGCCGTTCAGGGCTGTCGGATAAGGCCGTTCGGGGGATCCGCCGCGGCCACCGGAATGACATCGTCCGGACACTTGCCGTCGATATCATCCGGCGGTATGACTTCTGAAGGGTGGGGGACCCCTCCGGTCGAGCCGATCAGCCAGCACTACATCGTCTGCGGGGGCAACGCGCTGGCGCACCGACTGATCCTGGAGCTCGTCGAGCACTACGAGGTCCCGGTCGTCGTCCTGGTCGCCGACCGGACCCGCGACCACGCGCCGCGGATCGAGCAACTCGACGGCGTCGCCGCGGTCGTGGAGTACGCCGGCATCACCGACGAGGCCCTGCGGGCGGTGTCCATCGGCACCGCCCGCGGACTCGCCCTGCTGGAGGGCAGCGACCAGGAGAACATCCACGCCGCGCTCAGCGCCCAGAACCACAACCCGGACATCCGCATCGTGTTCCGGATGTTCAACCAGCGGCTCGGCGAGAACATCGAACGGCTGCTCAGGAACGGCGCCGCGCTCTCCGGATCGGCCACCGCCGCCCCGGCCTTCGCCGCCGCCGCGCTCGGGCGGCCCAACTCGGTCGAGATCGAAGGGCGTTACCTGCACATCGCCTTCGACGACGCCATCACCTCCGACCGGATCTGCGTGGTCGCCGACCAGATCGACCGGCAGGACCTCAGCAGGATCAGGCTGCTGCCCGCGCAGCAGGGCGACTCGGCCGAATTCGTCCGGCTCGCGAGCGAGTTCGGCGACGACGGGCCGATCCGCTCCGGCGGCGTACGGCGCGAACCGGTGCCCGAGGTCGACCCCGGACCGGAGGAGGAACCGGGCGGAACCGCCGCGCTGCAGGTGCTGCCGATCGAGCCCCGGGAGCCGATCGACTGGCGGCGTCGGTTGCGCTGGCGGCTGCTCGACACCACGCGCTTCTTCACCAGCGCCCGGATGCGGCTGGTGCTGCTCACCGCCCTGGCCGCCGTGCTGATGTCCTTCGGCGTGCTCTGGTACCTCAACCGGGACTTCGGCTGGACCGTCTACGTCTCGCTGCTCGACCTGGCCGGTGCGGCCCAGCCCGACCAGCTCGCCGACATCGCCGCCGGGACGGGTACCGGAGGGTTCTGGCAGCGGGTCGCGCAGGTGGTGATCACCATCTGCGGGATCACCTTCGCGCCGGTTGCCACCGCCATCGCGGTCGAGGTGCTCGGCTCCGGACGGCGCGGTCAGCCGCGCAACCCCGGGGCGGGTACCCGGGACCACGTGATCGTCGTCGGGCTGGGCAACGTCGGCACCCGCGTCGCGACCCAGCTGCACGACCTGGGCGTGCCGGTGGTCTGCATGGAACGGGACCCGCAGGCGCGTGGGGTCGCCGCCGTCCGGGCGCTCGGGATCCCGGTGGTGATGGGCGACGGCCCGTTCGAGGAACAGCTGCGGCGGGCCCGGCTGAAGCACAGCCGGGCGCTGGTGGCGGTCAGCGGCGACGACGCCACCAACCTGGAAGCGGCGCTGGAGGCGCGGCACGGCAATCCCGAAGTCCGGGTGGTGGTGCGGCTGTTCGACGACGACTTCGCCGGGCACTTCTACAAGACCCTGGACAACGCGGCCTCGCGGTCGGTCTCCTACCTGGCCGCGCCGGCCTTCGCGGCGGCGCTGATGGGGCGCGAGGTGCGCGGGACGCTCTCGGTGTTCCGGCACGCGCTGCTGATCGCCGAGCTGACGGTGGAGGACGGCAGTGGGCTGATCGGCCTGAACCGGCACGACCTGGAGGACCCGGGCGGCGTCCGGGTGATCGCCGTCCGCTTCGCCCGCGGCGCGCAGCTGCAGTGGGGCCTCCCCGACCGCACCCGGCAGCTCGCGCCCGGCGACCGCATCGTGGTCGCCGCCACCCGCAGCGGGCTCGCCCAGCTGAACACGGTGGCGCTGGAGGAGTGACTGCGCGGAACGGGTGGTGACGGGTGGGACGGGCGGTGGCGGGTGTGCTGGGTGATGGGAGACGGGTGACGGTCGACAGACTTCAGCTGACAGATTTCGTCATCTGAAATCTGTCAGCTGTCGGTCGTCGGTCGTCGGTCGTGTTCGTCCGCCGTCGGTCAGCGGTCAGCGGTCAGCGGTCCGCAGTCGGTCAGCGGTTGGTGAAGGACGGCGGGCGCTTCTCGGCGAAGGCCGCCATACCCTCCTTCTGGTCCGCCGTGGCGAAGGCCGCGTGGAAGAGCCGGCGCTCGAAGCGGACGCCCTCGGCGAGGGTGGTCTCGAACGCCCGGTTGACGCTCTCCTTCATCATGACCGCCGCCGGAGCGGACATCGCCGCGACGGTCTCGGCGGTGGCCAGGGCCTCGGCCAGCAGCTGGTCGGCGGGGACGATCCGGGAGACCAGGCCGGCCCGCTCGGCCTCCTCGGCGCCCATCATCCGGCCGGTCAGGCAGAGCTCCATCGCCTTGGCCTTGCCGACCGCCCGGGTGAGCCGCTGCGAGCCGCCGATGCCGGGGATGACGCCGAGCTTGATCTCCGGCTGCCCGAACTTCGCGGTGTCCGCGGCCAGCAGGATGTCGCACAGCATCGCCAGCTCGCAGCCGCCGCCCAGCGCGAACCCGGCCACCGCCGCGACGATCGGCTTGCGCAGCGCACCGAGCCGGTCCCACGGACCCAGCCAGTCGTCCAGGTAGACGTCCGGGAACCGGTTGCCCTGCATCTCCTTGATGTCGGCGCCGGCCGCGAAGGCCTTCTCCGAGCCGGTGATCACCAGACAGCCGATCTCCGGGTCCCGGTCGAACGCGGTGGCGGCCGCGACCACCTCGTTCATCAGCTGGGTGTTCAGCGCGTTGAGCGCCTTGGGCCGGTTGAGCGTGATCAGCCCCACCCGGCCCTTGCGCTCGACCAGGATCGTCTCGTAGGTCTCGGTCTCGGTCATCGCCGTCGACTCCCATGTCTGCTGCTCGGCGCCGCGCGGGCGCGCCCTGACCACCCAACGATCTACGACGTGCCCTGTTCCGCGCCAGTCTTGACATGCGAGACGCCGGTCACGGGGCCGGGAGACGGCCCGGAGGGTCAGGCCAGGCCCAGCTCGTCGCCGTCGCGCGGGGCGAGGAAGCGGGCGACGTCCACGTCCGTCACCCCGGCGAGGGTGGCGGGCTCCCAGCGCGGGTTGCGGTCCTTGTCGACGACCTGGGCGCGGATGCCCTCGACCAGGTCGTGGCCGTCCAGCGCGGCGCAGGAGACGCGGTACTCCTGGTCGAGCACGGCCTCCAGGGAGGGGAGCGTACGGGCCCGGCGCAGCGCGGCCAGGGTGGCCTTGACCGCCGTGGGGGAGTTCGCCAGCACCAGCCCGGCGGCTTCCTTCGCCTCCGCGACACCGGAGTTCAGCAGGCGCTCGACGATCTCCTCGACGGTGTCGGCCGCGTAGCAGGCGTCGATCCAGGCGCGTTGCCCGGTCAGGGCGGCGGGCGGTGCGGGCTCGGTGTGCGCGGTGACGACCGCCCTGACGGCGGCGGTCGTGGCGGCATCGGCGGTGGTGTCACCGGCCGTGGTGCCGCCCGCCATGGCGTTCGCGGAGGTGCTGCGGGCCAGGGCGTCGAGCAGTTCCGGGATCCGGGCCGACGGCACGTAGTGGTCCGCGAACCCGCACAGCAGCGCGTCGCCGGGGCCCATCGAGGCCGAGGTCAGCCCGAGGTGGGTGCCCGACTCGCCCGGCGCGTGGGCGAGCAGGCGGCTGCCGCCGACGTCCGGGACGAGCCCGATCCGGGTCTCGGGCATCGCGACGGTGGAGCGCTCGGTGACGATCCGGATCGCGCCGTGGGCGGACAGGCCGACGCCACCGCCCATCGTGATGCCGTCCATCACGGCGACGTACGGCTTCGGGTACCGGGCGATCAGCGCGTTCAGCCGGTACTCGTCGCGGAAGAACGCCCGGGTGCCGGCTCCGCCCGCCTTGGCGTCGTCGTGCATCGCGCGGATGTCGGCGCCCGCGCAGAGGCCGCGTTCGCCCGCGCCGGTCAGCACCACGGCGCGCACCCGGTCGTCCGCGGCCCAGTCGTCCAGCGTTGCGCGCAGGGCACCGATCATGCCGTGGGTCAGCGAGTTGAGCGCCCGCGGACGGTTCAGCACGATCCGCCCGATCCCGCCCTCCAGGAATGCCCGGACCTCTGCCACCTCTGCGCTCATAGGGCCCGCTCCCGTCCCCTCGGTGATGGACTTCCGCCGCCCACCGTACCGGGGAGGCCGGGCCGTTGTGATCACCTGGCCGGAGATCGTTCCCGCCCGCGGCCGCCGGCGCGGTGCGGCACAGCGGATGACGGCAGGCGACAGACGACAGACCACAGACGGATGACAGCTGACAGATGATGAAATCTGTCAGCTGTCATCCGTCAGCTGTCCGTCGCTACCCCCGCACCCGCCCGGTCACCTCGCCGAAGCCGACCACGGCCCCGTCCGGCCCGGGTGCGGTGGCGGTGATGGCGACCTCGTCGCCGTCCTCCAGGAACGTCCGGGTCGTGCCGTCCGGGAGCTTCAGCGGCTCCTCGCCGTTCCAGGTCAGCTCGATCAGCGCACCCCGGGTCTCCGGCTCCGGCCCGCTGACCGTGCCCGAGGCGAACAGGTCCCCGGTGCGCAGTGAGGCGCCGTTGACGGTCATGTGGGTCAGCTGCTGCTGCGCCGTCCAGTACATGGTGGCGAACGGCGGGTGGGAGACCGGGTGCCCGTTCAGCCGCACCTCCATCGCCAGGTCCAGGCCCCACGGCTCGCCGTCCCGGTCGTCCAGGTACGCGAGCGGCTCGACGTCGCGCTCCGGCGGCGTGACGCGGGCGTGCTGCAGGGCGTCCAGCGGGACGATCCACGGCGAGATCGAGGTGGCGAAGGACTTGCCGAGGAACGGGCCGAGCGGCACGTACTCCCAGGCCTGGATGTCGCGCGCCGACCAGTCGTTGAGCAGGCAGACGCCGAACACGTGCTCGCGGAAGTCGGCCAGCGGGACGGGCTTGCCCAGTTCGGACGGCGTGCCGACGACGAAGCCGACCTCGGCCTCGATGTCCAGTCGGCGCGAGGGCCCGAAGCTCGGCGCCGGGTCGGCGGGCGCCTTGCGCTGCCCGTGCGGCCGCACCACCGGCGTGCCGGAGACCACGACCGTGCCCGCCCGCCCGTGGTAGCCGATCGGCAGGTGCTTCCAGTTGGGCGTGAGCGGCTCCGAGCCCGGGCGGAAGATCCGGCCCAGGTTGGTGGCGTGGTGCTCGGAGGCGTAGAAGTCGACGTAGTCGGCGACCTCGAACGGCAGGTGCAGTTCGACCTCGGCCACCGGCAGCAGGGCCGGCGACAGGGCCTCGCGGAAGGACTCGTCCGTGAGCCACGTGGTGAGGTCCGCCCGCACCCGGGTCCAGACCGGCCGCCCGGCCGCCATCAGCGGGTTGAGCGAGTCCGCGTCCAGCAGCGCGGAGGGCGCACCGGCCGCGCGGGCCGCCGCCCCGGCGTCCAGGACGAAGTCCCCGACGCGCACGCCGATCCGGCGCCGCCCGGGCTGGTCGGCGGCGGTGAAGACGCTGTACGGCAGGTTGTGCACGCCGAACGGCGAGTCCTGGGCGCTGGCGAGCCAGCTGCGGGGGGTGGTCAACGGTCCTCCTGGTGCGGTGGAGTGGGCGACGACAGCAGGCCGAGCGAGGCCAGGTCGCCCAGGGGCTCGGCGATGCTGCAGGTGCCGAACGCGGTGAACGAGTTGCGGATCACCGTAACCTGACGAGCCGTCAGTGCGCGCACCGCCTTGGCGAGGGCCTCGCCGTCGCGCTCCGCCAGCACCTCCGCGGCCGCGGCCCGGTCGGTCTCCTGCGCGGCCAGCAGCACGTTCAGGAAGCCGTGGTGCTCGAAGCCGGTCTCCGGGTCGGTGTGCCGGACGGCGTTGTGCAGTCCGGCGGTGCACTTGTAGGGGAGTCCGCGCTGCGCGCAGCCGGTGAGGAAGGCGGCCAGCTCCGCCTCGTCCGGGAACGCGTCGGCGACCAGCCCGCCGGTGCGGAACTTCGCCCGGTACGGGCTGTCCACCAGCACGTCCAGGACGGCGTCCAGGTCGTCCCCGCGCAGGAGTTCGCGCGGCAGCTCGACGGCGGCCGGGACGTCCGGCGGCAGCAGCCGGTCCAGCTCGGCGACCGCGTCGGCGGCGTCCCGGGTGGCCAGTTCGACACCGGCCAGGTCGAACGGCGCGGCGGCGGCGAGCGCCCGGGCGAGCTCGGCGCTGCCCCCCGGCAGCACCAGCCCGACCCTGAGTCGCGAGTCGCCGCCCGCGCCCGCCGGACCGCCCGTGGCGGCCGGACCCGTCGCGCCCGCTGCGCCCGCCGGACCGCCCGCGGCAGCCGCCGCCGCGGCCAACTCGCCCAGCCGGCCCGCCCCGCACAGGAGCGGGCCGACGGCCTCGGCGTACCAGGCCGCGCGGTGGACGCGGTGTGCGGGCACGGCCTCGGCGACCGGCAGGTTCCCCGGTGGGAACACCGCCGCGTCGTCGAAGAGTCCGTGGAACAGCTCGGGGATGACACCCCCCGACGGCAGTCCGCTCATCGTCCGGGCCCCCGACCGGCCCAGGTCCAGGCGTAGTTGGCGTCCTCGCTGGCCCGCCCGCCCTCGCCGAGCTCCAGCGGGCGGAAGGTGTCCACCATGACGGCGAGCTCGTCGAAGAACTCCGCGCCGATGCTGCGCTCGTACGCGCCCGGCTGCGGCCCGTGGGTGTGCCCGCCGGGGTGCAGCGAGATGGAGCCCTGGGCGATGCCCGAGCCCTTGCGTGCCGCGTAGTCGCCGCCGCAGTAGAACATGACCTCGTCGCTGTCCACGTTGGCGTGGTAGTAGGGCACCGGGATCGACAGCGGGTGGTAGTCCACCTTGCGCGGGACGAAGTTGCAGATCACGAAGTTGTTGCCCTCGAACACCTGGTGGGCCGGCGGCGGCTGGTGGATTCGGCCGGTGATCGGTTCGAAGTCGCTGATGTTGAAGGCGTACGGGTAGAGGCAGCCGTCCCAGCCGACCACGTCGAAGGGGTGGTGCGGCACGGTGTAGCGGGTGCCCGCGATCCCGTTGGGGCCGCGGTGCTTGACCAGCACGTCGACGTCCCCGGGCGCGTCCACGACCAGCGGGCCGACCGGGCCGCGGAAGTCCCGCTCGCAGTACGGCGCGTGCTCCAGCAGCTGCCCGTACTTGGACAGGTACCGCTTCACCGGGGTGATGTGGCTGTTCGCCTCGATGCAGTACGCGCGCAGCGGCTCGTCGCCGGTCGGCACCCAGCGGTGGGTGGTGGCGCGCGGGATGATCACGTAGTCGCCCTGGCCGACCTCGATCGAGCCGAACACCGTCTCGACCGTGCCCGCGCCGGACTCCACGTACACGCACTCGTCGCCGAGCCCGTTGCGGTACAGCTCGCTGGGGGCCCCGGCGGCGACGTACGAGATCCGCACGTCGCCGTTGCCGAGGACCAGCCGACGGCTGCCGACGACGTCCGCGGACTTCCACTCCTGGCCCGCGAACAGCTCGTGCAGCTTGAGGTGACGGGGGAGCAGCGGGTGGTTGGGCACCGTGGACTGGTCCGGCAGCTCCCAGGGCACCGCGTTGACCACGGCCGAGGGGATGCCCCGGTGGTAGAGCAGCGAGGAGTCCGAGGAGAACCCCTCTTCGCCCATCAACTCCTCGTAGTACAGCCCGCCTTCGGGGGTGCGGTGCTGGGTGTGCCGCTTGGGCGGGATGCTGCCCAGCTGCCGGTAGTACGCCATCTCCGTGGTCCTCCTCGACCGTCCGTCAGAGCTCTCCGACGCTCACAGGTTGCCGCGTCGGTCCTGCTCGCGCTCGATCGACTCGAAGAGCGCCTTGAAGTTGCCCTTGCCGAAGCCCAGCGAACCGTGCCGCTCGATGAACTCGTAGAAGACGGTCGGGCGGTCGCCGATCGGCTTGGTGAAGATCTGCAGCAGGTAGCCGTCCTCGTCGCGGTCGACCAGGATGCCGCGCTTCTTCAGCTCCTCGATCGGCACGCGCACCTTGCCGATCCGCTCGCGCAGCTCCGGGTCGTCGTAGTAGGCGTCCGGGGTGTCGAGGAACTCGACGCCGCGCGAGCGCAGCACGTCCACGGTGGTGAGGATGTCGTTGGTGGCGAGCGCCATGTGCTGGCAGCCGGGGCCGGTGTAGAACTCCAGGTACTCGTCGATCTGGGACTTCTTCTTGGCGATGGCCGGCTCGTTGAGCGGGAACTTCACTCGGTGGTTGCCGCTGGCGACGACCTTGGACATCAGCGCGGAGTACTCGGTGGCGATGTCGTCGCCGACGAACTCGGCCATGTTCACGAAGCCCATGACGCGGTTGTAGAACGACACCCACTCGTCCATGCGGCCCAGCTCGACGTTGCCGACGGCGTGGTCGAGGGCCTGGAAGAGGCGCTTCGGCGAGCCCTCCGGGTGCTTGACCTTGCTCTGCGCGACGACGTAGCCCGGCAGGTACGGGCCGTGGTAGCGGGAGCGGTCGATCAGGGTGTGGCGGGTCTCGCCGTAGGTGGCGATGGCCGCGCGGCGCACGGTGCCGTTCTCGTCCGAGACGTCGTTCGGCTCCTCCAGGACGGTGGCGCCGGTCGCGCGGGCGTGCTCGATGCACTTGTCGACGTCCGGGACCTCCAGGGCGAGGTCGACGACGCCGTCGCCGTGGCGGCGGTGGTGGTCCAGCAGCGGGCTGTCCGGCTGGACGCCGCCCTTGATCACGAAGCGGCAGGAGCCGGAGCGGAGCACGTACGCCTTGCGGTCCCGGCGGCCGGTCTCCGGGCCGGAGTAGGCGACCAGCTCCATGCCGAACACGACCTGGTAGAACTGGGCCGTCTGGGTGGCGTTGCCGACCACGAAGACGACCGCGTCCTGGGCCGTCACCGGGAACGGGTCGGTGGCCTGGTTGTGCTCGACGAGGCCGACGAGGCGGCGCAGCTGGTCGGCGTCAAGACCGGCCTCGCGCTCCTCGGGGGTCAACTCAAGGGCGTGGGACTGCGTGGTCATCGCTCGTTCCTCCACTTCGGGCCTCGTCTTCGAGGCTTCCGCTGGATCGCGGCCGCACCGCGTACGGGTGGGCGGTGCGGTTGCGGAGAGCTTGCTCCTGTCGGGGTGGTTGGGCAACAGGTCGGTTTTTCACTGCTCAATGTGTACAAGCTGGTCAGGATTTCCCGCCTCGCACTGCGCAAAATGTGCTGCCACTTCCCGGGGATACACGAAGTCTGCGCAATCACCGTCGAGGGGTCGTTCACGGGTTCCCGGCCCCGGAACCGCGCTCGGGGAGGTGGTGCAGGAACCAGTTCCGGGCCAGCTCAGCGACCTGGTCGAGGGTCCCGGGCTCCTCGAAGAGGTGGGTCGCGTGCGGCACCACCGACAGTTCACTCTCGCAGCGCAGCCGACTCCCGGCCCGCCGGTTGAGGTCGAGCACGGCGGTGTCCAGGGAGCCGACGACGAGCAGCGTCGGGGCGCTCACCCGGCCCAGGACCTCGGCCCCGGCGAGGTCCGGGCGACCGCCCCGGGAGACCACGGCGCGCACGGCCGGGCCCAGCTCGGCGGCGGTGTGCAGCGCGGCGGCGGCCCCGGTGCTGGCGCCGAACAGGCCGAGCGGCAGGCCGCGGGTCTCGGGCACGGTGGCGGACTCGGGCGGGGCGTCGGTCCCGGGCACGGTGCCGGACTCGGGCGGGGCGTCGCTCCCGGAGTTCAGCTGCCGGGCGACGGAGGTCAGGCGGGAGCCCAGCAGTCCCACGTCGAAGACGTTGCGGCGGTCCGCTTCCTCGGCCTCGGTGAGCAGGTCGAACAGGAGCGTGGCCAGCCCGGCGCGGTTCAGGTACTCGGCGACGTACCGGTTGCGCGGGCTGTGCCGGCCGCTGCCGCTGCCGTGCGCGAAGACCACGACGCCGCGCGCGTCCGGCGGTACGGTCAGCCGGCCGGCGAGGCGGACCCCGGCGGCGGGCAGGACCAGCTCGCGGTCGACCCCGGCGGAGGCCGTAGCCGGGCTCCCCGGATCCGACTCCCGCTCCCGTTCCTTCTCCCGGGCCCGTTCCTGCTCCCGGCCCCGCTCCCGCTCCCGCTCCCGGGCCTCGGAGAGCAGCCGTAGCACCTCCGCGTCCTCGGTCTGCGAGAAGTCGGCGTAGAACTCGCCGATCGCGAAGAACGGGGACGGCGTGTCGACGCAGACCAGCTCGTCGGCCACCTCCTCCAGGCGGTCCGTCCAGTCCCGGGGCGCCACCGGCACGGCGAGCACCACCCGGGCCGCGCCCCGCGCCCGGACGATCCGGCAGGCCGCCCGGGCGGTGGACCCGGTGGCGATGCCGTCGTCCACCACGACCACCGTGCGTCCGCGGACGTCCGCGCTCGGGCGGTCGCCCCGGTAGCGGCGGGCCCGGCGCTCCAGCTCGGCGCGCTCGCGCCGCTCCACCTCGGCCAGCTGACCGTCGGTGACCGAGGCGAGCCGGATGACCTGTTCGTTCAGCACCCGCACGCCGTCCTCGCCGATCGCCCCCATGCCCAGCTCGGGTTGGTAGGGCACGCCGAGCTTGCGGATCACACAGATGTCCAGCGGTGCGTCGAGCGCCCGGGCCACCACGGCGGCGACCGGCACCCCGCCCCTCGGCAGCGCCACGACGACGGTCCCGGGGCCGCCCACGTGACCGAGGCGTGCGGCCAGCCGCCGGCCGGCGTCGGTGCGGTCGGCGAAGTGCGTGAAGTGGGTTCCGGTGACGTGCATGACACGGCCTCCGGTTCCACCGTACGTCGTTCCGGGCGGCACGCGCGGGTGCGGTCGCGGACGCGTGCGGCCCGGGCGGGACGGCAGTCGGCAGGTCGGGCCGGGCGCGCACCGGGAGGGGACCCCGGCCGGGGCGGGAGCGACCCGGGACGGGGCAGGAGCAGCCCGGGATCCGCCCGGGATCGCGCCGGGCCGGGGCCGGGATCGGGCCGGGATGCGGTCGGGAACGGGACGGGACGCAACCCCCGTGTGGGCGGGACAGCGGGCGGCGCACCGTGGGTCGCAGAGGCGGACCGAAGGGTCCGCCGGTGACCGGAAGGAGCGCCCGACATGCCGGGCACCGTCATCACCGATCTCCGCCGACGCGGCGCCGTGGACCCGGGCCGCCTGCTGGTGGGACCGCTGCGCGGCGTCGGCCTGCAGCGGCTCGAACCGGGCCACAGCACCGAGGTGGCCGCCGACGGGGTCGAGCACGCGCTCTACGTCACCGCCGGATCCGGCCTCGCCGAACCGCCCGAGTACGCGGTACGGCGGGACGCCTCGCCGGAGGACCACGACCCCGAGCGGTGCGACGCCGAGCCGTACGAACCCGAGCCGTGCGAACCCGAGCCGCGCGACGCCGGTATCCCGCTCTTCGAGGGCACCGCCGTCGTCCTCCCGCTCGGCACCCGGACCGTCCTCACCGCCGGCACCGCCGGGATGGAGTACTTCCACGCCGTCCTGACCGTTCCCGCCGGCGTCCGCACCTCCACCAGCGGAGATGAACCCGCATGATCGTCACCACCGACACCGGCGCCGCCATGGTCGTCCTCGGCCCGAACGGCGAACGCGTCCGGATCCGCTCCCTGGCCCGCCGCTCGATGCTCACCAGTGCCTGCGAGGCCTTCGACCACCTGCGGCTGAGTCCGGGCGCCCACCACGTGCTGACCGGCCGGCCCGACGCCGAGACCGTCCTGCACGTGCTGCGCGGCGCCGCCGTCGTCGGCCGGCTCTCCGACGAGCCCGACCACCTGGCCTCGGAAGGCGATCTGCTGCTGGCCCGCCGGGGCCGCACGCTGCAGCTCGAAGCCGGTCCGCTCGGCGCCGAACTGCTCTGCCTCACCCTCGCCGTTCCCCGGCGCGGGGCCGGCACCGGGGCCGTCCCGGCCCGCCGCCGCGCCGCCCGCCGTGACCGGCCCTGACCCTCCTGCCCGTCCCGGACCGTACGTCCTCCGTCCGAGGAGACCTCTCGTGATCGTCGTACCCGCCGCCGTCCCCCGCACGGCGCCCGTCCTCCGGCGGCTGATCGACCCGGACCAGCGGCCCGCGGTCCGCGCCGGGCTGACCGTCGAGACCCTGCCGCCCGGCGTCCGGGTCGACCAACTCCCCTTCGAGTCGGCCGAGTCGGTGACCGTGGTGCTCTCCGGCCGGCTGGAAGCGGCCGGCCGGATCCTTTCCCCGGGCGAGGCGATGCACCACCGGCCCGGCAGCAGTTGCCGACTCACCGCCGTCCGGGGCGCGCCGACCACCGTGCTCACCATCCGTCCCACCCCGTCCCGGGGTGCCATCCCGGCCCAGCGCTCGGGCCCGGAGTCCGCCAAGGCCTGGCGACAGGTCGACGTGGGCGTCGTGGACCTCGACCCCGGCGGCCTCTGCGGGCCGTACGAGGACCGTGCGGCCGACGCCTTCCTGCTGGTCCTGTCCGGGGCCGGTGCCTTCCTCGGCGAGCTCGGCGAGGTGCCCGTGCGCACCGGCGACCTGGTCTACGTCAGGGCGCAGGAGCGGTACGGCCTGCGGGCCGGATCGCGCGAACCGGTGACCGTCATGCTGGGCCGGATCGGTGCCCCCGGCGCCGAGTCGGGACCGGAATGGGACATCAAGCCCATGCGCTCGGGGCGTGTTCGTCCGCAGAGTTGAACGTGATCGATCGACCACGACCGGTCACTCGGAAGAATCGGGAGTACCTCCTCATGGCAACCAACACCACGACCACGGCGATCTGCGCGGCCGGCGTGCTGGCAGGCCTGATCGCGGCGGCCATGGCGCTGCGCAGCGCGTGTTCCGCCTCCGCCTCGGCATCCCGTCGCCGTTCCGCCCTGTCTCCCGTCGTGACACCGAACGGCGGTGGTGGCATCGGCTGCAAGCTCGGCAACTGCGGAGTGCCGCCCACCCCGCCCGGACCGGACGCCTGACCCGGCTCGCTCTCGGGCGACTCGCCGGGGCTGACATCCGACGGGCGGCGGCCGACGGGCAACGAATAACAGATGACAGGGAACAGATGACAGACTTCGAAATCTGTCATCTGTTCTCTGTCGTCTGTTCTCTGTCATCTGTTCGGCGTTACCTGTTCCCGGTATGTCTGCACCTCCTCGCCCGCCCCCCCGGCACCGCTCGCCCAACACCGCCCGGCACCGCCCGTCACCGGTCCGCCGACGCCGAGCGCGGCAGCACCGCCAGCACCTGGGTGCCCCCGTTCGGCGGAAGTGCGCGGACGGTGCAGTGCCCGCCGATCTCCGCCGCCCGGTCCGCCATCGACCGCAGGCCCACCCCGCTGCCGTCGGCCGGGGAGCCGCCGTCCGCCCGGTACCCCACCCCGTCGTCCTGCACGGTCAGCGTCAGCGCCTCGTCGTCCGCCCGCAGCGTGATCCGCGCCGTCCGCGCCCGGGCGTGCCGCAGCACGTTGTTCAGGGCCTCCGCCGTGATCCGGTACGCCGCGACCTCCACCGCCGCCGGAAGCTCCGGCAGCGGGTCCGGCGAGAGCTCCGCCGTCACGGTCAACCCGGCCCCGCCGAAGGTGTCCGCCAGCTGCCGGACCGCCCGGGTCAGCCCGAACTCGCCGAGCGGCGCCGGCCCGAGCCGGTCGGTGATCCGGCGGACCTCCTTGATCGTCAGGCCCAGGCCGTCGGAGACCCCGCGCAGCGTGTCCGCGAGCCCGTCGGCCGCCGAGGTGGCCGCGTTGTCCACCCGCAGCCGCAACCCGGCCAGCGCCGGACCGAGCCCGTCGTGGATGTCCCGCCGCAGCCACCGCCGCTCCTCCTCCCGCGCGGCGACGATCTGCTCCCGACTGGCCTGCAGGTCCTCCTGGAGCCGCAGCGAGGCGACGGCGGGCGAGGCCTGGTCGGCGAGCGAGCGCAGGATGTCGATGTCGCTGGCCTCCAGCCGTTCCTCGCCGGCGCGCAGTCCGACGGTCAAATCGCCGATCGGCAGCCCGTTGTGGACCAGTGCGAAGTCCTGGCTGCGCCCGTCCAGCCGTCCGGCGGTGGCCAGGGTGCGCCGCCCGGCCCGGGTGGTGACGGCGAGGGTGACCCCGGGCAGCCGCAGCTCCTCGGCGACCGTCGCGCACAGCGCCGCCGGCAGCCGCGCCGGGTCGACGACCTGGCGCACCCGGCCCGCGAGCGTCCGCAGCACCTGGTACGGCTGCGCGCGCTCGCCGTAGTACAGCCGGTCCACCAGGGCGACGACCCGCCGCGCCGCCCGGGGCAGGGCCGCGCCGAGCGCGTACACCAGGGCGATCAGCAGCAGTGCCGCCCCGCCGCGCCCCGGCAGCAGCCAGGTGGAGAGCACGGCGGCGGCCACCACGAACAGCCCGGTGACCCCGGTGCCCAGCAGCAGCCCGATCAGGACGCTGCGGGCCGCCCGGTCGAGCCGCCAGCCGTGGTCCCGGATGACCAGGACGGCCACCGCGACCGCCCAGACCAGTCCCGCGGCGGCGAACAGCGAGTAACTGAGCCAGTAGTGCTCCTCGAAGTTCCGCGAGTACAGGTCCTGCATGCCGGCCCAGAGCAGGTAGGCGCCGAGCATCGCCGCCACCCGCAGCCGGTGCCGACGCATCTCGCCCTCGTCGCCCGCCCGGCGGCGCGGACGCAGCAGACGGGTCAGCAGGACGACGGTCACGATCCCGATCAGGCATTCGCTGACCAGCAGGTCGCGTCCGCCGAGGGTGTCGGTCACGACGCCGAAGAAGTGCGCGGGCGGGTTGCCGGCCAGCGGGTTGGGCCGCCCGAACTGCATGGGGCGGTCGAGCCGTTGGGACATCTCCGGGACCACGAACAGCGCGACGGCGCCGATGTACCACCACCAGCGCCGGGTCGTCAGCCGGCCGTCGGGCAGCCAGAGCGGGAGCACGTAGAAGATCGTCACGTTCACCGAGCTGCAGAGCGCGGCGAAGGCGGCGACGGCGCCGACGATGCCCGGGTCGGCGATCTCGACCGAGACGGGTGCCGCCGCGGCGTCCGGCAGGATCTCGGTCAACGCGTAGACGAGCAGCACCCAGCCGAGCGGGTTGCCGGGGCGGTGGGCGTGTAGCAGCATGCCCGCCCCCGCGGTCGGGAGGGCGTAGATCAGGTTGCCGAGTTCGTCGCGCGGTTGGTGCACGCCCGGATCGCCGAGGTGGACGAGCACGTAGCAGATCCACACCGTCGAGGCGACGACGCAGAGCGCCGTGGCGAACGCGGTGGCGGTCAGCTGCCGTTGGGCCGGTGTGCGGCGCCGGACGGAGGTCACCGTGGTCATGGCACCACCTCGCAGGACGGGCTGGGCCGGTGGGGCGGACTCCGGTGGTGCGAACCCCCCGGCGGTACGGATTCCCGGTCGGCGAGCCGGTCGGCGGCGCGAACCGAGCCAGGTTCCAGTCTCGACGGCCCGGTGTCCCGGGCGCCTGAGGCAGTGGTCTCGGATCCTGCCCCCGATCCTCGGTTCCGGTGCCGGATCGGTTCCCGCACCGCCCGCCACGCGGACGACTTCCGAGCATGTCACGGAAAGTAGCCGATTTGCTGCTGGTAGTGTCGGCCGTGTGGATGAAGAACAGCCGTTGGCACCCTCGGGCCCGGTCGGCGCACCGCCCGTCCGTGTACTGATCGTCGACGATCACCCCCTCTTCCGGGAGGGGCTCAAGGCGGCCCTGGAGAGCGCCGCGGGCGTCCTCGTGGTGGCCGAGGCCGAGCGGGTCGCCGACGTGCCGGAGGCGGTCGCCCGGCACCGTCCGAGCGTGGTGATCATGGACCTCTCGCTGCCCGACGGGTCCGGGCTGGAGGCCGTCCGCCGGCTCGCCACCCAGGAGGCGCCGCCGCCGGTGCTGATGCTGACGATGTCGGACGACGACGGCAACCTGCTCGCCGCGCTCCAGGCGGGCGCGCGCGGCTACCTGGTCAAGGGGGCCGGGCGGGAGGAGGTGCTGCACGCCGTGCGGACGGTCGCCGCGGGCGGTGCCGTGTTCGGCGGCGAGGTGGCCGGACGGATCACCGCCCTGCTGGCGGGGGCCCGGATGCGCGAGGCGGGGCAGCTCTTCCCTGACCTCACCGCCCGCGAGGCGGAGGTGCTGGACCTGGTGGCGCGCGGGCTCGACAACCGGCGGATCGCCCGGGAGCTGGTGGTCGCGGAGAAGACCGTGCGCAACCACATCACGCACATCTTCGAGAAGCTGCACGTCGCCACCCGCGCCGAGGCGGTCGCCCGGGCCCGCGACATGGGCCTCGGCGACGGCTGAGCCCGGATCCACCGGGCTGTGACTGACGTGGGAACGGGATGACGCAGAGAGGTGCCTGCTGAGCTGGGAGGATGGGAGTTCTCTACGCTTCCGT
>NZ_JBITTM010000012.1:0-194590 GCF_044541955.1 Kitasatospora sp. NPDC085464
GCGGGGACGGACGGGGGCGGCGCAGGGGGTGGCCCGGAGAGGGGCGTTGCGGGTGATTTTCAGACTGCCAACGGCGCCCGGCCCCCCACCCCCAGAGTCGGCAGTCTGAAAATCATCCAGCCCCCGCACGGCGTCCAGCCCGGCCGCCTCGTCGTCGCCCGCCGCCAGGATCCGCTTCACGAACGCCGAGCCGACGATCACGCCGTCGGCGAACCGCGCGACCTCCGCCGCCTGCACGGCGTCGGAGACGCCGAGCCCGACGCAGACCGGCAGGTCCGTGGTGGCCCGGGTGCGCGCGACGAGGTCCTCGGCCAGCGAGCCGACCGCCGAGCGGGTGCCGGTCACGCCCATGACCGCGGCCGCGTACACGAACCCGCTGCCCGCCGCGGTGACCTCGGCCAGCCGGGCGTCCTTGCTGCTGGGGGCGACCACGAACACGGTGTCCAGCCCGTGCTCGTCCGCCGCCTTGCGCCACTCCTCCGACTCCTCCACCGGGAGGTCCGGCAGGATGCAGCCGGCCCCGCCCGCGGCCGCCAGGTCGGCGGCGAAGCGCGCCACGCCGTAGCGGTCGACCGGGTTCCAGTACGTCATGACCAGCACCGCGGCGTCGGGGTGCGCGGAGGCGACCTCCTGGACGGTGCGCAGCACGTCCTTGATGCGCACGCCGCCGCGCAGCGCGATGTCGTCGGCGGTCTGGATGACGGCGCCGTCCAGCACCGGGTCGGAGTGCGGCAGGCCGACCTCGACCACGTCGCAGCCGCCCTCGATCAGGGCGTTGACCGCCCGGATGCCGCCGTCGACGGTCGGGAAGCCGGCCGGCAGGTAGCCGATCAGCGCGGCGCGGTCCTCGGCCTTGGCGGCCGCCAGGACGCCGCTGAGCTTCGATGCAGCCATGGTCAGTTACCCCCCTGGGCGTTGCCGGCGCCCGGCTCGTCGTACAGGCCGAAGTACTCGGCGGCGGTGTGCATGTCCTTGTCGCCGCGCCCGGAGAGGGAGACCAGGATGGTGGCGTCCGGTCCGAGCTCGCGGCCGAGTTCCAGGGCTCCGGCGAGGGCGTGGGCGCTCTCGATGGCCGGGATGATGCCCTCGGTGCGGGACAGCAGCCGCAGCGCCTGCATCGCCGCGTCGTCGGTGACGGGGCGGTACTCGGCCCGGCCGGTGTCCTTCAGCCAGGCGTGCTCCGGGCCGACGCCCGGGTAGTCGAGGCCGGCCGAGATCGAGTGCGACTCGATGGTCTGGCCGTCCTCGTCCTGGAGGACGTAGGTGCGGGAGCCGTGCAGCACGCCCGGGTCGCCCTTGGTGAGGGTGGCGGCGTGCCGGGGGGTCTCGGCGCCCTCGCCGGCCGCCTCGCAGCCGATCAGGCGCACGTCGGCGTCCGGGATGAACTCGTGGAAGATGCCCATCGCGTTGGAGCCGCCGCCGACGCAGGCGACCACCGCGTCGGGCAGCCGCCCGGTGCGGTCGAGCACCTGCTGCCGCGCCTCGACGCCGATGATCCGGTGGAAGTCGCGGACCATCATCGGGAACGGGTGCGGCCCGGCGACGGTGCCGAACAGGTAGTGGGTGGAGTCCACGTTGGCGACCCAGTCGCGGAACGCCTCGTTGATGGCGTCCTTGAGGGTGCGGCTGCCGGACTTGACGGCCACGACCTCGGCGCCGAGCATCCGCATCCGGGCGACGTTCAGCGCCTGGCGCTGGGTGTCGACCTCGCCCATGTAGATGGTGCAGTCGAAGCCGAAGAGCGCGCAGGCGGTGGCGGTGGCCACGCCGTGCTGGCCGGCGCCGGTCTCGGCGATGATCCGGGTCTTGCCCATCCGCTTGGTGAGCAGGGCCTGGCCCAGCACGTTGTTGATCTTGTGCGAGCCGGTGTGGTTGAGGTCCTCGCGCTTGAGCAGGATGCGCGCGCCGCCCGCCTCGGCGGAGAAGCGGTGCACGTCGGTCAGCGGGCTGGGGCGCCCGGTGTAGTCCTTGAGCAGCGCGTCCAGCTCGGCGGCGAAGGCCGGGTCGGTCTTGGCCTTCTCGTACTCCTCGGCGACCTGCTCGACCGCGGCGACCAGCGCCTCGGGGATGAAGCGGCCGCCGTACGCGCCGAAGTATCCGCGCGCGTCCGGCACCTGGGCACCGGGCAGGTAGTCCTTCTCGGACATGTGGTTTCCCTTGGGGAGTGGGACGACAGTGACGTCTGATCGGCTGGGGTCAGCCGCGCGTCACGCGCCATCGCCGTCCCGGCACCTGCCCGGGCTCACAGCCGATCACGTACCGCACCCGACGCCCCAGCACCCGGCGTGCGGGCGCGCGGCAGCCGCGCGGGCGGCAACCGGGGGCGAGTCGGGCGGCGATCTTCATCGGGCTGTGTCAGTCCTTGTGCCGGACGGCCGGGTGGGCCCCCGCGGCGACCAGGTCGGCGACCGCGGCGCGCGGGTCCTTGCCGGTCACCAGGGACTCGCCGACCAGCACCGCGTCGGCGCCGAGGTTGGCGTAGTTGATCACGTCCAGCGGGCCGCGGACCCCGGACTCGGCGATCTTCACGATGCCGTCCGGGATGGCGTGGACCACGTTCCCGAAGGTGTTGCGGTCCACCTCCAGGGTCTTCAGGTTGCGGGCGTTGACGCCGATGATCCGCGCCCCGGCGTCCACCGCGCGCTTGATCTCCTCCTCGTCGTGCACCTCGACCAGCGGGGTGAGGCCGATCGACTCGGCGCGCTCGATCAGCGACACCAGGGCCGACTGGTCGAGGGCCGCGACGATCAGCAGAGCGAGGTCGGCGCCGTGCGCGCGGGCCTCCCACAGCTGGTAGGCGGTGACGATGAAGTCCTTGCGCAGCAGCGGGGTGTCCACCGCGGCGCGGACGGCGTCCAGGTCGGCGAGCGACCCGCCGAAGCGGCGCTGCTCCGTCAGCACGCTGATCGCGGCGGCACCGCCGGCCGCGTAGTCGCGCGCCAGGGCGGCCGGATCGGCGATCGAGGCCAGGGCGCCCTTGGACGGGCTGGAACGCTTGACCTCGCAGATCACCCGGACCCCGTCGCCCTTGAGGGCGGCGACGCCGTCCTTGGCCTCCGGGGCTTTGGCGGCGCGCTCCTTCAGCTCGTCCAGGGAGACCCGGGCCTGCCGCTCGGCGAGGTCCTCGCGGACCCCTTCGATGATCGAGTCGAGCACACTCACTCAGGAGCCCCCATCGTTTCTGCCAGTTGGCCAGCGAGAGCCGGGCGGGCGGTGACCCGCCGGCTCTTCGATGGTATCGGCACCCGGGAGCGCGGGGCGCATCCGCCCGGCGCGCGTCTCGCGGACCGGACCCCCGCTCCGGCGGCCCTCAACTGCGGCTTCACCGCTTCTCCACCCGTCGGCGGGCCCGTCCGCGGGCGGTGGCCCGGCGCTCAGACCAGCGGGGGCGCCAGACCGGCTCCGACCGGGGAGTTCCGCACCACGGTGAACACCAGCACGAGCAGCGCGATCAGTGCCCAGCGCCGGCCTCCGACGGTGACCCGGGGCGGCGGCCCGCCGGTCAGCGCGGCCCAGGCCCAGCGCAGCCAGAGCACCCCCAGCACGCCGAACAGCAGCACGGCGGCGGCGTTGTCGTGCAGGGCCCCGGTGAGGTCGCCGTGGGTGAGCGCGTGGACGCAGCGCAGCCCGCCGCAGCCGGGGCACCACCAGCCGGTGGCCGTCAGGAACGGGCAGTCCGGGTAGTGCCCGGGGCTGTTGGGGTCCACCACGGCGACGTACGCGGTGGGGACGGCCACCGCCGCCAGCGCGGTCAGCGGCGGGCCGAGCCGGCGCAGCACGGGCGGCGGGGCGGAGGCGGTGGGGGCGGCGTTCACGCCCCGATTCTGCCCGCGCCCGGGCCCGGACACGACGAAACGGCGGGCGCGGCGCGCCCGCCGTTCGGTTGTGCGAAAAAGCGGGTCGTACGGAGGACGGTCGGGCCCCCGTACGGAGGGGTGGTCGTCAGGCGGCGACGGCGGCGACGCGGGCCTCGCGGGCCGCGACCTGCTCCTCGGTCGACTTGTAGACGTTGGTGCTGGGCTGCTTGCCCATGCCGGCCATCGCCATGGCCTTGCCGACCACGCCACCGGCCACGACGACCGCCAGGCCGGCGCAGACGAGGAGCACCGACGGCAGGATCATCGCGACACCGGCGATGCCGAAGCCGACGAAGGAGATGACGACGCCGGTCCAGGCGGCGGGGGTGTGGCCGTGTGCTGCTGCTGCCATCTGAGTGGTGCTCCTTGGCTCTCGGGGCCCGGCCGGGCCTGCGGGGCCGCCGGCGGGTTGACGGAGTCCATTGTGCCGGGCCACACACCCGCCGCCCAAAGCGGGTGGCGGGTCTATCGCGTCACATGCGCACGTCGGGCGGCCGCGGGGCGCGTGCGGCGGGTCGCGGGGCCCGCAGTGGCGGTGGCCCCGGCGCCGGGGCCGTCCGCCGGGGCCGTCCGCCGTGGCGGGTGGGCCTCAGACCGCCGTGGGGTCCTCGCCGCGGTCCAGCGCCTTCCACAGGTCGCCCGGGGTCTCGGCCTTGGCCGCGGTCCTGGCCGGGGCCTTGCCGGTCGGCGCCTCGTAGCGGCTGCCCATGGCGGGCCAGCCGCGGCCGTAGCGCAGGGTGAGCAGCCCGGCGAGGGCCAGCAGCACGCCGCCGACCAGCGCGACCCAGGGCCAGGCCGTGTGCGAGACCCCGGTGGCCGCCGAGCCGGTCAGCGCGAGCTTGCGGGCCGCCTCGGCGTCCAGCGCGGCGGTGTCGCCCGCCCCGGCGACCGACGCGGCGGCCGCGCCGATCCCGGCGAGCAGGGTCAGCGCACCGACCGCCAGCCGTCCCGCGCCGCGCACCGCGAACACCGCGACGGCCGCGGCGAGGCCCACCAGGGCCAGCCCGCCGGGCAGTTCGGAGATCCGGCCGCCGGTGACGGCGACGTCCAGGGTGCCCGCCCGCCCCTCGGCCCAGGTCCGCCCGACCGCGGTCAGCACCAGGACCGCGCTCAGCACGGTGAGCAGCAGCATCACGCCGAGCGTGCGGCGGCTGGGGGCGGCGGGGGCGGGGGTCTGGTCAGCGCTCACCCGTCCACTATCCCCCGACCGACACCCCGGTCCGCACCCGGGGTGGGGGGCGGGGCGGAGGACGGCGTGGGGAAGGGGTCCGTCCGCAGCACCACCGTCCGCCCGCCCAGCGACAGGAACAGGTCGTTGCCGAACGGCACCCGCTCGGCCTCCCGGTACACCCCCTCCGGGGACGGCGCGCTGTGCACGGTGCAGACCGCCGCCGCCGGGTCGACCACCACGTAGAGCGGCACCCCGCTGCGCGCGTACGCCCGCCCGGCCTCCGCCAGGCCCGGCCGGGCCACCTCCAGCACCGCCTCGACCCCGGCCGCGCCGAACCGGCCCCGCTCGCCCCGCACCGCGTCCGGGGCGAGCACCGCCAGGTCGGGGGCGAACACGGCGGGCTCCCGGTCCGGGCCGCCGGGCGCGGCCGGGAAGTCCACCGCCACGCCGGACAGCACCCGGCCGTGGCCCGCCGGCTGCTCGCCGAACTGCCCGGCCGCGCTCAGCACGACCTCCCAGCGCAGCTCGTCGTACGGCACCTCGGGCATCCGGGCCGCCTCCTCACGACTCAGGACAGTTCCGGCCTCCGCAGCGTATTGGCGGTGGCGACGGCCCGCAGCACAGCGGCCGCCTTGTTGCGGCACTCGGTGTCCTCGCCGTGCGGGTCGGAGTCGGCGACCACGCCCGCGCCGGCCTGCACGTACGCCGTGCCGTCGCGCAGCACCGCGGTACGGATCGCGATCGCGGTGTCGGAGTCCCCGGCGAAGTCCAGGTAGCCGACGCAACCGCCGTACAGGCCGCGGCGGGTGGGCTCCAGCTCCTCGATGATCCGCATCGCCCGCGGCTTGGGCGCGCCGGAGAGCGTGCCGGCCGGGAAGCAGGCGGTCAGCACGTCGAAGGCGCTGCGCCCCGGCGCGACCCTGCCGGTGACGGTGGAGACGATGTGCATCACGTGGCTGTAGCGCTCGATCTGCATGAAGTCGACCACCTCGACGCTGCCCGGCTCGCAGACCCGTCCGAGGTCATTGCGGCCGAGGTCGACCAGCATCAGGTGCTCGGCCCGCTCCTTGGGGTCGGCGAGCAGCTCGGCGGCGAGCGCCGCGTCCTCGTGCGGGGTGGCGCCGCGGTGCCGGGTGCCGGCGATCGGGTGCAGCATCGCCTCGCCGTCGGTGACCTTGACCAGCGCCTCCGGGCTGGAGCCGACCACGTCGAAGCCGCCCTCGGCGGTGCCGTCCGGCCCCGGGAAGCGGAACAGGTACATGTACGGGCTGGGATTGGTGGTGCGCAGCACCCGGTAGACGTCCAGCGCGGAGGCCGGGCAGGGCGCCTCGAAGCGCTGCGAGGGCACCACCTGGAAGGCCTCGCCGGCCCGGATCCGCTCCTTGATCTCGTCCACGGCGGCCCGGTACGGCTCGCCGCCGAACGGCGAGTCCACCTCGCCGGGGCCCGCCGGGGTGAAGGTGGCCAGGCCCGGGTCGACCGGCTTGAGCAGGTCGGCCTCCATCGCGTCCAGCCGGCCCACCGCGTCCGCGTAGGCCTCGTCCACGCCGGTGGCCAGGTCGTTGTGGTTGACGGCGTTGGCGATCAGCAGCACGGTGCCGTCGGCGTGGTCGAGCACCGCGAGGTCGGTGGCCAGCATCATGGTCAGCTCGGGGAG
Organism: Kitasatospora sp. NPDC085464; assembly: GCF_044541955.1. NCBI lineage: Bacteria > Bacillati > Actinomycetota > Actinomycetes > Kitasatosporales > Streptomycetaceae > Kitasatospora > Kitasatospora sp. NPDC085464. Next base: position 6,686 of record NZ_JBITTM010000012.1, read on the forward strand.
CCCGAGGTCGTCCGGGTTGAGGTCGGGCAGCTTCTCCAGCCGGCGGACGATGTCGTAGCCGAGGTAGCCGACCAGGCCGCCGGTGAGCGGGGGCAGGCCGTCGTCGGCGTGCCGCGGGGTGTGCAGCGCCTCCAGGGCGGCCCGCAGCACCTGCAGCGGGTCGCCGCCGGTGGGGATGCCGACCGGCGGGGTGCCGAGCCACCGGGCGTCGCCGTCCCGGCCGACGGTGAGCGTGGCGGCGCTGCGCACGCCGACGAAGGAGTAGCGCGACCAGCTGCGGCCCTGCTCGGCGGACTCCAGCAGGAAGGTGCCGGGCCGCTCCTCGGCGAGGCTGCGGTACAGACCGATCGGGGTGAGGCCGTCCGCGAGGAGCCTGCGGGTGACCGGGATGACCCGGGTGTCGACGGCGAGCTTGCGGAAGGCTTCGAGGTCCATGCGGGGCGGCACCTTCTTGAGTTCTGTGTGTGGGCGGGGGGTCAGGAGAGCGGGAGCACGTCGGCGTCGAAGCAGGTGCGGTCGCCGGTGTGGCAGGCGGCGCCGGTCTGGTCGACCTTGACCAGCAGGGTGTCGCCGTCGCAGTCCAGTGCCACCGACTTGACCGCCTGGACGTGGCCGGAGGTGTCGCCCTTCACCCAGTACTCGCGGCGGCTGCGGCTCCAGTAGGTGCAGCGGCCGGTGGTGAGCGTGCGGTGCAGCGCCTCGTCGTCCATCCAGCCGAGCATCAGCACCTCGCCGGTGTCGTGCTGCTGCGCGATGGCCGGGAGGAGGCCGTCCTCGGTGCGCTTGAGGCGGGCGGCGATCTCGGGGGCCAGGGCGGTGGTGCCGGGAGTGGCGGGTGTGGTGGACATGGGGCCCATTGTGTCAGCCCGGTGGTCCGTCCCGGCGGGTCCGTCCGGCCGGTGGTCCCGGTGGTGCCGCCCGTCCGGGGCGAGTTCGGCCAACCGCCTGCCGGGCGGCCCCTTCGTGGGCCATCCTCGTGGCCATGACGCCCGAGCAGCCGCCCGCAGCCGCCGCCTCCCGCCCCTCCCGCGGCCTGGTCCTCACCGTCGTCGCCGTGCTGGTCGTCCTGCTCGCGGTGGTGGCCACCGCGGCGCTCTGGCCGGACGACCGGAAGCCCGCCGCCGCGCCGCCGCCGACCCCCACGGCCACCCCGACGCCGACGCCCACCCCGACGCCCACCCCCACCCCGACCAAGCCTCAGCCGCCGTACGCCTTCTTCCCGGTCGGCACCTGCTTCGACCACCCGCAGCTGAGCCCGGTGATCACCCGGGCCGAGGAGCGCCCCTGCGGCGGCGAGCACGACGGCGAGGTGATCGCCGACCTCAAGCTGGCCGACAACCTGACCGGCGAGATCCCGATCGCCCTCGCCATGCGGGACGGCTGCAAGGAGGCCGAGGCCGCCGCCAAGACCAGGCAGGCCGACGGGAAGTCCTACTACGGGCGCCAGTTCGGCCCGGCCCTGGTCAACTACCAGCAGGGCTGGCGGGACTACACCTGCGCCCTCACTGCGAGCAACAAGCAGGGCGGCCCCAAGCTCACCGGCCACCTCCGCCCATAGGACGGGCCATAGGCTTCCACCATGTCGAACCACGCCCTCGCCGAACGCCACCGCCTCGCCGAACTGCTCACCGCCGCAGGGCCGGACGCCCCCACGCTCTGCGCCGGCTGGACCACCCGGGACCTCGCCGCCCACCTGGTGATCCGGGAACGCCGCCCCGACGCGGCGGCGGGGATCCGGATCACCGCCCTGGCCGCCCGGACCCAGCGGGTGCAGGACGACTACGCCGCGCGGCCGTACGAGGAACTGATCCGTCTCTTCCGTGCCGGCCCGCCGGTCTACTCGCCCTTCGCCCTGCCCGGCGCGGACGAGGCGGGCAACACGGTCGAGTACTTCGTGCACGCCGAGGACGTCCTGCGGGCCGTCGAGGACTGGACCCCCCAGGCCGTCCCGCCCGGCCGCGCCGAGGCCCTGTGGCGCCGTCTCCCCATGATCGCCCGCTTCGAGGCCGGCCGCCGCTCGCCCGTCCGCCTGGTCCTCGCCCGCCCCGACGGCCGGTCCCTCACCGTCGGCCCGGCCGGCGCCCCCACCGTCCGGATCACCGGGGACCCCGGCGAGCTGGTCCTCTTCACCTACGGCCGCGGCGACCGGACCGCCCTGGACGTGGACGGCGCCCCCGACGCCGTCGAGGCCCTCCGCCACGCCCTGCCGCTGCCCCCGAAGTAGACCGCCCGGGCGCGTCCCGCACGGACGGGGGGAAGGCCGGCATCGCGCCGTGCGGGCGGACGGGTGACGGCGGGTCCGCCGGTCGGGGCTTCCCCCGGCCGGCGGACCCGCCGTCGTGAACTCCGTCACCACGCCGGTTCCGTCCGGCCGCCGGTCACCAGCCGCCGGAGCCGATCTCGGTGCGGGTGCCCAGGCCGCTGCCGGTGCCCTTGTAGAGGTAGAGCTTCCCGGTCTGGCCCGGGTCGGAGTCGACGGCCGCGAGGTCGCCGATGCCGTCGCCGGTGAAGTCCGCGCCCGCGTAGTCGGAGATGCCGTTCCAGCCGCCGGTGCCGATCTCGACGCGGTCACCGAGGCCGTGGCCCGTGCCCGGGTACAGCCACAGCTTGCCGGTCGACTTCTCGGTCGCGACGATGTCGTCCTTGCCGTCCTTGGTCATGTCCCCGGGGCTGACGATCTTGTTCATGCCGTTCCAGCCACCGGAACCGATCTCCACCCGCTTGCCCAGGGCCCCGCCGAGGCCGGGGTACAGGAAGAGCTTGCCGGTGGAGTTCTCGCTCGCCACGACGTCGGCCACGCCGTCGCCGTTGAAGTCGCCCACCGCGGTGTTGTTCATGCCGTTCCAGCCGCCGCTGCCGAGCTCGATCCGGCCTTCGACGCCGTGGCCGTTGCCCGGGTACACCCAGAGCTTGCCGGTCGACTTCTCGGTCGCCACGATGTCGTCCCCGCCGTCACCGTTGAGGTCGCCCACGGCCAGGTTGCTCATGCCGTTCCAGCCGCCGTTGCCGATCAGCACCCGGCTCCCCAGCGCGCCCCTCCCGTTGCCCGGGTACAGCCACAGCTTGCCGGTCGACACCTCGACGGCCACCAGGTCCTTCTTGCCGTCGCCGTTGAAGTCACCCGCCGTCAGGTTCGTCATCCCCGGGTCGGCCGGCCCGGCCGGGTACGGGTCCGCGTGGTCGGTCGAGAGCCCGGTGCCGGGGCTGCAGGTCCACGCGCCGGCCCCCTGGTCGGCGAGGATCTTCTCGGCGATCAGGATCTGTTCCTTCTTGGTCGCCTGGTGCGGATAGGCCGCGTACTGGGTGCCGCCGTAGTGCTGCCAGTTGTACTCGGATATCTGCAGGCCGCCGTAGTAGCCGTTCCCGGTGTTGATGGACCAGTTGCCGCTGCTCTCGCAGGCGGCCACCTTGTCCCAGGTGGCGACCGACGCGGCGCCGGCCGTACCGGCGAGGGCGAGGGGCGCGAGGCCCAGTGCGAGGACGGCCAGGCTCTTGCGCATGCGGGTCTGTGCGGACATGGGTGTGCTCCCCCTGAAGTCGGTGCTGGCGTACGTGGGTTCGGGACGGTGCCGGTTCGCTCGGCGGCTCACCAGCCGCCGGAGCCGATCTCGGTGCGGGAGCTCAGACCGCTCCCGGTGCCCTTGTAGAGGTAGAGCTTCCCGGTCTGCCCCGGGTCCGAGTCGACCGCCGCGAGGTCCCCGATGCCGTCACCGGTGAAGTCCGCACCGGCGTAGTCGGAGATGCCGTTCCAGCCGCCGGTGCCGATCTCGACGCGGTCACCGAGGCCGTGGCCGGTGCCCGGGTACAGCCACAGCTTTCCGGTGGACGTCTCGGTCGCGACGATGTCGTCCTTGCCGTCCTTGTTCATGTCACCCGGGCTGACGATCTTGTTCATGCCGTTCCAGCCACCGGAACCGATCTCCACCCGGCTCCCCAGACCACTGCCCGTCCCCGGGTACAGCCACAACTTGCCCGTCGCGTTCTCACTCGCCACGACATCGTCCTTGCCGTCACCGTTGAAGTCACCGACAGCGGTGTTGTTCATCCCGTTCCAACCACCGGAACCGATCTCCACCCGGTCCCCCACACCACTGCCCGTCCCCGGGTACAGCCAGAGCTTCCCCGTCGACTTCTCCGTCGCCACGATGTCGTCCTTGCCGTCCCGGTTCAGATCACCCACAGCCAGGTTGCTCATCCCGTTCCAGCCACCGTTGCCGATCAGCACCCGGCTCCCCAACGTCCCCGTCCCCGTCCCCGGGTACGACCACAGCTTCCCCGTCGACACCTCCACCGCGACCAGGTCCTTCTTGCCGTTCCCGTTGAAGTCACCCGCCGTCAGGTTCGTCATCCCGGGGTCGTTCACCGGGGCCTTGGCGGCGACGTCGACGTAGTTCCGGTCGATGTTGATGGTCGTCCCGCCGTGCGACTCGGTGACGTTGCCGGCGTACTGGTGGACGCGCTGGTGGTTGGACCAGTACCCCGCCGGGATGTAACTGTCGTCGGTGTCCGCGGCGTTGTTCCAGTTCGCGGACCATGCCACGTCGGGGCGGTCGAAGCCGGTCGAGTTGTAGGCGGCGGCCATGTCCTTGATCCCACTGGACGAGGAACTGTAGACGCCGGAGCGGAAGTTGAGCTCGTGCAGCCGGCCCGTCCAGCCCGACAGGTAGTTCAGCACGTTGGTGCGGTAGCCGGGCGAGTAGTCCTCCATGTCGGTGTAGAGCACCGTGCCGGTGGTGAAGCCCAGGCCCTTGGCCAGCTTCACGGCGGCCTCCGCCGCGGCCCGGCCCTGGCCCTCGGCACCCGAGGAGGAGATCCCCGCGGCCTGGGTGCCCGCGTAGACGGGCAGCAGGTGCCAGCCGGCGCCGCTCTGCTGCGCCACCCACGACGCGGTGAGGTTGTTCTGCGCGCAGACCCGGGTCGGACCGCCGATGTAGATGCCCACACCCCGGTACGGCGAGGAGGCCCAGTCCGCCATCGCGCCGGAGGACGGGGCGGCGCAGGCGTCGAACGCCTTGCCGGTGTAGCCGGTGCTCGGCGTCTCCGAGGCGACCGCCGACGCCGCGGCGGGCGCGGCGAGAGCGCCGGGGACGGCCTTCGGCGGCTGCGGCGCCGGGGCCGCCGTGGCACCGTCGCCGATCGAGGCGGAGGCGAGGATGCGCTGCACCGCGGCGGCCGAGGCCGAGGCGTGACTGGTGGTCACATAGACGCCGGCGCCTTCGAAGGCCACCCGCGCCTCCTGGCCGTCGCTGTCCGGCAGGGCCGGGACACCGTGGCCGGCGGGCACCGCGACGGTGGTGAGGTCGGAGCGCTCGGCAGCGCCGGCGAAGGTCTCCACGACCAGCGCGTCCGCCTTCTCCCCGATCAGGTGGGTCGGGCAGTTCTGGTCCGCGCCGGGGTGGCCGAGGTAGACGGTGTTCCGGTCGAGCCGGACGCAGGTGTCGGGCGCCTGGGCCAGGTCGACCACCGACCAGGCCGACGGCACCTGGAGCGAAAGCCCCTGGTACACAACGGCCTTGACGCTCTGCCCGGCAGTGGCAGCGGAGTCGGCACCGGCGGGCTCGGCTGCCTGGGCGGCGGCCTGTCCCAGCGGCAGGGTGGCGGTGAGGGCACCGGCCGCCACGGCGAGCGCGGCGACACCCCTCAGACGGTGGTGGTTCACGGATCTCTCCAGGGAGACGGGCAGGGCGGAGCCGCCCGGGGACGGATCCGGGCAGGGCGGCGCGCACGGCAGGTCGGGGAAGGTGAGTGGGAAGGTGAGCGGGAAGGGCCGGGGCAGGCCCGCGCGGTGGTCGCGGGCCCGCCCCCGGTTTCAGCGGCCGACCCAGGGGTCAGCCGGGGGGCTCAGCCGGGGGCGCGAGGCTGAGCCGGTGCGGGGTCTACCAGCCGCCGGAGCCGATCTCGGTGCGGGAGCTCAGACCGCTCCCGGTGCCCTTGTAGAGGTAGAGCTTCCCGGTCTGCCCCGGGTCCGAGTCGACCGCCGCGAGGTCGCCGATGCCGTCACCGGTGAAGTCCGCACCCGCGTAGTCGGAGATGCCGTTCCAGCCACCGGTGCCGATCTCCACCCGGTCACCGAGGCCGTGGCCCGTGCCCGGGTACAGCCACAGCTTCCCCGTCGACACCTCGGTCGCGACGACGTCGTCCTTGCCGTCCTTGTTCATGTCACCCGGGCTGACGATCTTGTTCATCCCGTTCCAGCCACCGGAACCGATCTCCACCCGGCTCCCCAGACCACTGCCCGTCCCCGGGTACAGCCACAACTTCCCCGTCGCGTTCTCACTCGCCACGACATCGTCCTTGCCGTCACCGTTGAAGTCACCCACCGCGGTGTTGTTCATCCCGTTCCAGCCACCGGAACCGATCTCCACCCGGTCCCCCACACCACTGCCCGTCCCCGGGTACAGCCAGAGCTTCCCCGTCGACTTCTCCGTCGCCACGATGTCGTCCTTGCCGTCCCGGTTCAGATCACCCACGGCCAGGTTGCTCATCCCGTTCCAGCCACCGTTGCCGATCAGCACCCGGCTCCCCAACGTCCCCGTCCCCGTCCCCGGGTACGACCACAGCTTCCCCGTCGACACCTCCACCGCCACCAGGTCCTTCTTGCCGTTCCCGTTGAAGTCACCCGCCGTCAGATTCGTCATCCCGGGGTCGGTCGGGCCGTCATCGCGGATGGACTTGTTGCGGACCGGCACGAAGGTGCCGTAGCCGGAGAAGTACGGGTAGGGGATCTCGCGGTAGTGGACGCCGCTGCCGGTGAACTCGTAGCCCATGTAGTGGCTGGAGTCGGTCCACTTCTCGAACAGCACCACGTGGCCGTGGGCCCCGCTGTCGTCGTTGAGCAGTGCGTCGCCGGCCTTGAGGTCGCCCTTGGCGATGTGTTCGGTGACGCCCCGCGGGCCGAAGGTGTCGGTGGTCAGCGAGTCGTCGAGCTTCCAGGCCATCGAGACGTAGCCCGAGCAGTCGGTGCGGTACCCGTTGTGCGAGCCGGTCCAGCTGTAGTCGAGACCGATGCCGACCCAGGTCTTGGCCCGCCGGACCGCCTCGGTGCGGGTGACCGTCGGGGCCAGCACGGACGCGGCGGCCGACGAGCCGTCAGCGGCGGGCGCCTGGGCGACCCCGACCGGCTGGCCGGCGCCACCGTACTCGCCGCCTGCGACCGCAGTGGCGGGGGCGGGGGCGGGTTCGGCGGCGAACGCCGTACCGCCCTGGACGACCAGGCCGAGCGACAGCGAGCCGGCCAGCCCGAGGGCGGCGGCGGACGTGCGGAGATAGGCCTTGCGGGACATGCGCACTCCTGAAAATGGCATCGAAAGGACCGGCGCGGCGCGATGGCGCCCGGATCACCGGAAAGGGGAGAGCCGGAGGAAACCCGGCAGGAAGCGGACGGCCGTCAGCCGGCGACGGAGACGTGCCAGGCTTGGAAGGCCGGAGACCGCGCGATGGCGGCGGAACAGATGGCCAGCGAATGGGCGGGGGCGTTGTCGCCACTCCCGCCGCTGGTGAAGACGACGAGGTCGATGGAGTCCTGACGGGCTCTCGACTGGACGTGCTCCAGGCCGCCGAAGGGATCGGCGTGGGCCCAGAGCACGTCCTTCAGGACATGGGCGTCGGCAGCGGTCGGCGGACGCCGGTCGGGGCTCGTCAGGGTGAGGCGGACAATGTGCATCTGGCTCGGTTCGAGCGGCCGGCGCCGACAGCGGCGGTCACTTCTTGTTGTCCCAGCTGATGCTGCCCGGGTCGCCCAGACCGCCCTTGCCGTCCCCCTTGTGGGCGGGCTGGCCGGGGTCGTCCGTGCCGGGGTCGCTCGCCGCGGACACGCCCGTCACGGTGGCCGGTGCGGCGGCGGCGAAGGCGGTGGCGGTCGGCAGAGCGAGCGTGGCCACCACAGCCGCAGCCGCGAGGACACCGGGAACGCGAGCGGTGATCCGCATGGAGAACAACCCCCTGGTCGTTGATCGGTCGGTGCGTCGGACGGCGGCTGGTTCCCGCCGTCCCACCGGCCCGGGGGCTCGGCGCCCCCCGTTCGGTGCTTCACATCCTGCAAGCCCCGGGCGGTGCTCCGGAAGGCCTTCCCCGAGGCATCATCAGGCCAGGCAGCATGTCGCCACCCCGACCGCCCCTGCCGCACCTGCCATCCCGGCCGCACCGACCGCCCCTGTCGCCCCGGTCACATCACCGACGCATCGTCAGATCTCCTTGCACACACATTTGCGAACTGTGAGAATCTTGCCGACGGCCTTGACATGAGCTGGCCGCGCGCATCGCCGAGTCCGGGGGGAATCGTGCTCGAAGTGCTGGGACTGGACCCTACGGCGGAGGCCGTCTACGCGGCCCTGCTGGTCGAGCCCGGGTGTGGGGTCACCGCCCTGTGCGGCCGGCTCGGCCTCTCCGAGACCGCCGTCAGAGAGGCCCTCGACCAGCTCGCGGACCTGACGCTGCTGCGCCCCTCCCAGGAGGTCTCGGGTGCGCTCCGCCCGGTCAGCCCGGCGATCGGCCTGGAGGCCGTCATCCGCCGCCAGGAGGACGACCTCGCCCGCCGCCAGCAGGAGCTGGCCGCCAGCAAGGCCGCCGTGGCCCGGGCCGTGGCCGCCTACGCGGACCTGGTGCCCAACACCACCTCGGACGCCACCGAGCGCCTGGTCGGGATGGACGCGATCCAGGCCAAGCTCGAAATGCTGGCGCGCGACCTCCGGGAGGAGTTCCTCGCCGCGATCTCGGGCGGCGCGCAGTCGCAGGCCAGCATGGACGCCGCCCGTCCGCTCGACCAGGACGCGCTGGAGCGCGGCGTCGCCATGCGGACGCTCTACCAGGACAGCGTCCGCAACGACCAGGCCACCCACGCGTACGCCCAGTGGCTCACCGGGCTCGGCGGCCAGGTGCGGACGGCTCCCCTGCTGCCGCCCCGGCTGCTGGTCTTCGACCGGCACACCGCCGTCGTCCCGATCGACCCGACGCAGACCAGGCTCGGGGCGCTCTGCACCAGCGAGCCCGGGCTGGTCGCCTCGCTCGTCGCCCTGTTCGAACAGGCCTGGTCCACCGCGGTGCCGCTCGGTGCCGACCAGCCCACCCACCACGACACCGGCCTCACCGCGGCCGAACGCGACCTGCTCCGGCTGCTCGGGACGGGCCTGACCGACGAGGCCGCCGGCAAGCGGCTCGGCGTCTCGGTGCGCACCGTGCGCCGCCAGATGTCCGCCCTCATGGAGCGGCTCGATGCCGCCAGCCGCTTCGAGGCCGGCCTCAAGGCGGCGCAGCGCGGCTGGCTGTAGGCGGGTCCGCCGACCGCCGACCGCCGACCGCCGACCGCCGACCGCCGACCGCCCGGGAACGCGCGTGCCCGGGTGCGGATGTCAGTGCCCGGGTGCAGACTCGCAGGTGGCCGGGAGGGGGCGTGTGCGCGCCCGACGGAACCGCCCCGGTCACTCTCCGTCGAAGGGGCACCACTCCATGCTCACCACCGACTTCCCCACCGGCTCCCCCTGCTGGATCGACCTGGGCAGCCCGAACATCCGGGCCACCGCCTCGTTCTACGGCTCGGTCTTCGGCTGGGCCTTCCACGAGGTGCCCGAGACCGGTGGCTACGGTTTCCTCCAGCGGGGCGGCAAGACCGTCGCCGCCCTCGGCAACCTGGACGAGGGCGCCCGGTCGGCCTGGACGACGTACTTCCGCACCGAGGACGTGGACGCCACCGTGAAGGCCGCCGAGCAGGCCGGCGCCACCGTCCGGGTGCCACCGACGGACGTCATGCAGGAGGGCCGGTTCGCCGCGCTCACCGATCCGCACGGCGCCGAGTTCGCGCTCTGGCAGGCGGGGAACACCAAGGGGCTGGACGTCGTGTCCGAGGACGACACCCTGGTCTGGTCCGAGCTGCACACCTCGGACCAGGACGGGGCCTTCGGCTTCTACCAGCGGCTGTTCGGGTGGCGGGTGGAGAACTTCGAGCCGTCGCCGGGGATGACCTACCGGGTGATCTCGACTGCCGAGGGCGACCAGCAGGCCACCAGCTTCGGCGGCATCGCCCCGACGATGACCCCGGAGCAGCCCTCCGCGTGGACGCCGTACTTCGCGGCGGCCGACGTGGACGCGGTGATCGCCAGGGTGACGGCGGCGGGCGGCACGGTGCTGATGCCGGCCTCGGACGTGGAGAACGTCGGCCGGCTGGCCTGGCTGGCGGACCCGAACGGCGCCCCGTTCGCCCTGATCAAGGGCGAGCCGCAGGAGTCCTGAGCACACGGGCGGGGCCCGCGGTTCCGAGAACCGCGGGCCCGGGGTTGCGCACGGGTCACCGCACCGGGTGTCCGGCCTCCCGCAGCGCGCCCTTGACCTCGCCGATCCGCAGGTCCCCGAAGTGGAAGACGCTGGCGGCCAGCACCGCGTCCGCGCCCGCGTCGACGGCGGGCGCGAAGTCGGCGAGCTTGCCGGCGCCGCCGGAGGCGATCACCGGCACCGAGACGGCCTTGCGCACGGACCGGATCATCTCCAGGTCGTAGCCGTCCTTGGTGCCGTCCGCGTCCATCGAGTTGAGCAGGATCTCCCCGGCGCCCAACTCGGCCGCGCGGCCGGCCCATTCGACGGCGTCCAGGCCGGTGCCCCGGCGCCCGCCGTGGGTGGTCACCTCGAAGCCCGACGCGGTCTCCGTACCGGGCGGGCAGCGCCGGGCGTCGACCGAGAGCACCAGCACCTGCCGGCCGAACCGCCGGGCGATCTCCCGGACCAGCTCCGGGCGCTCGATCGCGGCGGTGTTGACGCCGACCTTGTCGGCGCCGGCCCGCAGCAGCTTGTCCACGTCCTCGACGGCGCGGATGCCGCCGCCGACGGTGAGCGGGATGAAGACCTGCTCGGCGGTGCGACGGACCACGTCGTAGGTGGTCTCGCGGTCGCCGGAGGAGGCGGTGATGTCGAGGAAGGTCAGTTCGTCGGCGCCCTCGGCGTCGTAGAGCTTGGCCATCTCGACCGGGTCGCCGGCGTCGCGCAGGTTCTGGAAGTTGACGCCCTTGACCACCCGCCCGGCGTCCACGTCCAGGCAGGGGATGACTCGTACGGCGAGGGTCACGGCTGTTTGCCTTCCAGGGTCTTTGCCAGCCCGGAGCGGTACGCGTCGAGCTCGATCTCGACCATCATCCGGGAGTCGATCAGTCCCTCGACCACCACCATGGTGGCCACCGGGCGTGCGGCGTCGAAGAGTTCGCGGTGGGCGCGGCCCACTTCCTCGGCGTCGCGGACGTGGGTGATGTACATCCGGGTGCGGACCACGTCGTCCGCGGTCAGACCGTACGCGGCCAGGGCCTTGAGCCCGACGCCGAACGCGGCGAGGGTCTGCCGGTACGGGTCGCCCTCGTGCTCGATCCGGCCGTCCACCCAGGCGGTGGAGCCGGCCACGTGCACGTGGTCGCCGGCGGCGATGGCTCGGGAGTAGCCGAACTCGTCCTCCCAGGGAGAGAATCCGCCGACCCGCCCGCGTACGATCCGACCGTCCGTCATCCTGAAACCGCCTCCAGGGCCTCTTCGAGGGTGAACTTCTGCTCGTAGAGTGCCTTGCCCACGATGGCGCCCTCGACACCCTCGCCGACCAGGGTGGCGATGGCGCGCAGGTCGTCCAGCGAGGAGACGCCGCCGGAGGCGACGACCGGGCGGTCGGTGGCGGCGCAGACGTCGCGCAGCAGCTGCAGGTTGGGGCCGGTCAGGGTGCCGTCGCGGTTGACGTCGGTGACGACGTAGCGGGCGCAGCCCTCCTGGTCGAGGCGCGTCAGCACGTCGAAGAGCTGGCCGCCGTCGCGGGTCCAGCCGCGGCCGCGCAGGGTGGTGCCGACCACGTCCAGGCCGACGGCGATCTTGTCGCCGTGCTCGGCGATGGCCTTGGCGACCCACTCGGGGGCCTCCAGGGCGGCGGTGCCGAGGTTGACCCGGGTGCAGCCGGTGGCGAGGGCGCGGGCGAGCGACTCGTCGTCGCGGATGCCGCCGGACAGCTCGACCTTGATGTCCAGCCGGCCGGTGACGTCGCGCAGCAGCTCGTAGTTGGAACCGGTGCCGAACGCGGCGTCGAGGTCGACCAGGTGCAGCCACTCGGCGCCGGCGTTCTGCCAGGCGAGGGCGGCGGCCAGCGGCTCGCCGAAGGAGGTCTCGGTGCCGGAGGCGCCCTTGACCAGACGGACGGCCCGGCCGTCGCGGACGTCGACGGCGGGAAGCAGTTCGAGGCGGCTCATCAGTAGCAACTCTCAGACAGTCAGAGGGTGTTGACCCAGTTGGTCAGCAGGGCGGCGCCGGCGTCGCCGGACTTCTCGGGGTGGAACTGGGTGGCCCACAGCGGACCGTTCTCGACGGCCGCGACGAACGGCTGCCCGTGCGTGGCCCAGGTGACCAGCGGCGGGTTGATCCGCGCGCTGTGGATCTCCAGGTCCCAGTGCCGCACGCCGTAGGAGTGCACGAAGTAGAAGCGGGTCTCCGGGTCGAGGCCGGCGAACATCCGGCTGCCCTCGGGCACGTCCACGGTGTTCCAGCCCATGTGCGGGACGACCGGGGCCTCCAGCGGCTCGACGGTGCCCGGCCACTCGTCGCAACCGGCCGTCTCCACGCCGTGCTCGACCCCCTTCTCGAAGAGGATCTGCATGCCGACGCAGATGCCCATGACCGGGCGGCCGCCGGCCAGGCGGCGGCCGATGATCCAGTCCCCGCGGACCGACTTCAGCCCGCGCATGCAGGCCTCGAAGGCGCCCACGCCGGGGACGAGCAGGCCGTCCGCGGCCATCGCGGTGTCGTAGTCGGAGCTGACCGTGACGTTCGCCCCGGTCCGCTCCAGGGCGCGCTGCGCGGAGCGGAGGTTGCCGGAGCCGTAGTCGAGGACGACGACGTTCTTGCCCATGTTCAGGTGTCCAGTCTCTCTACGGCGGGTCTTACAGGCGCATGAGGCCGGAGGCCAGGCACATCACGGCACCGAACGCCAGCACCAGGATGACGCTCTTCGACTGCTTCTGCTTCCAGAAGGAGATCACCCCGCCGGCCAGGAAGAGGCCGACGAAGATGAGGATCATCGCGATGTTGTTCACAGCGCACCCTTGGTCGACGGGAGGATGCCGGCCGCGCGCGGGTCGCGCTCGGAGGCGTAGCGCAGCGCACGGGCCAGCGCCTTGAACTGGCACTCCACGATGTGGTGGGCGTTGCGCCCGTACGGCACGTGGACGTGCAGCGCGATCTGCGCCTGGGCCACGAAGGACTCCAGGATGTGCCGGGTCATCGTGGTGTCGTAGCTGCCGATCATCGGCGCCATGTTCTCGGGCTCGGTGTGCACCAGGTAGGGCCGGCCGGAGAGGTCCACGGTGACCTGGGCGAGGGACTCGTCCAGCGGCACCGTGCAGTTGCCGAAGCGGTAGATGCCGACCTTGTCGCCGAGCGCCTGCTTGAAGGCGGCGCCGAGCGCGAGGGCGGTGTCCTCGATGGTGTGGTGGGTGTCGATGTGCAGGTCGCCGTCGGTCTTGACGGTGAGGTCGAACAGACCGTGCCGACCGAGCTGGTCGAGCATGTGGTCGTAGAAGCCGACGCCCGTGGAGATGTCGGTCCGACCCGTGCCGTCCAGGTCTATCTCGACCAGGACGGAGGTCTCCTTGGTGGTGCGCTCGACGCGTCCGATGCGGGACATTCGGGGTTACAGCTCCTGACTGGCAGCGCGCGCGGAGCGCGCTCGATCAAGGGTGGGGGTGGGAGACGGGAGGGCGGTGCGGACGGCGTCCAGGAAGGCGTCGTTCTCGGCGGGCGTGCCGGCGGTGACGCGCAGCCACCCGGGCACGCCGTTGTCGCGGACCAGGACGCCCTGGTCGAGGATGGCCTGCCAGACGGCGTGGGTGTCGGCGAAGCGGCCGAACTGGACGAAGTTGGCGTCCGAGTCGGTCACGTCGAGGCCCATCCCGCGCAGTGCGTCGACCAGCCGGTCGCGCTCCTCCTTGAGCCGGCCGACGTACCCGAGCAGGGTGTCGGTGTGCTCCAGGCAGGCCAGCGCGGTGGCCTGGGTGACGGCGGACAGGTGGTAGGGCAGGCGGACCAGCTGGACGGCGTCCACCACCGCCCGGTCGGCGGCCAGGTACCCCAGGCGCAGCCCGGCCGCGCCGAAGGCCTTGGACATGGTGCGGCTGACCACCAGGTTGGGGCGGCCCTCGATCAGCGGCAGCAGCGAGTCCCGGTGCGAGAACTCGACGTAGGCCTCGTCGACGACGACCAGGCTGGGCCGGGCGGCCTGGGCGGCCTCGTACAGCCGCAGCACGGTGTCGGCCTCGACGGCGGTGCCGGTCGGGTTGTTCGGCGAGCAGACGAAGACGACGTTCGGCCGGTGCTCGGCGATGGCCGCGAGGGCGGCGTCCACGTCGATGGTGAAGTCGTCGTTGCGCGGGCCGGAGATCCAGGCGGTGCCGGTGCCCCGGGAGATCAGCGCGTGCATCGAGTACGAGGGCTCGAAGCCGAGCGCGCTGCGCCCGGGGCCGCCGAAGGTCTGCAGCAGCTGCTGGAGCACCTCGTTGGAGCCGTTGGCGGCCCACACCTGTTCGCGGGTCACGGCGAAGCCGGTGGTCCTGCCGAGGTACGCCGCCAGGCCCTCGCGCAGCTCGACCGCGTCCCGGTCGGGGTAGCGGTTCAGCCCGCGGGCGGCGTCGGCGACGCGCTCGGCGATCCGGGCCACCAGCTCCTCGGGCAGCGGGTACGGGTTCTCGTTGGTGTTCAGCTGGACGGGGACGTCCAACTGCGGCGCGCCGTACGGGGACTGGCCGCGCAGTTCGTCCCGGATGGGGAGGTCGTCGATGTCCGTCACGAGCCGGGTACCGTCCAGTCGAAGCGGGCCTTGATGGCGTCCCCGTGGCCGGGGAGGTCCTCCGCCTCTGCCAGGTTGACCACGTGCGCGGCGACGTCCGCCAGCGCGTCCCGGTCGTACTCGACGACCTGGACGCCGCGCAGGAAGGTCTGCACCGACAGTCCGGAGGAGTGGCAGGCGCAGCCGCCGGTCGGCAGCACGTGGTTGGAGCCGGCCGCGTAGTCGCCCAGCGAGACCGGGGTCCAGCGGCCGATGAAGATCGCGCCCGCGTTGACGACGCGCTCGGCCACCGCGTGCGGGTCGCGGGTCTGGATCTCCAGGTGCTCGGCCGCGTACGCGTTGACCACGGCGAGGCCCTGGGTCAGGTCGTCGACCAGGATGATGCCGGACTGCTTGCCGCCCAGCGCCTCGGCGACCCGCTCGCTGTGCTTGGTCCTGGCGACCTGCACGGCCAGCTCGGCCTCGACCGCGTCGGCCAGCTCCGGGGAGTCGGTGACCAGCACCGAGCCGGAGGTCGGACCGTGCTCGGCCTGGCTGATGAGGTCGGCGGCGACGTCGGACGGCAGCGCGCTGTCGTCGGCGAGGACGGCGATCTCGGTCGGGCCGGCCTCGGAGTCGATGCCGATCCGACCGGCGAAGTAGCGCTTGGCGGCGGCCACGTAGATGTTGCCCGGGCCGGTGACCATGTTCACGGGGGCGCACTCCTCGGTGCCCAGCGCGAACATCGCGACCGCCTGGGCGCCGCCGACGGAGTAGACCTCGTCGACGCCGAGCAGCGCGCAGGCCGCCAGGATGGTGGGGTGGACCCGCCCCGCGAACTCCTTCTGCGGCGGGGAGGTGACCGCGATGCCGCGGACGCCCGCCTCCTGGGCCGGCACCACGTTCATCACCACGGAGGACGGGTAGACCGCCAGACCGCCCGGCACGTACAGCCCGACCCGCTCGACCGGCACCCAGCGCTGGGTGACCGTGCCGCCCGGCACCACCCGGGTGGTGTGCCCGGTGCGGCGCTGGTCCGCGTGCACGGCGCGGGCCCGGCGGATGGACTCCTCCAGCGCGGCGCGCACCTTCGGGTCCAGCGTCTCCAGGGCCTCGGTCAGCTGCTCGGCCGGGACACGGGTCGACTCCAGCCGCACGCCGTCGAAGCGCTCGGTGATCTCGATCAGCGCCGCGACCCCGCGATGGCGTACGTCCTCGGCGATCGGCCGCACCTTCTCCAGTGCGGCCGCCACGTCGAACTCGGCACGGGGCAGCAGGTCACGCGGGTCGTCGAGCGAGCCGCGGAGGTCGATTCGAGAGATCACGCCACCCAGTGTAAGGAGTGACCGGAATCGCTGGTCCCTCATTTCAGTCCGTGATACGAAAGGCGAGACGACCGGGGGACGGGGGAAACCATGGCGGATCGCGCTCCAGAGGGCTGGACCGACACCGAACGCGAGGTGTGGGAGGCCTACCACCAGGGCGAGATCCTGGACCTCCGCAGTGGCGAAGCCGACACCGACGACCCCTTCGGCGACGCCGTCTGGGGCGCCCGGCGCACCGTCCGCGCCGAGGTGCTCGCCCACCTGCTGCTGGCCGGCCCGGAGCCCGCCCCCGGGCACGTCGCCTCGCTGCGCCTCAGCGGCGTCCTGGTCACCGGCGCGCTCAACCTGGCCGGCGCCGCCATCGGCGCCTACGTCGAGCTCCACAACTGCCGCTTCGAGCACAAGATCCTCATCTCCGAGGCGGCGGCCTCCACGCTGCGCTTCGTGAACTGCCTGGTCCCCCGCCTGGAGGCCTCCCGGCTCTCCACCACCGGCGACCTCCACCTCGCCCGCTGCCGCTTCCCCGACGGCATCCGGCTCACCGACGCCCGGATCGGCACCGACCTGCTGCTCAACCAGGCCGTCATCGGCGGCGACCGCTACGGCCGCGCCGTCTCCGCCGACGGGATCACCGTCAACCAGGACTTCGAGGCCGAACGGATGGAGGCCACGGGCGAGTTGAGCATCCGCACGGCCCGCATAGGCGGCCGGCTGTCGCTCCGCGGCGCCCAGCTGCGCGCCGACCGGCGGCTCAACCACACCTGTCTCAACGCCGTCCGGGTCACCGTCGGCCACACCCTCTACCTGACCGGCTCGGCGGACCTCGGCTGGGTCGGCTCCCGCGGCTACTACGGCTCCGGCTACGGCGAGACCCCTCCGCCCGACGGCCCCGTCACCCCCTTCCGCGCCTTCGGGCGGGTCCGGCTCTCCGACAGCCGCTTCGACGGCGCCTGCCTGATATCCGGCGAGTTCCACCTGGAGGACGACGACGAGCTCTCGCTGCGCCGCATCCACACCCCCGAGCTGCGCTTCACCTGCAGGTTCCGCCCGACCGGCACCGTCTCGCTCTCCCGCGCCCGGGTCGGCAACCTGGTCGACACCCCGCAGGCCTGGCCGCTCGGCAAGCACCTGGGCCTCACCGGCTTCGTCTACGAGAACCTGCGCCCGAGCACGGCCTTCCCGGTCCACGAGCGGATCGCGTGGCTGGAGGGCTCCTCCGTCGAGTTCCAGCCGGAGTCCTACGAGCAGCTGGCCGCCGCGCTGCGCCGCGACGGCGCCGACGACGACGCCCGCGAGGTGCTGTACGCCAAGCAGCGCCGCCGCCGCCGGACCCTGCCGCTGCCCGCCCGGACCTGGGGCGCCGTCCAGGACCTCACCGTCGGCTACGGCTACCGCCCGGGACGGGCGGGCCTGTGGCTGCTGCTGGCCTGGATCGTCGGCAGCCTCTGGTTCTCCACCCACCCGCTGGACCCGCTCAAGGCCGACGAGCGCCCGCACTGGAGCCCGGTGCTCTACACGCTCAACCAGCTGCTGCCGATCGTGGACCTCAACCAGGGCGGCTGGAACCCGGGCGGCCTGTCCCAGTGGATCTCCGCCGCGCTGGTGATCATCGGCTGGCTGCTCGCCTCCACCGTCGTCGCGGGCGCCACCCGGATGCTGCAGCGCGGGTAGCCCGGACGGCCCGGGCAGCGCGGACGGGCCCGGCGCCCCGGGCGGTTCGGCCGGCGCCGACGGCGCCGATGGCACCGATCGTCGCGGGCGAGCGACGAACGGCGGGTCGGGGGAACTACGCTGTCCGCCGTGACAGAACGGCTTCCGCTCTTCCCGCTGAACACCGTGCTCTACCCGGGCCTGGTGCTGCCCCTGAACGTCTTCGAGGAGCGCTACCGCCGTCTCGTCGCCGACCTGCTCGAACAGCCCGAGGACACGCCGCGGCGCTTCGGCATCCTCGCGATCAAGGACGGCCGCGAGGTCGCCCCGGTCCGGGCCGAGGAGGGCCCGGCCGGGCCGCTCGACGGCCTCGGCACCGTCACCGGGGACCCGCTGGAGGCGATCTTCCCGGTCGGCTGCGTCGCCGACGTCGCCTCCGCCCAGCACCAGCCGGACGGCCGCTACGAGCTCCTGGTCACCGGCACCACCCGGTTCCGGCTCCACTCGGTGGACGCCTCCGGTCCGTACCTGACCGGCGAGATCGAGCCGATCGAGGAGCACCCCGGCGAGGGCTCCGGCGCCCTGGCCGCCGAGGTCGAGCGGGCGTTCCGGGTGTACCAGAAGCGCCTCGCCGGCGCCCGCGAGGCCAGCACCGTCGGCCGTCAGGACCTTCCCGACGACCCGCAGGTGCTCTCCTACCTGGTCGCCGCCGCCTCGGTGTTCGAGACCCCGGTCAAGCAGCAGCTGCTCGCCTGCCCGGACACCGCCCAGCGCCTGCGCACCGAACTCGACCTGCTGCGCCGCGAGACCGCCGTCCTCACCTGGCTGCCCTCGCTGCCCGCCGTCGACCTCACCCGCCAGTCCTTCAGCCCCAACTGACCCAGGAGCCTCCGGACCCCGCATGGCCAAGAAGACCAAGAAGGGCGGCCAGGGCACGCCCGCGACCGTCGCCCTGGAAGCCGCCGCCGTCCCGTTCACCGTGCACGCCTACGACCACGACCCGGCCGCCGCGTCCTACGGCGGCGAGGCGGCCGAGGTCCTCGGTGTGGCCGCCGAGCGCGTCTTCAAGACCCTGGTGGCCGACGTGGACGGCACCCTCACCGTCGGCGTGGTCCCCGTCGCCGGGCAGCTCGACCTCAAGGCGCTGGCCTCGGCGGTCGGCGGCAAACGCGCCGCGATGGCCGACCCCGCCGCCGCCGAACGCAGCAGCGGGTACGTCCGCGGCGGCATCTCCCCCCTGGGCCAGCGCCGCCCGCTGCGCACCGTCATCGACGCCAGCGCCCTCGCCCACGCGACCGTCTACGTCTCGGCGGGCCGCCGGGGCCTGGAGGTGGAGCTCGCCCCCACCGACCTCATCGCCCTCACCGGGGCCCGGACCGCCCCCATCGCCCGCTGACAGCCCACTCCCCGAGAGGGCACTGGACGAACCGGGCGCCCGCGCCCCCGGAAACGCCGCAGGGCGGAAGCCCGGGGCCCGTACCGGACCACCGACCCTCCGCCCTGCGCCGAGCCTCAGACCCGGTCCTGCGGCCCCTGCGGGCTCTGCGGGCTCTGCGGTCCCACCGGACCCTGCGGCTCCATCGGGGCCTGCGCCGTGGGCGCCCAGTACGGCGGCGGGTCCTCCTCCCGCTTCCCGACCGCCGCCGAGAGCGCGAGCAGCAGCACCATCGCCGCCATCGGCCACACCAGCAGCGCGCCCAGCGCCCCGAGGTCGATGTTCGCGTCGAAGTGTCCGCCGTTGCCGACCCGCCGGGCCTCCGCGATCAGGTCCTTGCTCGGCCCGAGCCACCGCCCGATCCGCCAGGCCCCCACCGACCCGAGCAGTCCGCCGACGGCCAGCCCGAGCGCGACCGCGATGCCGCCCCCGCGCCGCCGGGTGACCAGGAACGCGCCGAGCGCGGTCAGGATCCCGGCGCCCAGGCCGATGATCGCGAACACCGCGTCGGCCCCGGCCCGCTGCTCGCCCTCGGGGTCCGCGTAGAGGATCCGGTCGCCGTCCACGACCAGCGGCACCTTCGGCGCCAGCCACACCCACAGCGCGGCCATCACCAGCCCGGCCACCAGGCAGGCGACGACGATCCCGGCCCCGATCCGCACCTCCGGCAGCAGCCGCTGCGCCAGCGAGGTCCCCTGGGCGCCGGACGCGTCGGACGCGACCCCCTGCGGAGGCGCGTACGGGTCGGGCGCGGTGTCGGGCGCGGCGACGGGCACGGCGTCTTCCGGCGCCGCCTGCACATCGGTGTGGGCGGGATCCGGAGGTGTGTTCGGTACGGTCACAGGCCCCATCGTTTCACGACAGCCCCCGGAAGGGCCCAACCACCCGTTCGGCCCTCACCGGGAGACGGCCCGCCGGTACGCCCAGGTGGCCACGGCCAGCGACACCACGCCCACCCCGGCGCACACGCCCAGGTCCGCGAGCACCATCGCCCAGTCCGGGTCCGGCGTGAAGGTCCGCGCGAAGGCCTCCACCCCGTACGTGGACGGCAGCAGGTCCCGCAGCCACAGCACCGGCTGCGGCAGGTGGTCGACCGGCAGCACGCCGAGCAGCAGCGCGGCGGACATCCCGAGCTGCCCGAGCATGGTCGCGAGCTCCTGCCGGGGCGCCAGCAGCCCGCAGGCGGCCCCCAGCCCGGACAGCGCGGCCCCGGCGAGCGGCACGACCGCCAGCAGCACCCACAGCTGCCCGAGCGGCAGCCCGAACATGACGGCCCCGACGGCCGCCGTGACCACCGTCCCCGGCAGCGTGAACGAGGCGTACGCGGCGGCCGCCCCGAGCACCACCGACGCCGCCGGCACCGGCAGCGTCGCGTAGTGGTCCAGGCCGCCGGTGGCCCGCAGCTTCCCGAAGTACTGGGCGAGCAGGTTCAGCGCGACGAACGCCACCACCAGCACGCTCGACCCGGCGACCACCGACCGCGCCGCCGAGGACTGCCCGGCCTCCACGACGCCCCGCATCATCACCAGGATGCCGAGGGACTGGAAGGTGGCGACGAACAGCAGCGGGATCCGCGCGACCCGCGCCCGGGCGAGCTGCGCCCGGTACACGGCGGCGAGGGCCGGCAGCAGCCGGGCCGCGGGGGCGAGCGGGGCGGGCCCGGCCGAGGTCCGGCCGGTCCGCGGCGGCGCCGAGAGCAGGGTCACTTGGCCAGTCCTCCGTGGCGGCCGCCCAGCTTGAGGTAGGCGTCCTCAAGGCTCGGGGTGGCGAGGGTGAAGTCGTCGAGCGCGGCGAAGGCCGGGCCGGTGGTGACGGCGGCGACCAGTTCGCGGGCCTGCTCGGGGGTGGTGCGGACGGTCCAGCGGCGGCCGGTGCACTCGGCCCGCTCGCGCAGCGCGGCGACGGCGGGCACGCCGACCGGCGCCTCGTCGCGCCAGACCAGGTCGAGCCGGACGTCGCCGTCCACGAGCGCCTTGAGTCCGCCGGGCGTGTCGCAGGCGATGACCCGGCCGTCGTCCACCACGGCGACCCGGTCGAGCACCGTCTCCGCCTCGATCACGTTGTGGGTGACCAGCAGCACGGTCGTCCCGTGCTCGGCGCGGCGCCGGTCGACGGCGCTCCACACGGCCCGCCGGGCGACGGGGTCCATGCCGGTGGTCGGCTCGTCGAGGACGAGCAGCGGCCGGTCCCCGACCAGGGTGGCCGCGAAGCAGGCGAGCCGCCGCTGCCCGCCGGACAGCTTGGCGAGCGGCCGGGCGGCGATGGCGGTCAGCCCGAGCTCGTCCAGGACGTTCCCGGCCTCGGTCCGTGCCCGGGCCCGGTCGAGCCCGCGCAGCCGTCCGGTCGTCTCGGCGGCGAGCGCGACCGTCAGCTCGTCCAGCGCGGTGGATTCCTGCCCGAGGTAGCCGAGCAGCCGGGCGGCCCGCTCGGGGTGCCGCACGACGTCGTGGCCGAGGAGTTCGACCGTTCCGGAGTCGGGGCGCAGCAGGCCGGTGATCTGGCGGACCAGCGTGGACTTGCCGGCGCCGTTGGGTCCGAGCAGCCCGAAGATCTCGCCCTGCCGGACGGTGAGGCTGATCCCGTCGTTGGCCCGGATCTCGGTGGCGGCCGCGCCGCGCCCGCTGCGGTAGGTCCTGACCAGGTCGCGCACGACGACGCACGGCGGGGTTTCCTCGGGTGCTCGCCCGGCCGTCTCACTCACGACCGGAGACTCTACGCGCTCATACGGGCGAACCGGACACGGGGCCCGGTCGCCGGAGGCCTCGGTCACGCCCGGCCGCCGGTCGGGTGCCCGTCCGTCACCGTCCCGGCCGCCGCCCTCGGCGCCCCGGTCGCCGCCTCAGTCGTCGACGACCATCGATCCGCCGGGCACCCTCGCGGCCATCTCCTTCCAGAACCCCGCCCGGATGGCGTAGCGGTCGTGCTCGTCGATCTGGTCGTCCTTGTGCGCGAGCAGTCCGAAGCGGGCGGCGTAGCGGAGCAGCTCGCCGTCGACGCGGTGCGGGATGCGCGGGTAGTCGGGCCACAGCACGGTGAGCCGTTCGAAGTCGCCGATCCGGTCGCTCCAGCGGCGGGCGAAGACCTGCCCGACCTCGTGGGCGTCCCCGCCGATGGAGGTGATGTCCTCCTCGCGGTCGGCCCAGCGCTGTTCGGCGGTGGTGAGCTGGGCGAGCGTGGGCAGGTTGTCGCCGGCGGTGACGGCGGGCTCCGGGGCGGGCCGGTCGACCCAGCCGCGGTCGGAGGACCACCGCAGCACCGGCCCGGCCTGCGCGACGGCGCCGTGCCCGTTCGTACCGTGGCCGTTGGTACCGTGCCCGTTCATGGCGTGGCCGCCGTGCCCGTTGACCGCGTGGCCGACCGCCCCGTGCCCGTTCGCCGCCGGGGTGATCGGTGTGACGGACGGGGCCCGCCCGGCGAGGTCCTTCGGGGTCGGGACGACCTTGAGCGCGGCCGCCGACTGCGGCCGCTCGTCGCCGGCCGGGGCGGTCGCGGTCGCCGCCACCGCCGCCGGGCGGACCGCCGGAGCCACGTCTGGCAGCGCGGCCGGGGCCGCCGGCGGTGCGGCGAGGATCTTGGCGATCTCCTGCCGCGCCCCGGGTGCCGGGAAGAGGTTGGAGTTGTCCCGCAGCGAGAACGAGCCCTCGATCCACTCCCGGTCCAGCACCCGCCGCTCGTCCGCCTCGCCGACCAGGTCCTCGGACTGGTTGAAGTCACCGTCGGCGGCCTGCAGTGCCCAGAGGTGGACGGCGACGCCGTGCTCCTTGGCGGTCATCATGCCGGGCAGCAGGTCGCCGTCGCCGGTGATCAGTACGACGTCGGCGCAGGCCCGGTTGCGGGCGAGTTCGGAGAGCTCGGCGTGCATCGCGGCGTCCACGCCCTTCTGCACCCACCGCCCCTCCGCCCGGGTGAGCGCCCCGAGCCGTACGGTGACCCGGGGCAGCACGCGCAGCCGGCGGTGCTCGGGCATCGGACGCCGGTCGGGTGCGGCGTCGAACCAGTAGATGCGCAGCAGCGGCAGCCCGGTCTCGGCCTCGGCGCGTTCGCGCAGCGCGGTGATGAGGGCCGTGTGGTTCACCGTGACCTTGGACCGCGACGGATCCCCCGCGAGCAGGCTGGCGGCGGCGCCCAGCAGGTATCCGGCGTCCACCAGGACGACACAGCGGTCCATCGCGCACCTCTTTCCGCTCGCCCTCGGAGTCAGTCGGGTGGGTCGTTCGGGCGGGCGGTCCGCCCTCCGTACGGGCGTGCCGAGGTGAGGGGCCCCCGTCGTCGCCCGATCGTTGGGTCACCTTTTACCCGGGGTTCGCCCGCCGAACCTTGCCGGATGTCCCGGTACCGCAACAGCCGCCCCAACGGAGCGCAAAGAACGCGAAGGCGGGCCCCGTTCAACGACGGAGCCCGCCCGGGGTCACGCGGCGGTGCACCGGCCCTCGGGCCCGGGGTCCGTCCCCGGGCTCCGAGTTCCGGGGTTTCAGGCCTTGAGCTCGGCGGCGACCAGCTCGGCCAGCTGGACGGCGTTGAGCGCGGCGCCCTTGCGCAGGTTGTCGTTCGAGACGAACAGCGACAGGCCGTTGTCCACGGTCTCGTCGACCCGGATGCGCCCGACGTAGCTCGGGTCCTTGCCCGCGGCCTGCAGCGGGGTGGGGATGTCGGACAGCTCGACGCCGGGGGCTCCGGTGAGCAGCTCGACGGCGCGCTCGGGGCTGATCGGGCGCTCGAAGCGGGCGTTGATCTGCAGCGAGTGGCCGGAGAACACCGGGACGCGCACGCAGGTGCCGGCGACCTTCAGTTCCGGGATGCCGAGGATCTTGCGGCTCTCGTGGCGGAGCTTCTGCTCCTCGTCGGTCTCGTTGGAGCCGTCCTCGACGATGGAGCCGGCCAGCGGCACCACGTTGAAGGCGATCGGGCGCTGGTAGACCTTGGGCTCGGGGAACTCGACCGCGTCGCCGTCGTGGGCGAGCCCGGCGGCGCCGTCGATGACCTTGGAGGCCTGGCCCTGGAGCTCGGCGACACCGGCGACGCCGCTGCCGGAGACGGCCTGGTAGGTGGAGACGACCAGCGCGGCCAGGCCGGCCTCCTCGTGCAGCGGGCGCAGCACGGGCATGGCGGCCATGGTGGTGCAGTTCGGGTTGGCGATGATGCCCTTGGGGCGGTCCACGACGGCCTCGGGATTGACCTCGGAGACCACCAGCGGGACCTCGGGGTCGCGGCGCCAGGCGGAGGAGTTGTCGATGACGACGGCACCGGCCGCGGCGACCTTGGGGGCGAGGGCCTTGGAGGTGGCGCCGCCGGCGGAGAAGATCACGATGTCGAGGCCCGTGTAGTCGGCCGTGGTCGCGTCCTCGACGGTGACCTCGGTGCCCTGCCAGGGCAGGGTGCGCCCGGCCGAGCGGGCCGAGGCGAACAGCCGCAGCTGCTCCACCGGGAAGTCACGGTCCGCCAGGATCTCGCGGACCACGCTGCCGACCTGGCCGGTGGCACCGACAATGCCGATCTTCATTTCCGACTACTCCTCTGAATGGTGCTGTTCACAGCCGCACTCTGCCCATCATGCCTTGTCACGCGGGCGGGGCGACCTGCCGTTTCACTGCTTGAGAGGGGGGCCACCGCGCGGGAGGCCCTCCGGACGGGCGGAGGCTAGCGGTCCAGACCATTCACCAGGTCCAGCGCAGCGCGGACCTCCGCCGCTCCCGCCGGGAGCAGCGGCAGCCGGACGTCCGGGGTCGGGATCCGCCCCTGGGCGTGCAGCACGCCCTTGGTGACCGCCGGGTTCGGCGCCGCGAAGGCGGCCAGGGCCAGGCCGGTCAGCCGGTGTCCGAGGGCCCGTGCCCGGTCGACGTCCCCGGCCTGCCAGGCCTGCGCCAGCTCCACGAACCGGCCGGTGGCCAGGTGGGCGGAGGCGAGGATGCCGCCGGGCCCGCCGAGCGCCATCATCGGCGAGAGGAAGGCGTCCTCCCCGGCCAGGACCGCGAACCCGGCGGGGGCGTCGGCGAGCAGTTCCACGCCCGCCTGGTCCAGCCCGCCGGTGGCGTACTTGACGCCCACCACGCCGTCGATCGCGGCGATCTCGCGCAGCGCGGCGGCCGACAGCTGCTGCCCGGTGCGGTACGGGATGTGGTAGACGACCAGCGGCAGCGGGCTGCTCGCGGCCAGCGCCCGGAAGTGCGCGACCGTCCCCGCCTCGCCGGGCCGTACGAACGCCGGGACGGTGACCAGCGCGGCCGCCGCCCGCGGCACCCGCGCAGCGAGCGCGGCCAGCGAATCGGCGGTCGCCCCGGTGTCCCCGCCGTGCGCGCCGATGATCAGCTGCGCCCCGCGCGTGGCGCAGGCGGCCGCGGCGACGTCCACCACCGCGTCCCGCTCCTGCGCGCTCAGCGCGGCCGGCTCGCCGGTGGTGCCGAGCGCGACCAGTCCGGCCGCACCGGCGTCGAGCAGCTCGTGGGCGAGCTTCTCCAGCGAGTCGAGGGCGACGCTGCCGTCGGCGGCGAACGGGGTGACGAGGGGGACGTAGATGCCCTTGAGTTCCATGTCCACGATCCTGCGGCCGCCGTCACCGCAGGTCCAGTTCACATTTCCGATGCTTCTCGTAAGCTGAGCCGATGCTCGACGTCCGACGCCTGCGCCTGCTGCGCGAACTCGCCCACCTCGGCACCATCGCGGCCGTGGCCGAGGCGCTGTCCTTCAGCCCTTCCGCGGTCTCCCAGCAGCTGTCCGTCCTGGAGAAGGAGGCCGGTGTCCCGCTGCTGGAGCGCACCGGCCGGCGGGTCACCCTCACCCCGGCCGGGCGCAACCTGGTCCGGCACGCCGAGTCGGTGCTCGCCCTGCTGGAGCAGGCGGGCGCCGAACTCGCCCACGCCAAGCGGGGGTTGGCCGGTCCGCTGCGGATCGGCACCTACCCCTCGGCGGCCCGCGCGATCATCCCGGCGGTGATGGCGGAACTGGCCGCCTGGCACCCCGGGCTGGAGCCGATGGTCACCGAGGTCGACCCGGCGGCCGTCGGCGCGGCCCTGCGCGCGGGCGAACTGGACGTGGCCCTGGTGCACGAGTACGACCTCGTCCCGGCCGACCCCGAGCCCGGCCTCGCGGCGACCCGCCCGGTCTTCACCGAACCCATGTACCTGGCCGCCCGCACCCCGGGGGCGATCGCCGAACAGCGCGGCGCGCCCTGGATCATGTCCCCGCCCGGCACGCTCTGCCACACCATGGCCGTCCGCGCCTGTGAGGCGGCCGGCTTCGCCCCCCGGATCCGCCACCAGATCGACGACTACACCACCGTCCTCGCCCTGGTCGCCGCCGGGCAGGGCGTGGCCCTCGTCCCCCACCTCGGCACCGCCCAGCCCCCGCCCGGCGTGGTCCTCACCCGACTCCCGATGTACCGCCGCACCCGCGCCGCCTTCCGGGCCGGCGCCGGCTCCCACCCGGCCATCTCCGCCTTCGTCTCGGCCCTCCACACCGCGGTACCGCCGGGCCTCGGCAGCGGCTCCTGAAGCCCCGGAGCAGAAGTTCCCCGCGCCCGGAAGGGGCACGGGGAACCACGCGCAGCGGAAGGCCGCCGCCCGCACTCGGGATCCGCCGGCCGGACGCACCCGCAGGGGCCTCACACCACCAGACAGCTGGGCCCGAGCAGTTGCTTCAGGTCCCCGAACAGCGCCGGGTCCGACTTCACCCGGTGCCGGTCGAGCCGCAGCACCGTCGTCTTGGTGCGGCTCTCCAGCCGCACCCGGACCTCGGTGGTGCCCCGGTGGCTCCCCAGCACCTCGCCCAGTCGCGCCACCAGCGGAGGCGTGACCTTCCCGCTCGGGATGTTGATGACGATCGGCGCCTCGGCGTGCGCGTTCGACAGGTCGGGGACGGACAGTTCCATCCCCATCAGCCGCGGCACGTCCTCCCGCTTGTCGAGCTTGCCGCGCACGAACACCACGGCGTCCTCGACCAGTTGGGAGGACACCAGCTGGTAGCTCGCCGGGAAGAACATGCAGTCGATCGAGCCCGCCAGGTCCTCGACGGTCGCGATGGCCCAGGCGTTGCCCTGCTTGGTCATCTTCCGCTGGAGGCCCGAGATGATGCCGCCGATGGTGACGATCGTGCCGTCCGGCCGTTCCGCGAGGTCGGCGACCGCGCAGTCCGCCTTGTCGGCGAGCACGTGCTCGATGCCGTGCAGCGGGTGCGAGGAGACGTACAGGCCGAGCATCTCCCGCTCCTGGGTGAGCAGGAAGGACTTCTCCCACTCCTCCTCGGAGAAGACGACGTCGAGCCCGAAGCTCGGCTCGTCGGCCGTGGCGTCGCCGCCGAAGAGGTCGAACTGCCCCTCGGCCTCCTTGCGCTTCACGCCGACGACGTTGTCGATCATCGGCTCGAACTGCGCGCTGAGCCCCTTGCGGGTGTGCCCGAGCGAGTCGAAGGCCCCGGCCTTGATCAGCGATTCGACGGTCCGCTTGTTGCAGACCACCGACTCGACCTTGTCCAGGAAGTCGGGGAAGGAGGAGAACTTCCCCTTGGTCTTCCTCGTCCGGATCATCGAGTCGACCACCGGTCCGCCGACGTTGCGGATGGCGGTGAGGCCGAAGCGGACGGTGTCGTCACCGTGCGGGGTGAAGTCCGAGTCCGACTCGTTGACGTCCGGCGGAAGGACGTTGATGCCCATCTTGCGGCACTCGTTGAGGTAGACCGCGGACTTGTCCTTGTCGTCCTTGACGGACGTGAGCAGGCCGGACATGTACTCGGCCGGGAAGTTGGCCTTGAGGTAGGCCGTCCAGTACGAGACCAGCCCGTAACCCGCGGTGTGGGCTTTGTTGAACGCGTAGCCGGAGAAGGGGACGAGGACGTCCCACACCGCCTGGATGGCCGCGTCGGAGTAGCCGCGCTCGCGGCAGCCCTTCTGGAAGGGGACGAACTCCGCCTCCAGGATCTCCTTCTTCTTCTTGCCCATGGCGCGGCGCAGCAGGTCCGCCTGGCCGAGCGAGTAGCCGGCGAGGATCTGCGCGGCCTTCTGCACCTGCTCCTGGTAGACGATCAGACCGTACGTCGGCCGGAGCACCTCCTCCAGGGGCTCCTCCAGCTCCGGGTGGATCGGGGTGATCTCCTGCTGGCCGTTCTTGCGCAGCGCGTAGTTGGTGTGGGAGTTGACGCCCATCGGGCCCGGTCGGTAAAGCGCCAGGACGGCCGAGATGTCCTCGAAGTTGTCGGGCTTCATCAGGCGCAGCAGCGAGCGCATGGGGCCGCCGTCGAGCTGGAAGACGCCGAGCGTGTCACCGCGCGAGAGGAGTTCGTAGGTCGGCTTGTCGTCCAGGGGCAGATCAAGCAGGTTGATCTTGATGCCCTTGTTCTTCTCGATCGCCTTGACGGCGTCGTCCATGATCGTCAGGTTGCGCAGGCCGAGGAAGTCCATCTTGAGGAGGCCGAGGCCCTCACAGGTGGGGTAGTCGAACTGCGTGATGGTGACGCCGTCGGTGTGCCGGGTCCAGACCGGGATGTGGTCGGTCAGCGGCTCGGCGGACATGATGACGCCGGCGGCGTGCACGCCGGGCTGGCGGATCAGGCCCTCGATGCCCCGCGCGGTGTCGATGACCTTCTTGACGTCCGGGTCGGTCTCGTACAGGCCGCGGATCTCGCCGGCCTCGCTGTAGCGCGGGTGCGAGGAGTCGGTGATGCCCGACAGCGGGATGCCCTTGCCCATCACGTCCGGCGGCATGGCCTTGGTGATCCGGTCGCCCATCGCGTACGGGTAGCCGAGGACCCGCGAGGAGTCCTTGATGGCGGCCTTCGCCTTGATGGTGCCGTACGTGACGATCATGGCGACCTTGTCGGACCCCCACTTCTCCGTCACGTAGCGGATCACGTCACCGCGCCGGCGCTCGTCGAAGTCGATGTCGACGTCGGGCATGGAGATGCGCTCGGGGTTGAGGAAGCGCTCGAAGATCAGGCCGTGCGGGATCGGGTCGAGGTCGGTGATGCCCATCGCGTACGCGACCAGCGAGCCGGCCGCCGAACCACGGCCGGGGCCCACCGCGATGCCCTGGCTCTTGGCCCACATGATGAAGTCGGCGACCACGAGGAAGTACGCCGGGAACCCCATCTGGATGATGGTGTCCATCTCGTACTCGGCGAGCTTCTTGTGCTCCTCGTCGTACCCGCCCGGGAAGCGCCAGTCCATGCCCTCCCAGACCTTGGACTTGAAGAAGTCCGCCTCGGACTCGAAGCCCTCCGGGATGGGGAAGCGGGGCATGAGGTTCTTGAACTTGAACATGCCCTCGGTGTCGACGCGCGAGGCGACGAGGAGCTGGCTGTTGCGGCAGCCCTCCTGCCAGGCGTCCGAGGAGTCCAGCGCGTACATCTCGGCGGCGGACTTGATGTAGTAGCCGGTGCCGTCGAAGCGGAAGCGGTCCGGGTCGGAGAGGTTCTTGCCGGTCTGGACGCAGAGCAGCAGGTCGTGCGCGCCGGCGTCGGCCTCGGTGGTGTAGTGCGAGTCGTTGGTGACGACCGGGGGGATGTTCAGCTTCTTGCTGATCTCCAGCAGCCCGTCGCGGACCCGCTTCTCGATGTCGAGGCCGTGGTCCATCAGCTCCAGGAAGTAGTTCTCCTTGCCGAAGATGTCCTGGTAGTCGGCGGCGGACTTCACGGCCTCGTCGAACTGGCCCAGGCGCAGCCTGGTCTGCACCTCGCCGGAGGGGCAGCCGGTGGTGGCCATCAGGCCGCCGGAGAGCTCGGAGATCAGCTCCTTGTCCATCCGGGGCCACTTCACCAGCCAGCCCTCGGCGTAGGAGCGCGAGGTCAGCTTGAAGAGGTTGTGCAGGCCCTCCTTGTTGCGGGCCCAGATGGTCTTGTGGGTGTACGCGCCGGACGCGGAGACGTCGTCCTTCTTCTGGTGCGGCTGGCCCCACAGGATGCGCTTGGTGTTGGAGCGCGACTCGGGGGCGACGTACGCCTCGATGCCGATGACGGGGGTGATGCCGGCGTCGGTGGCCTGCCGGTGGAACTCGGCGGCGCCGTACATGTTGCCGTGGTCGGTCATCGCCACATGGGTCTGACCGAGGCGCTCGACCTCCTTGAACATCTGCTTCAGCCGGGCGGCACCGTCCAGCATCGAGTACTCGGTGTGGACGTGCAGATGCGCGAACGGCTGGTCGCTCAAGGCGGGGCCTCCGGAGGCTCTGGTGCTGGTCTGGTGGGCCGGCGAACGCGCGGGTCACAGGGAGGGGAAGCCCTGGAAATGGATGTGGCCCGGACCGCCTCACGGGGTCCGGACCATCACTCACACGTTCACGCGTCCACTCTAGCCCGCCGTCGAGCCGCCGCCGAGCCGTGTCGCGGCGGCCTTCCGGACGGCCGAGTGCTCCATCGGGTCGTCCCGCAGGCGGGCCAGGCGGTCCCGGACGTCGGGGCGGTCGGGGGCGTGCTCGACGCCGAGCAGCCGGGCTCGCGCTTCGCAGTCCCAGAGTGACTCGGCGTACGCCTCGGCCGTGCCCGCGGAGCCGAGCGCCGCCAGTGCCTCCAGGTACGACGGGCGCTCGTGCGAGTGCGGCGTCCACAGCCAGAAGCGGCGCAGGAGGGAGATCGCCCCGGCGGCCTGCGCACCGGCCCGCGCCAGCCCGCGCGCCGTGCGCATCGGGCCGCACCAGGTGCCGTCCACCCAGTCCCGCTCCAGCTCGGCGAGCAGCGCCGGGACGTCCGGCTCGCCTCCCGGCCCGTCCGGCGGCGCCACGACGGGGAGCTCCCCCTGCCCCGCCTCCTGCGCCTCCTGCGCCTCCGGCGGCAGGTGCGCCCGCAGCGCGTCCCGGGCTTCGGCCGAGCCGCCGCGGGCCAGCAGCGTCAGCACACCGGCCGCCCGGTCGCGGGTCCCCTCGTCCGCGGCCAGCATCCCGACGACGGGGGCGAGCGGCAGCTCCAGGTCCCGGACCAGCCGGGCGAGGTACAGGTGGCGGTCGTCCAGCGCGGCGTCCCAGCGCCACTCCCAGCGGATGCAGCCGTACACCAGGTCGGCGGCGGCCGCCGGATCCTCCGCCGCCATCGTGGCGCCCAGGCCGCGACCGCGCTGCAGCAGCCCGGGGAGGGTGTTCGGCGGTGCGTACTCGTGTCTCCGCTGTGTCACGTGGTCCATCGTGCCGCAGCCCCCGATTGCCCGGACAACGCCCTCCGGTGGATCGCGGACCGGCACCGGCGATCCCTCAGCCCAGGCGTTCGACCGGCTGGCGCACGACGGTCTTCAGCTTCTCCAGCGCTGTCCTGCGCGGGTCGCCGAGGTAGACCTCGTGGTGCAGGCCCGACGGCCGCAGGCCCTCGGCCCCCCGGGCGCCGAGGCCTGGCTGATCAGGCCGCGCGCCCCGACCCTCACCCGCCACCCGGCGGACCACCGCCGCGGCGGCGTGTCGAGTGGCGATTTCCCCTCCAGCGACGAAATCGTGACCGGCAGCAAAACCCACCGGAAAGGGTCAAAATGCCTGAAGTCACCACCCCGTACGCGACCGGCACGCCCTGCTGGGTCGACCTGATGGCGAAGGACCAGCAGGCCGCGCTGGACTTCTACCGCGACCTCTTCGGCTGGCAGGGCCAGCCCGGCCCGGCCGAGTTCGGCGGCTACGCGGTCTGCGAGCTCGGCGGCAAGGCCGCGGCCGGCATCGGCCCGGCGATGTCCCCCGAGGGGATGCCGGAGCCGCCGACCGTGTGGAACAGCTACCTGTCCACCACCGACGCCCAGGCCACCCAGGACGCCATCGTCTCCGCCGGTGGCACCCTGCTCGTCCCGGTGGTGGACGTCGGCGACCTGGGCCGGATGCTGATCGCCGCCGACCCGCAGGGCGCGGTCTTCGGCGCCTGGCAGCCCGGCGAGTTCTTCGGCGCCCGAGTGGTCAACGAGGCCGGAGCACTGACCTGGAACGAGCTGCACACCAGCGACATCCCCGCCGCGACCGCCTTCTACGGCGAGGCGTTCGGCATCGAGATCGAGCCACTGGCCGGCGCGGACTCCTACTGGGAGCTGCGGGTCGGCGGCCGCGCGGTCGGCGGCGCCACCCTCCTCGCCAACGACCCGCCCGGCACCCCGGCGCACTGGCTGACCTACTTCGCGGTCGACGACGTCGACTCCACTGTGGACGCCCTGGTCAAGCGCGGCGGCACCGTCCTCGCCCCGCCCTTCGACATGGTGGCCGGCCGGATGACCGTCGTCGCCGACCCCCAGGGCGCCCCCTTCGCCATGATCAGGCCCGGCCCGATGTAGCCCCACCCCACCCCCGGGCCGGGGACCGCCCGTCCGGACCGCTCCGGGCGGGCGGGCCCCGGCCCTCACCCGTCCGCGCCAACTTCCGCCCACGTCAACACCCTTGAGGTGAACGAACCACTCCTGCTTGACTGACCACCGTGACCGACGCCACCGCCGCCCCCGAAGCCCTCGGAGCCCTCCTCAGCCGCCACCGGGTCGCCAACGGCACCCGCTGGGTCAACGCCGCGTGGGCCCTGCCGATCGGCGTCCTCACCTCCTGGCTGGGCCTGTGGGCCCTGCTCGGGAGCAGCGACGACGGCTCCTCCGGCGGCGGCCAGGGGCTCGGCGTGGCGCTCGGCCTCGGCGTGTGCGGGCTCGGCATCGGCCTCACCCAGGCCGTACGGGCACTGCGCGGTGGCGGCGGCGAGTACTTCGACGTCCACGAGCACGGCCTGGTCCACGGCAATGCCCGCGGCCCGAAGGGGAGTTGGCGCTGGCCCGAGGTCGTCGCCGTCACCGTCCCGACCCGCCGGGACTCGGTCGGCGCCTTCGCCCACCGCTTCGGCAACGACTACCGCTGCATCCTCACCCTGGTCGGCGGCAAGCGGGTCCGGATCGACGGCCTGGCCACCGGCGCCCCCGCCCTGGGCAACGCCGTGATCGACCACTGCCCGGACGCCCGGCTGCTCACCGGCGAGGAGTGGACCCGCAAGGCGGGCGGCTGGCTGCTCCTGGCGGCCGCGCTCTGCGTCGGCGCGATCATCGCGATGGTCACCTACATCTCGGACCACCCGGACGGCGAGAAGGTCACCGTCGACGCCAACGGCAACACCGCCCACGACTTCGTCCAGGGCCTGGACGACGGCACGATCATGCTCCTCGGCCTCGGCATGGTCGCCTGCGGGATCGCCGCCGTCACCTGCCTCTCCCTCTTCGTCCACGGCCGCACCCGCCGCCCCCGCTGAGCCCCTGAACCCCTGGCTCCCCGAACCGGCTCCCCGGCCCGAAATCCCTTTGCCCCGCCGCCCTTTGCGGCGGACACTCGCCCCATGCTCGGATTCACACGGACCGACAACGAAGCCCTCGTCTCCTGCCTGGGCGACCCCCAGCGCACCGTCGCCGCCTACCACACGCTGCTCGGCCGCGGGGCCGACGCGCTGGACACCATCCGCACCGGTCTCTCCCACGCCGACCCGGCCGTACGGGAGGGCTGCTGCCGCCTCCTCGACCACCTGGTCGACCTGGACTCGATGGACCTGCTCATCGCCATGGCCGACGACCCGGACGCCCGCGTCCGGACCGCCGCCTTCCACGCCCTGGCCTGCGACCGCTGCAAGGACGACGCCTGCGCCCCCGGTGCGGACCGGGTCCTCGCCCCGGCGCTGCAGCACCTGGCCACCGACCCCGACCCGCACGTCCGCGCGATGGCCGCCGAACTCGTCGGCAAGTTCGTCCACACCGAACCGCGCGCCCTCGCCGCGCTGCAGGCCTCGCACGACGGGGATCCGAACCCGACCGTGCGCAAGAAGGCCGGCTGGTTCACCCCGGGCGGCCCGATCCACGAGCGCACCCGCCCGCGCTGAGGACCGACGCCCGGAGTTCGACGTTCGGTGCCCGGCGCGCGATGCGCAGGAAGTCGGCCCGTCCGACCTCCTGCGCACCGGCACCGCCCGTCCGCCCACGTACCCCTACGGCCGCCCTACGGCCTACCGCCGAGCGGCCCGCAGCCACAGCGCGAGCCCGAGGCAGAGCAGGCACGCCCCGGCCAGCACCAGCGGGATCACCACCGCCCCGCCCGACCCGCCGAGCGCCCCCACCACTGCCGGTACGACGGCGTTGCCGAGCATGCAGCAGAGCGTCAGCACCGAGGTCGCCTGCTGCGGCACCGCGGCCACGCCGGAGACCCAGGCGATCAGGGTCGGCAGCACGGGCGCCAGCGCCAGCCCGGCCAGCGGGTAGGCCACCACCGCGAGGTGCGGCACGGCGGCCAGCGCGAGCGCGCCGAGCCCGGCGGCCAGGTAGGCCGGCAAGGTGGTCCGGCCCGGCAGCCGTCTGGTCAACTGCGGGACGACCAGCCGCCCGACGGCCATCCCGGCCCAGAATCCCGAGGCCGCCGTCGTCGCGGCCTGCGTGCTCCAGCCGTCGCGCACCAGCTGGGTCGACTGCCAGGTGCCGATGCTGGTCTCCATGCCCGCGTACACCAGGCCGACCAGCAGGAACGGGAGCAACTCCAGCCCGATCCGGGCGCGTCGGCCCCCGCGACCATCCGCATTCCCGCCCGTGGTCCCGCCCGCGTCACCGTCCGTGGTCCCGCCCGCGTCACCATCCGCACCGGTCGCGGCTCCGGGCGCGGCTCCGGGAACCGCGAGCACCGCCCCCGCGCGTCCGACCAGGAAGCACGGCAGCGCGCACACCGCCGCCGCCAGCGCGAGCAGCCGGATGTCCGTGTGCCCGACGGCCCCCGCGGCCAGCGGGCCCAGCATCGCGCCGATCCCGAAGACCGCGTTCAGCCGGTTGACCATCACCACGCTGTTCCCGGCGAACCCGCGCGCGAACGCCGTGTTCAGGGTGAGCGCCAGCCCGCCGTAGCCGATGCCGGTGACCGCCGCGCAGCAGAGGTAGGCGGTCCAGCCCGGACTGGCCGCCATCCCCGCGGCGCCCGCCGCGAAGACCGCGAGCAGGACGGGCGGAGCCGACCGGACGTTCAGCCGCCGCCCGAGCAGCCCGATGCACACCGTCGCCGCGAGCGCCCCGAGGTTGTACGCGGAGACCACCCGCCCGACCTCGTGCTCGGCGCCGAACCGCTCCCGCAAGAACGGGAGCGAGGCGCCGAGCGAGGCGGTGAGCACACCCAGGACGAGGAAGACGCAGAACGCCGAGACCGCCGCCGACCCGGCCATCACCGGCGTCGCGGCCGGCTCCTCCCCCGCCGCCGGTCCCGGCGCGGAGTCGACGAGGGCGGGGGTGGACTCGGCCCCGCGCAGCTCAGTCACCGTCGGGTCCGACCGCGAGCGCCACGGTGACCCGCCCGTCCGGGTCGGTCAGCGTGATCGCCCCGCCGGCGCCGCCGTGCTCCACCAGCAACGCGGTGAAGTCCGGCACCGCGACCACCGCGCCGGCCTCGACCAGGGCCGGCCCGCCGATCCCGACGCACACCGACCCGGCGGCGACGGCCGAGCGCACCCCGCTGACCGAGTCCTCGAAGACCAGCGCGCGCTGCGGCCGGATCCCGAGCCCCCGGCAGGCCGCCAGGTACGGGTCCGGGTGCGGCTTGCCCCGCTCGACGTCGTCCCGGGTGACCCGCACCCGGAAGACGTCGAGCAGGCCGAGCCCGCCCAGCGCGTTGTCGATCTTCCGGGTCCAGCTGCTGGTGGCCAGGCCGATCGGCACACCCGCGCGCCAGAGCCGGGTGGCGAGCCCGTCCGCACCGGCGACGGCCCGGTAGGGGGCCTCCTCCTCGACGGTGTCCACCTCGGCCCAGATGGCCTTCCGGTCGGCGTCCGAGCGGTCCGGGAAGATCAGCCTCACCGTCTGGTCGCCGGTCCGCCCGTGGACGTACTCCTCGACCTCCGGGTCGGCCAGCACCCGGCCGTGGCGCCGGGCCACCGTCCGCCACGCCTCCTCGATCACGGGCCTTGAGTCGATCAGGACCCCGTCCATGTCGAAGACGACGGCCTCGACCTCGTACCGCGTTCCGGCTTGCGGCTGCATCGGTCTCCTCACTCGGCTTTCGCGCCATACGGTCTGACGACAGTTCAACTCCCATCGGCCGGACGGTCAACTGGACTAGACCTCACAGGGAGGATCCGCCCACCCGACCGACCCGGCCCCGGGCCCCGGGCTCCGGGCTCCGGGCTCCGGGCCGCCGGCCTAGCCCGCCTGCCGCGCCATGAAGCCGTCGGCGGAGTCCTTCCAGACCAGGTACACGTCGTCCACCAGCAGCAGGTCGATCACCTCGTCGGCCAGCGGGTCCAGCGCGTCGCGGTGCGACCCGACGATCGGCTCCTCGTGCTTGTTGAACGAGGTGTTCACCAGCGCCGCCTGGCCGCTGCGGTCGTACCAGGCCATCAGCAGGCCGTGCAGGAACGGGTCGTCCTGGGAGCGGACGATCTGCGGCCGAGCGGTGTTGTCGACGTGCACCACCGCCGGGCAGGCCTTGGCGAACGGCTCGTGGCAGTCGTAGGTGATGGTCATGAACAGCGCGGCCGGCTGCTCCGGCTCCCAGCCCACGTAGCAGTCGGCCGCCAGGTCCTCGGCGGTGATCGGCGCGAAGGGCATGAACTCGGTACGGTTCAGGCGCTTGTTGAGCCAGTCGTTCATGGTCACGTCGGCGGTGCCGTAGATGACGCTGCGCCGGCCGAGGGCGCGCGGGCCGAACTCCATCCGGCCGCGGTAGGTGCCGATGACCTGGTCCGCGTCCAGCGCGGCGAGCAGGACGTCCTGCATGGACTCGCCGAGCCGGCGGTAGCGCAGTTCGGGGTAGTCCCGCAGGATCTCGTCCAACCGGCCCTCGGAGATCGCCGCGTCCGGCCCGAGTGCCATCGAGGGCACCCGCGGGCGCTCGCCGGTCTCCCGGTGGGCCACGATCACGGCGGTCTGCAGCGGCAGCCCGCCGTCACCCATCGGCGGCAGCACGTAGACGTTCCGCACGCCCTCGGTCTCGAAGATCCGCTGGTTGAGCTTGACGTTGGCGAACACCCCGCCGGACAGGCAGACGTTCCCGCTCGGCGCCCGGCCGATGTGCCGCGCGACCACGGCGGTCAGCAGGTTCTCCACGTGCCGCTGGGCCGCCGCCGCTACGTCGGCCGGCTCGTGGGTGGCGATCTCGGCCAGCAACTCCTCGGAGTAGCCCTGGTAGGACGGCTGGTACCAGTCGCCGCAGCGGGCCCGGATGGCGCCGTTCTCCTCGACGTCGATCATGCGCCGCATCAGCGGGAGCAGCTTCTCCGGGTCCCCGTTGGCGGCGAGGCCGGTGATCTTGCCCTCGTGGCGGTTGGGCCGGAAGCCGAGCAGCTTGGTGATCCGGCCGTAGAAGTAGCCGAGGCTGTCGATCGAGGTCTCGCGCTGGAGCACCTCCTCGCCGCCGGGGAAGTAGTGCGTGACGGTCAGGGACTGGAAGTCCCCGCGGCCGTCGCAGGTGACCACGAGGGCGTCGTCGAACGGGGAGCAGAGGAAGGCGCCCAGGCCGTGCGACTCGTGGTGGTCGACGTGAACCACCTTGCCGCGCAGTCCGTTCTCCTCGATGAAGGCATCGAACTCGCCGCGCTTCTCACGGTCGTTCAGAATTTCGTCGGATATCCGCTTGCGGAGGTGCGGAAGCGCCTCCGGGCGGAGCCTGGCCTCCTCCGAAATTCGGTCCACATAGAGCAACAGGTGCTTTTCGGCGCTGAATCCCGCCTGCCATCCGTAGGCCACCCGGTCGACATCGGAAAGGCTGACGCCGGCCTCCTTCAGGACGTAGTCGATCGACTGCTCCGGCCAGGTCTTGTGGTCCTTGACCCGGGAGAAGCGCTCCTCGCTGACGGCCGCGACGACCGTACCGTCCTGGACCAGGCAGGCGCCGGCCAGGTCGTTGTTGGTGATTCCGAGAACGAGCATGTGCCGCTCCGATGCTTGAGTCGCGGGAAATGGCCCGACGGCATTTCCACGGATTTGGCGAGCTGGTGAGGCAGGAGTGCACCGCGACTCTATGGAGAGGTTTCCCGGGAGATCAACGACGCCGTGGGGAATCCGGTCAACCTGACCGGCCGTCGGACGGTGACGCCGGGACGGCCGTCCGGTTAACAACAGTTCGTAGCGTGATCATCCCTGCTGGCCGGATGGCACATGCCCGACAAGAGGTCTGGACCACAACCCCCTTGATCACTGTGGGTAGCTGTCCGGAAACAGTCTTTCCGGTCCACGGACGGCGCCCGACCGGCACTTCCGCCGCCTCCCGGCCGTCCCGCCATCGCCCCACCACACCGACACCACGGGCAACATGACGCACCATCAGCACCGCACCGTCGGCAACGCCCGGCCCTGCGACGTCCGCCCCGGAAACACCGAGGGCCGGACCGAGGCCCTCCGCCCCGATCCGGCCCTCCCCGCGCCGCGTCCGGCGCCCCGCGGGGAGTCGCGCCCCGCGCCTACCGCCCCTTCCGCGCGAGGAACAGATCACTCACGTGCAGCATCCCGATCCCCCCGCCCCGCGTCTCCAGCACCCGGGTTCCCGCCGCCGGGCTGCTCAACCCGTCCGCTCGCCCAGGCTGCTCGCCCGAGCCCCCCCACCCGGGCCGTCAGCCCTCCTGGCCGTCCAGCTCCGCGAGGAAGTCCAGCGACGCCGCCCAGGCCCGCTCCGCCGCCTGCGCGTCGTAGTCCGGCAGCTCCGGGTCGGTGAACAGGTGCCCGGCGCCCCGGTAGCGGTGCACCTCCACCTCCGCGCCGGCCCGCCGCATCCGCAGGTACCAGGCGTTCAGCCAGTCCTCCGGCTCGAACGGGTCCGGCTCCGCGATGTGCAGCTGCACCGGGATCTCGGTGGCGGCGTCCTCCCGCAGGTCCGAGGTGCCGTGCAGGAGCAGCAGCCCGCGCGCCTTCTCGTCGGCCAGCGCCAGGTTCTGCGCGATCGCGCCGCCGAGCGAGAAGCCGGCGTACACCAGCCCGGTCTCGGAGTGCGGCGCGGCGGCCGTCACCGCCCGGCGCAGCATCTCCTCGCTGCCCCCGGCCTCCTCCTGGTACGCCTGCCCGTCCTCGATCGAGTCGAAGGTCCGCCCCTCGAACAGGTCCGGCGTGTGCACGGTGTGCCCGGCGGCGCGCAGCCGGTCGGCG
The DNA here is from genome assembly GCF_044541955.1 of Kitasatospora sp. NPDC085464. Taxonomy (NCBI): domain Bacteria; kingdom Bacillati; phylum Actinomycetota; class Actinomycetes; order Kitasatosporales; family Streptomycetaceae; genus Kitasatospora; species Kitasatospora sp. NPDC085464. The sequence continues at coordinate 45,865 of NZ_JBITTM010000012.1, forward strand.
GCGGCGTGCACGGCGGGGCGCAGCCCGTAGGCGGAGTGGAAGAGGACGATCTGGGCCACGGTTCCGGGTCCTTCGGCAGGTGAGTCGGCTACCCACCCATGATCCCCCATGCCCGACCCGCCGTTACGACACCACGTCCTTGCGGGCGAAGCCCCGGAACGCCAGCGCCAGCAGCACCGCCGCGTACGAGAGCGACAGCGAGACGCCCTGCAGCATCCCGCCCCACTCCAGCTGGGGCTGCAGCGCGTCCGCCCACGCGTACTGCCAGTGGGCGGGCAGCCACTCCCGCAGGTCCCCGAGCGCGGTGACGGCGTCCAGCACCCCGGTGATGATCGACACGAACACCGCACCGCCCACCGCGCCCAGGGGCGCGTCGGTCGCCGTGGACAGCCAGAACGCCAGCGCCGCGATCACGATCTCGCTCAGGAAGACGAAGGCCACCGCGATCGCGATCCGGGGCAGCGCCTCCCCCGCGGGCAGGCTGGCCCCGGCGGGCAGCTTGAGGTCGCCCCACCCGTAGGCGGCCGTCCCGACGACCAGTCCGATCGCGGGCAGCATGACGATCGCGACCGCCGAGAACGCCAGCCCGACGGCGAACTTGCGCACCAGCAGCCGGGCCCGGGGCACCGGCGCGGCCAGCAGGTACCGCAGTGAGGACCAGCTGGCCTCCGAGGCGACGGTGTCCCCGCAGAACAGTGCGACCGGGATCACCAGCATGAAGCCGGTGCCGACGAACAGCATGGTGACGGCGAAGTTGGCCCCCGACGCGGTGGCCAGCTCGATGAAGGTGGTCCGGTCCGGTCGGCCCGGGCTGCCGCCGATCTGGAACGCGGCCAGGATGACGAACGGCAGGACGGCCAGCACCGCGCCGATCACCAGGGTGCGGCGGCGCCGCAGCTGCCGCATCGCCTCCACCCGCAGCGGCAGCGTCCGGCCCGCCCGGTACCCCTCCGCGTGGTCCTTCGAGACCGCGGAAGTCTCAGAGACCGCACTCATCCCGCACCACCTCCGATCAACGACAGGAACGCGTCCTCCAACCGCCGCTGCGGTCCGGCGCTCTCCACCGGCACCCCCAGCCGCACCAGCTCCGCGAGCAGTTCGCTCGCCGCCAGCCCGTCCAGCCGGACCAGCAGTCCGCCCTCGACGGCCTCCGCCGAGCCGACGCCGGCCAGCGCGGCGACCTTCTCTGCGGCCGACTCCGGGTCGTACGAACCGGCGACGCCGATCATCAGCAGCTCCGACGACCCGACGATCTCACCGACCGCGCCGGTCGTGACGAGCCGCCCGCGGTCCATCACGACCAGGTCCGTACAGCTCTGCTCGACCTCGGACAGCAGGTGACTCGAAACGATCACCGTCCGCCCGCCCGCCGCGTAGCGGATCATCACCTCGCGCATCTCGCGGATCTGCGGCGGGTCCAGCCCGTTGGTCGGCTCGTCGAGGATCAGCAGGTCCGGCATCCCGAGCATCGCCTGCGCGATCGCCAGCCGCTGCCGCATGCCCTGCGAGTACGTCCGGACCGCCCGGTCCAGCGCCTCGCCGAGCCCCGCGATGGCCAGTGCCTCGTCGAAGCGGGCGTCGGCCTCCGGCCGCCCGGTCGCCTGCCAGTACAGCCGCAGGTTGGCCCGCCCGGTGAGGTGCGGCAGGAAGCCCGCGCCCTCCACGAACGCCCCGACCCTCGACAGCACGGGCGCACCGGGCCGCACCAGGTGCCCGAAGATCCGGATCTCCCCGGCGTCCGGCCGGATCAGACCCATCAGCATCCGCAGTGTGGTGGTCTTGCCCGCGCCGTTCGGTCCGAGCAGCCCGAGCACCTGCCCCTGCTCCACCCGGAAGCCCAGCTCCCGTACGGCGTAGCGGTCCTGGGAGCCCTTGTAGCGCTTGCTCAGCCCGCTGATCAGCAGCGGAACGGCGGCCAGCTCCGGATCGAACTCCGGCCCGCCGGCCGCCCGCCGACGCCGCAGCCGCGGCGCCAGCACCAGGCCCGCGGCCACCACCACGGCGGCCACCGGCAGCAGCCAGGTCCGCGCGGGCAGCGGCGCCGCCTCGGTGACCAGTTCCTCGACGGTCGGCGCGGTGACCGCCCCGGCCGGCGCGACCCGGTAGGTGGCGGGCTCGACGGGCGAGGCGTACGCGAGGTCGGTGCTCGCCAGCACCAGCCGCAGCCGGTGTCCGGCGGGGAAGGTGTGGTCCACCGTCGGCAGCGCCACGGTGACCGTCCGCCCCGCGTCCGCGCCGGTGACCCGCAGCGGCGCGGCCAGTTGCTGCGGCAGCACCGCCTTGCCGTCCGGCCCGACGTCGTACAGCTTCGCGAACAGCACCGCGTCCGGCCGGTCCGCCGTCACCCGTACCGGCACGGTCGGCTGCCCGGTCAGGTGCAGCGGCGAGTCCAGCGGCGCGGAGTCGAAGGCGGCGCTCTGCCCGGGGAAGTCCAGCGACAGTCCGGCGCCCAGCGAGGCCGCCTGGCTGAGCGCGCCGATGCCCGGCAGTGTCGAGATCCCCGGCGGCGCCCCGCCGGGCGGGTTGGCCACGGTCTTCTCCCCGCCGGCCAGCTCGACGGAACGCGAGCCGGTCCCGCCGAGTCCCGGGTACCGGCCGGCGGTGGCCCCGCGCAGCACGGCCTGGAAGCCGGTCGAGTCGACACCGCCGGTCCGGGTCACCCGGAAGTCCGGCCCGGTGTCGTTCCCCTGTCCCCGGAGGTAGTGGTCGAACCAGGCCGTCACCCGGTCGTCGACCCGCGCGCTGGTGTCCGTCCCGCCATCGTGCCCGCCGGCGAACCAGTCCACCGCCACGGGCGCGCCGTTGCCGGCGATCGCCTGCGCGATCCGGTCGCCCTGGTCGAGCGGGAACAGCGAGTCCTGCTGGCCCTGCACCACCAGCGTGGGCGCCTTGAGCCGGTCCGCCACCGAGGACGGGCTGGAGCGGTCCAGCAGCGCGACGGCCTCCGGGTCGGCGTGCCCGGCGGTCGCGACCCGGTCGTACATCCGGCAGAGCGACTCCAGGAACCGCCCGCAGCCGGCGTCCCCGTCCGCCACCGGCTTCGGCTCGCCGCTCTCGCGCGGCGCACCGCCGGACGGCCCGAGACTGCCCGCCGAACCGGGGGCCGCCGAGCCGGTGGTGAAGAAGATCCCGGCCCACAGCTTCTTGAACACGCCGTCCGCCGCGCCAGAGCCCTGCACACCCTGCGGGAACAGCGCGTCCGCCAGGTTCCACCAGGTGATCTGGGTGGCCACCGCGTCGATCCGGGGGTCGTACGCGGAGGCCAGCAGCGAGATCGCCCCTCCGTACGAGGCCCCGGTGATGCCGACCTTCGGGTCGCCCGCGCCGTCCAGCTTCACCTCGGGCCGCCGGGCCAGCCAGTCCACCAGGTGCCGGACGTCCTCGACCTCGCGGTCGGGCGCGTTGAGGCCGATCTTGCCGCCCGAGCGTCCGAACCCGCGCGCCGACCAGGTCAGTACCGCGTAGCCCTGCCGGGCGAGCTGCCGGGCGCGATCGCGCTCGCCCTCCTTGGAGCCGCCGAAGCCGTGCGCGAGCAGCACCGCCGGGCGCGGACCGCTGCCGGCGGTGAAGAACGAGGTGTCCAGCTGGACCTGCTGCGCGCTGCCGGGCGTCTCCGGCATGCTGAGGAAACGGTCCTCCTCACGGACCGTCTGCTCACCGCCGGACGCCACCGTCGCCGTACCGACCGCGGCCACCGCCACCAGGGCCACCGCACCGGCCAGCACCCTGCGCCTGACGGTCGTGCCCCGGCCGCGCCACCGACGCCATGCCCCACCGAACTCCATGGGCGCTGATCGTATCCGCCGCCCGGGTAGGCGCCGAATAAGGGCGGGCAGCGCTCGCCGGGCCAGGCGACGAACACCCCGCGAACGCGGCCCCGGACCGCCGCCCCGAAGCGCCACCCCCGAACCGCCGACCCCCGAACCGCCGGCCCCGAACGCAGGGATCCCCGCGCCCCGAAGAGGGGCGCGGGGATCAGCGCACAACGGACGGGGCCTGCCGGGCCGGGCCCCGAAGGTCCGGCGCCGCCCCCCGAGTGCCTACAGCTGCCGCGTCATCGTCCGGTGCGGGATCCCGGCGTCGTCGTACACCGGGCCCTCCGCCAGGTATCCCAGCCGCTCGTAGAACCCGAGCGCCTGCACCTGCGCGTGCAGCTCCACCTCCGAGGCCCCGCGCTCCGCGCCCGCGGCCTCGATCGCCCGCACGAGCTCCGCGCCCAGCCCGGTCCCCCGGGCCACGGGCAGTACGGCGAGCCGCCCGAGCAGCACCCGCCCCTCGACGCCGCCGGTCAGCTCGCGCGCCTGCTCGCCGAAGATCAGCCGCCCGGTCCCCAGCCCGGCCCCGTCGGGCCCGACCGCGAGCAGGTGCACCGAGGTGCCGTCGTACCGGTCGTACTCCAGCTCCTCCGGCACGTTCTGCTCGACGATGAACACCTCCCGCCGGACCTCCCGCACCAGCGCCAGGTCCGCCTCGCCCTCGGCCACCCGAATGGCGACGCCCGACTCGGCGCCCATGTCAGCTCTCCGCCGCGATGACGTCCAGGGCGTTCTGCAGGTCCGCCGGGTACTCGCTGGAGAACTCGACCCACTGCCCGTCCGCCGGGTGCTCGAAGCCGAGCGACACCGCGTGCAGCCACTGCCGGCCCAGCCCGAGCCGCTTGGCCAGCGTCGGGTCGGCGCCGTACGTCAGGTCGCCCACGCAGGGGTGGCGCAGCGCGGACATGTGGACGCGGATCTGGTGGGTGCGCCCGGTCTCCAGCTTGATCGCCAGCAGCGACGCGGCCCGGTACGCCTCGATCAGGTCGTAGTGCGTGACGGACGGCTTGCCTTCCCGGGTCACCGCCCACTTCCAGTCCGAGCTGGGGTGCCGCCCGATCGGCGCGTCCACGGTCCCGCTCATCGGGTCCGGGTGCCCCTGGACCAGCGTGTGGTACCGCTTGTCGGTGATCCGGTCGTGGAACTGCCGCTTGAGGTCGGTGTACGCGCGCTCGGACTTGGCGACGACCATCAGGCCCGAGGTGCCGACGTCCAGCCGGTGCACGATGCCCTGCCGCTCGGCCGCCCCCGAGGTGGAGATCCGGTACCCGGCCGCGGCGAGCCCGCCGATCACGGTGGGGCCGGTCCAGCCGGGGCTGGGGTGCGCGGCGACGCCGACCGGCTTGTCGACCAGCACGATGTCCTCGTCGTCGTGGACGATCCGCATGCCCTCGACGTGCTCGGCGACGACCTGCACCGGGGCGGCGGGGGCGGGGATCTCGACCTCCAGCCAGGAACCGGCGGTCACCCGGTCCGACTTGCCGGCCGTGGCGCCGTCGAGCGTCACCTTGCCTTCGGCGGCCAGTTCGGCGGCCTTGGTCCGGGAGAAGCCGAACATCCGGGACAGGGCGGCGTCGAGACGCTCGCCCTCCAGGCCGTCGGGAACGGGGAGGCTTCGGATCTGCGCTGCGGTACTCACCCGTACGAGTATGCCGGAAACACGGCCCGCCCCCGCGCGCCGTGCTCCCCGCCCGCCGGGGCTACTCGCCCTTGCCGCCCTGCTGGTGGACGGTCCCGTCCGGGTTGCTGCCCCGGAAGGAGAGCAGTACGACCAGGATCCCGCCGCAGACGATCGCGGAGTCCGCGAGGTTGAAGACGGCGAAGTGCTGGACGGAGATGAAGTCCACGACGTGCCCGCGGAAGACGCCCGGCGAGCGGAACAGCCGGTCGGTGAGGTTGCCGAGCGCCCCGCCCAGCAGCAGCCCGAGCGCGATCGCCCAGGGCAGGCTGTACAGCCGTCGGGCGATCCGCCAGATCACCACGATGACGGCGGAGGCGATCATCGTGAAGACGACGGTCAGCGCCTGCCCCATCCCGAAGGCCGCGCCGGAGTTGCGGATCACCTGGAAGGTGACGACGTCCCCGATCACCTTGATCGCCGAGTGGTTCTCCAGTCGGGCGACGACCAGCAGCTTGCTGCCGAGGTCGATCAGGAAGGCGAGCACCGCGACGACCAGCAGCACACCGATCCGCCGCGGCCCCTTGGGCTTCTCCGCCGCCGCCGGTTCGTCCACGGACGCCGCCTCGGTCGGCTCGGCCACGGGCACCTCCACGGCATCGGCGGGGGACGGGACGGCTTCGTCCCGGGTCTGGGGGGAACCTTGCGTACTGATGATCCGCTCCGCTGCCGATGGAGCTCCCCCGGCCGTAGGTGGGGGAGGGTGGTGGGCCGGTGACGGCCTGGGCCCGTCCGCAGCCGGTGCGGACGCGTCAGGCGACACTACGGGGTCGAGCGTACGGCAAGCCCGACCCCGCGCGTCGCTCCGGCCGCCCGGTTCGGCGGCCGGTTCAGCGGCGTTCCTGCTTGGTCTTGCACGGCACGCACAGCGTCGCCCGCGGGAAGGCCTGCATCCGGGCCTTCCCGATGGCCTTGCCGCAGGACTCGCAGATGCCGAAGCCGACGCCCTCCAGCCGGCCCAGCGCGCGCTCGGTCTGGGCGAGGCTGTCGCGCGCGTTGTTGGCCAGCGCCAGCTCGCTCTCCCGCGAGATGTTCTTCGTCCCGGCGTCCACCTGGTCGTCGCCGGCCCCGTCGTTGGAGTCGCGCATCAGGCCGGAGATGGCCGCCTCGGCGGCCCCGATCTCGTTCTGCAGCCGCTCCAGCTCGCTGATCAGCTCGTCGTGCAGCTCGTGGACCTCCTCGGTGGTCCACGGGTCCTCGCCGGGCAGGACCGGCAGCGTGGCCGGGTCCACGGACTCGGCCCCGCGCGGCACGGTGACGGTGTCGGTGCTGGACTTCGGTGCGGTAGTGGTCACGGTCCCCTCCCCTGGATCGACCGCCACGGCCTTGCGTGCCCGCTTGGTGGCGGTACCCGCGCCGGTTCCCTTCTCAGCCATGGCTTCGACCCCATCTACGAACGAATCGAGCCGCCGGTTCCCGGCGGCTTCCAGTGCCGGAACGATAATCCCGATCAAAACCGGTCACAACATGACATACCGACGCCTCGCAACGATCCCACCCAGGCAGCCGCCACGGCCGCCACGCCCCGCGCTGACAGGGTTGTGCCCAGATCACCCCCGCCTAACCACGACCCCGACGACCGCCCTGACCAGCCCCGCCGTCCGCCCGGACAGCCGCCCGCCCGAAACGGTTTGGACAAACCGACTCGCCCGGCCGATACACTGGCCCTGCAAGGCGCAGATGGGACGAGTACCGACGTACGCAGCCACCAGCGACCCGGGGACGGTGCGAGCCCGGGGGTGTGCACGGCGGGAAGATCACCCCGGAGCCGCCGGAAGAACGGCCGCCGCGGAGCCCGCAGCGGTCCACTAGACCCGGCAGCAAGCCCAAACAAGAGGGCCGCGAACGCACCACCGCGGCCAAGGAGGGTGGTACCGCGGGGCGGCCCGGCCGTCTCGTCCCTCCGGAGGATCCAGTCACAGCATCCGCCGGAGGTAGACGCCCGCGATGAGCTCCCAACCCGTCACCCACCACCGCCCTTCCAACGACGCGCTGCGCGCGGCACCTCTGTACCACCCCGTCCCGGCGCAGGTGGACCTGCCTGCCCTGGAGCACCGGATCCTGTCGTTCTGGCAGGACAACAAGGTCTTCCAGCGCAGTCTGGAACAGTCCGAGGGCCGCCCCGAGTGGGTGTTCTACGAGGGCCCGCCGACCGCCAACGGCATGCCCGGCGCCCACCACATCGAGGCCCGCGTCTTCAAGGACGTCTTCCCGCGCTACCGGACGATGAAGGGCTACCACGTCGCCCGCAAGGCCGGCTGGGACTGCCACGGCCTCCCGGTCGAGCTCGCCGTCGAGAAGGAGCTGGGCTTCTCCGGCAAGCAGGACATCGAGGCGTACGGCATCGCCGAGTTCAACGCCAAGTGCCGCGACTCGGTGACCCGCCACACCGACGCCTTCGCCGAGCTGACCACCCGCATGGGGTACTGGGTCGACCTCGACGAGGCCTACCGGACGATGGACCCGTCGTACGTCCAGTCCGTCTGGTGGTCGCTCAAGCAGATCTTCGACAAGGGCCTGCTGGTCCAGGACCACCGGGTCGCCCCCTGGTGCCCGCGCTGCGGCACCGGCCTGTCCGACCACGAGCTGGCCCAGGGCTACGAGACCGTGGTCGACCCCTCGGTCTTCGTCCGCTTCCCGCTGACCGGCGGCCCGCTGGCCGGCCGGGCCGCGCTCCTGGTCTGGACGACCACCCCGTGGACCCTGGTCTCCAACACCGCCGCCGCCGTCCACCCCGAGGTCACCTACGTGGTGGCCACCGACGGCAACGAGCAGCTGGTCGTGGCCGAGCCGCTGCTCGCCAAGGCCCTCGGCGAGGGCTGGGAGACCACCGGCGAGTCCTTCACCGGTGCCGAGATGGAGCGCTGGTCCTACCGCCGCCCCTTCGACCTGGTCGAGATCGAGGACGCGCACTACGTCCTCAACGCCGACTACGTCACCACCGAGGACGGCACCGGCATCGTCCACCAGTCCCCCGCCTTCGGCGCGGACGACCTCGCGACCTGCCGCAAGTACGGCCTGCCGGTGGTCAACCCGGTGCTGGCCGACGGCACCTTCGCCCCCGAGGTCCCGCTGGTCGGCGGCCAGTTCTTCAAGAAGGCCGACGAGGCCCTGGTCGCGGACCTCAAGGAGCGCGGCCTGCTCTTCCGCCACCTGCCGTACGAGCACAGCTACCCGCACTGCTGGCGCTGCCACACCGCCCTGCTCTACTACGCGCAGCCGTCCTGGTACATCCGGACCACCGCCGTCAAGGACGCGCTGATCCGCGAGAACGAGGCCACCAACTGGTTCCCGGAGACGGTCAAGCACGGCCGCTTCGGCGACTGGCTGAACAACAACATCGACTGGGCGCTCAGCCGCAACCGCTACTGGGGCACCCCGCTGCCGATCTGGCGCTGCGAGGAGGGCCACCTCACCTGCGTCGGCTCGCTGGCCGAGCTGACCGAGCTGACCGGCACCGACCAGAGCGGCCTCGACCCGCACCGCCCGTACATCGACGCGGTGACCTTCGCCTGCCGCGACTGCGGCGGCACCGCCACCCGCGTGCCCGAGGTCATCGACGCCTGGTACGACTCGGGCTCGATGCCCTTCGCCCAGTACGGCTACCCGTACCAGAACAAGGAGCTGTTCGAGAAGCGCTACCCGGCGCAGTTCATCTCCGAGGCGATCGACCAGACCCGCGGCTGGTTCTACACGCTGATGGCGGTCGGCACCCTGGTGTTCGACAAGAACAGCTACGAGAACGTCGTCTGCCTGGGCCACATCCTGGCCGAGGACGGCCGCAAGATGTCCAAGCACCTGGGCAACATCCTGCAGCCGATCCCGCTGATGGACCAGCACGGCGCGGACGCCGTCCGCTGGTTCATGGCGGCCGGCGGCTCGCCCTGGTCCGCCCGCCGGGTCGGCCACGGCACCATCCAGGAGGTGGTCCGCAAGACCCTCCTCACCTACTGGAACACCGTCGCCTTCCAGGCCCTGTACGCCCGCACCTCGAACTGGGCGCCGTCCGCGAGCGACCCGGCCCCGGCCGACCGCCCGCAGCTGGACCGCTGGGTGCTCTCCGAGCTGAACACCCTGGTCCGCGAGGTCGACACGGCCTTCGAGGCGTACGACACCCAGCGCGCCGGCAAGCTGCTCTCCGGCTTCGTCGACGACCTGTCCAACTGGTACGTCCGCCGCGGCCGCCGCCGCTTCTGGCAGGGCGACGCCGCCGCGCTGGCCACCCTGCACGAGGCGCTGGAGACCGTCACCCGCCTGATGGCCCCGCTCACCCCGTTCATCACCGAGCAGGTCTGGCAGGACCTGGTCGTCCCGGTCGTCGCGGACGCCCCGGCCTCGGTCCACCTGGCCACCTGGCCGCAGGCGGACGAGTCGCTGATCGACGCCGACCTCTCCCGCCACATGGCGCTGGTCCGCCGCCTGGTGGAACTCGGCCGGGCCACCCGCGCCGAGTCCGGCGTGAAGACCCGTCAGCCGCTCTCCCGCGCGCTGATCGCGGCCCAGGGCTGGGAGGAGCTGCCCGCCGACCTGCGCGCGCAGATCGCCGAGGAGCTCAACGTCTCCACCCTGGAGTCCCTGGCGGAGGTCGGCGGCTCGCTGGTCGACACCAGCGCCAAGGCCAACTTCCGCGCGCTGGGCAAGCGCTTCGGCAAGGGCGTGCAGGACGTCGCCAAGGCGGTCGCCGCCACCGACGCCGCCCGCCTGGCCGCCGAACTGCGCGCCGACGGCCGGACCTCGGTCGAGCTGAACGGCGAGACGGTCACCCTCTCCCCGGACGAGGTGATCATCACCGAGACCCCGCGCGAGGGCTGGGCCGTCGCCAACGAGTCCGGCGCCACCGTCGCCCTCGACCTGGCCATCACCCCGGAGCTCAAGCGCCTCGGCGTCGCCCGCGACGCCATCCGCCAGATCCAGGAGGCCCGCAAGAACTCCGGCCTGGACGTCGCCGACCGCATTGTCCTGCGCTGGCGCGCCACCACGGAGGAGACCGCCGAGGCCATCGCCGAACACGGTCCCCTGGTCGCCGAGGAGGTCCTCGCCACCGACTTCGCCGCCGGTACGGCCGACTGGGACTCCGAGACCTTCACCGACGAGTCCCTGGGCCTCGCCTTCCAGCTCCGCAAGGCCTGACCCCCGGCGAAGCCGCCGTCCCCGCCCGGGGGACGGCGGCTTCGCCGTAGCCGCCCCCGCCGCGACGCCCCCGCTCCCCCTCGCCGCCCCGCCGGGGGCGCGGGGGCGACCCCGGTGCGCCCCCTCCCCCTCCCCCGGGCACACGAAAGGCGCCCCCTCCCCGACCCGGAAGTCGGAGAGGGGGCGCCCTCGGAAGGTCCTGCTACAACCTCAGTTGTCGCCGTCCTCGTCGATCAGGAAGCCCCGCATCGGCGCCGGAGCCTGCTGCATCGGCTGCGGCGGCTGCGGCCGGACGGCCGCCATCGGCTGGGTCATCCCGGCCGGCTGCATCTGCGGAGCACCGCTGTTGCCGCCGTTGGACTGCCCGAAGCTGGGCGCCGGGGCGTTGCCACCGAAGGAGGTGTTCCCGCCGAAGGACGGCGAGCTGCCACCGAAGGACGGCTGGTTGCCACCGAAGCTCGGCGCACCGCTGCCCATCGAGCCCGCACCGGCCGGCGTCATCGACGAGGCCGCCGGCGGCAGCGACGCGGTGGCGGGGATCCGCGGCGGAGCGAGCGAGTCGTCGGCCTGCGACTCCAGCTGGCGCAGCTGGGTCTCCAGGTACGACTTCAGGCGCGTGCGGTACTCACGCTCGAAGGCCCGCAGGTCCTCGACCTTGCGCTCCAGCGTGGCTCGCGCGGACTCCAGGGAGCCCATCGCGACGCGGTGCTTCTCCTGCGCGTCCCGCTCCAGGGCGTCGGCCTTGGCACGGGCGTCGCGCTCCAGGCCCTCGGCCCGGCTGCGCGCCTCGCCGACGATCTTGTTGGCCTCGGAACGGGCCTCGGAGATCGCCTGGTCGGCGGTCTGCTGGGCGAGCGCCAGGACGCGGGCGGCGCTGTCGCCACCGGGACCCTGCTGCTGCATCGGGGCGCCCATGGGGCCGCCCATCTGCTGCGGGCCGCCCATGGGGCCACCCATCTGCTGCATCTGCTGCTGACCCATGCCCTGGCCCATACCCTGGCCCATGCCCTGGCCCATCGGGTTGCCCATCTGCTGCGGGCCACCGGGGCCGCCCATGGGCTGCAGCATCTGACCGCCCATCGGCTGGACCAGCTGCTGCTGGCCGCCCATGGTCTGGTTCATCTGCTGCTGCGGGCCGCCGGCCGGCGGGAGCTGCGGCGCGGAGCCGGCGGGCAGGCCGAGGGGCTGGTTGCCCATCTGCTGCTGCGGGCCACCGGGGCCCATCTGCTGCGGACCACCCGGACCCATCTGCTGCGGACCGCCGGGGCCCATCTGCTGCGGGCCGCCCGGGCCCTGCTGGCCGGGGACCGGCGGGCCGGATATGGCGGCCGGCACCGGGGCGCCACCCTGGCGGGGGGCGTCCTGCGGCGGCTCCTTGCGCAGGTTGGCCTGGTTCTGCGCGGCGGCACGAGTCGCGGCGGCCAGCTTGGCGCGCAGGTCCTCGTTCTCCCGGAGGAGGCGGGTCAGCTCCGCCTCGACCTCGTCGAGGAAGGCATCGACCTCGTCCTCGTCATAGCCTTCACGCAGGCGGACGGTCGTGAACTGCTTGTTCCGAACGTCCTCGGGGGTCAATGGCATCTCTTCACCTCAACGTGATCGTCGGCACACCGGCATCCTGTCGCATCGCTCACCTACGACTAGGGGTGCACAAGCGAGATCAGGACATACACAATGATCATCAGTACGAAGAAGGACAGGTCGAGCGCCACGCCCCCGAAACGCAACGGCGGAATGAGCCGCCGAAGAAGCTTGAGCGGCGGATCCGTGACAGTGTACGTGGCCTCCAGGACCAGGACCATGGCCTTGCCGGGCCGCCACGAACGCGCGAACTGGAAGACCCAGTCCATGACCAGCCGCACGAGCAGGAACACCAGGAAGACGGTCAGGGCGTAGTAGAGCACCGCCCACACGATGTCCATCGCGTTTCCCTCTCCCCGGTCCCGAGCCCTGGGGCCCGCCGCTCGTCACCTGTCGCCAACCACTGTTGATCAGATCCACACGTAAAGTCGTGGCCGGGTCAGCTCTGGTTGAAGAACCCACCCTCGGCGATCCGAGCCTTGTCCTCCGCCGTGACATCGACGTTAGCAGGCGACAGCAGGAACACCTTCTGCGTCACGCGCTCGATACTGCCGTGCAGACCGAAGACGAGTCCAGCGGCGAAGTCTACGAGCCGCTTCGCGTCCGTGTCGTCCATCTCGGTCAGATTCATGATCACAGGAGTGCCGCCACGGAACTGTTCCCCGATGGTACGGGCCTCGTTGTAGGTCCGCGGGTGCAGCGTGGTGATGCGGTAGGGCTCTCGTTCGTTCACTACCTTGGGCATGATCACCGGGGCGCTCTTCTCCAGGTTGTGGCGGCGTTCGGGTGTGATGGACGACACGGGGGCCATCCTCGGGGTCTCCTGCCGGATCGGCACCGCCGCCGGCACCGGCTGCGGGGTGATCGAGGAGACCGGTGCGGGCGTGGCGGCGGCCGCGGCGGCCGGCCGGGGAATGTCCTCGGTCCGCTGTCCCGTCCGGATCGGCTCGGGGTCCGCGTCGTAGTCGTCGTCGGGGTCGTACCCCTGGCCGTCGTACGTCTCGTCCTCCACGAGGCCGAGGTAGACCGCCATCTTGCGCATTGCGCCGGCCATGCTCCTGTCTCCTCCGCTCATGGCCACCTCGCTGGCGCTCGGTGGCTGCTCCGCGAAGCCGCGTCCCTTCCGGTGGTCGCTCGCTTCGCTCGCTCCGTGCGGACCGGCTCCGTCCCGGCGGCCCGGGCCGTACGGCCCTGCCTGCGGACTCCGCGGTCCATCCACGACGGCACGTCAGGCCGACGGCCCGTCAGGATTCGTGGAGTGGGACCCGCGGAGCTGCGATCCACGGTTCGCTAGCGCTCCGGAGAGCTGCTAGATTCTGTCCTATTTTGTCCTGCAGTCTGATCTACTTACTCGGTGACGTTACCTGAGGGGTGACCTCACTCCGAGTACCGCCGTTCCGACGCGCACATGTGTCGCTCCGGCGGCAATCGCCTGCTCAAGGTCACCGCTCATCCCTGCGGAGACCATGGTGGCAGCAGGATGGTCCGTCCGTACGGCGGTTGCGATTTCCGCCAGCCGATCGAAGGCGGCGGCCGGGTCCCCGGCCAGCGGACCGGCCAGCGGAGCGACGGTCATCACACCGTCCAGCCGCAGCCCGGGCGTGTCGGCGATCGCGTCGGCCAGCCGCGCGACGTCCTCCGGCGCGACCCCGGCCCGGTGCACCCCCTCGCCGTGCTCCTTGTCCAGCGCCACCTGCACCAGGCAGCCCAGCTCCGGACGCTCCGACTTCAGCACGGCCGCGGAGAGCGACTCCACCAGTCGCAGCCGGTCCACCGAGTGCACGTGGTTCGCGTACCCGACGACCGAGCGGACCTTGTTGGTCTGCAGCTGACCGACGAAGTGCCAGTCAAGAGGAAGGTTTCTGCACTGTTCCGCCTTGGGTGCGGCGTCCTGGTCGCGGTTCTCCGCGACGTCCGTCACACCCAGTCCGGCCAGCAGCGCGCTGTCCTCGGCGGGGTAGGTCTTGGTGACGACGATCAGCGTGACCTCGTCCCGGGCGCGCCCGGCAGCCGCACAGGCGGCCGCGATCCGGCGCTCGACCACCTCAAGGTTGGTCCCGAGCTCCTCGTACCGGGCCCGCCGGCCCCCGGTCAGTGCGGCCAGCCACCTCTCATCGGGGAAGAAGGGGCCGGGCCCGCCCGGGAACGGTCCGTAGATGTCGTTCGTCATCAGTGATCAGAGCCCAACCAGACGTAGCTCGCGAGCCGGCCCGTGCGCTGCTCACGACGATAGGAGTAGTGATCGGCGGATTCGAGGGTGCAGACCGATGACCGCACCACCTCGTTGACCCCCGTCGCGGCCAGCTGGGCCGCGACTCCCTCCGGCACGTCCAGGGCCGGGGTCCCCCAGGAGGTCTCGGCGAAGGCCTGCGGCACCACGGCCGCGACCTCGTCGCGCAGTCCGGCCGGGACCTCGTAGCAGCGGCCGCAGACCGCGGGGCCGGTGGCGGCGGTGATCCGCCCGGGCTCGGCCCCCAGTTCGACCATCGCCCGGACCACCGCGGGCACCACCCCGGCGGCCAGCCCGGGCCGGCCGGCGTGGGCCGCGCCCACGACGCCCGCCACGGGGTCGGCCAGCAGGACCGGCGTGCAGTCGGCGGTCAGCACCGCCAGCGCGAGCGGCCGGTCGGTGACCACCGCGTCCACCGTCGGGGCCTCCCCGAGCGGCTGGCGCTCCGTCACCACTGCGACCTCGGCGCCGTGCACCTGGTTCATCCACACCACGTCGGCCGGTTCGAGCCCCAGCTCGCGGGCGGCGAGCGCCCGGTTCTCCCGGACGGCCTGCGGGTCGTCCCCCACCGCGCCGCCGAGGTTGAGCTCCCCGTACGGCGAAGTGCTCACCCCGCCCCACCGGTCGGTGAAGGCGAAGTGAGCACCCGCGTGTACTGCGTGATCGATCACTTAAGGAAGTCCGGGACGTCGAGCTCCTCCGCCGGGCTCTCCACGTACGGCTGCCGGACCGGCTGGACCTGCGGCGGCACCGGGGCGGACGCGGTCGTGCCGGCCGGAGTCTCGGCCGACCGGCTCGGCGAGGCGGCCGGGGACTCGCCCTCGGAGCGGGACGTCACCGAGCCGATGCTCCCGTACGACGGGCGGCCGGCCGGGCGCTCCGGGGCGGCCGGCGGCGTGGCCGGGCGCTCCGGCGCGGCGGTGGACTTGACCACCGGCTCGCGGACGATCGCCGGCGGCTGCCCGCCGTCGAAGCCGGCCGCGATGACGGTGACCCGGACCTCGTCGCCGAGCGCGTCGTCGATGACCGCACCGAAGATGATGTTGGCCTCGGGGTGGGCGGCCTCGCTGACCAGCTGGGCCGACTCGTTGATCTCGAACAGGCCGAGGTCGGAGCCGCCCGAGATGGAGAGCAGCACGCCGCGGGCGCCGTCGATGGAGGCCTCCAGCAGCGGCGAGGAGATGGCCATCACGGCGGCGGCCTTGGCGCGGTCCTCACCGCGGGCCGAGCCGATGCCCATGAGTGCCGAACCGGCGTCCGACATGACGGACTTGACGTCCGCGAAGTCGAGGTTGATCAGGCCCGGGGTGGTGATCAGGTCGGTGATGCCCTGGACACCGGAGAGCAGGACCTGGTCGGCCGAGCGGAACGCGTCGAGCACGCTGACCTGGCGGTCCGAGATGGACAGCAGCCGGTCGTTGGGGATCACGATGAGGGTGTCGACCTCTTCGCGCAGGGCGGCGATGCCGTCCTCGGCCTGGTTGGCCCGGCGCCGGCCCTCGAAGGTGAACGGACGGGTGACCACGCCGATGGTCAGGGCGCCCAGGGAGCGCGCGATGTTGGCGACGACGGGCGCGCCGCCCGTGCCCGTGCCACCGCCTTCGCCGGCGGTCACGAAGACCATGTCGGCCCCCTTGAGGACCTCCTCGATCTCCTCGCGGTGGTCCTCGGCCGCCTTGCGGCCGACCTCGGGGTTGGCGCCGGCGCCGAGGCCCCGGGTGAGTTCACGGCCCACATCGAGCTTGACGTCGGCGTCGCTCATGAGGAGGGCCTGCGCATCGGTGTTGATCGCGATGAACTCGACGCCCTTGAGACCGACCTCGATCATCCGGTTGATGGCGTTGACACCACCGCCGCCGATACCGACGACCTTGATGACTGCGAGGTAGTTCTGCGGTGCTGCCACGTCGAAGGCCTCTCGCCTCGAATTTCCGGGTCGGCCCGGCCCGGCGAGGGTCCGTTCCGACGGATGTCGATGGGTAGGGAGGCCTGGTTCCTGACTGAATGTCCGAAATGCCGACCGCCGACCCCAACCCTAAACTTGACCTTTAGGGTTAGTACTGTGCCTCCGTCACATCACCAAGGGACACAGTCTGGTGACACAGGACACTAGGTGGCCCCAGGCACGTGTTTCAACGACACACGCCGAGCTTCCCTTTTTCTTTTGAGCCTATGTGATCATCAGCCGGCTTAGGAAACCGGGGTGACCACCAAGGGTCGGGCCGACACTTCGAGGCGTCAACCCCTCCCTCTGGCACAGAACCTACCGGATCATCCCGACACCGCCGGCGCCTCAGGCGCCGTCACGTCGAAGTTCGTACCCTTCTGACTCATCAGTGCCACCAGCACCCGGGCTTTCCGGTCGATTTGTTCCGGGCTCCCCCAGCGCACCGTCGCACCCCCGCTGAGCTGCAGTTCGATGTCGTCGTACGAGTGCACCAGCACCGCGCCGGCCCGCTTGGCCACCTCCGGCGGCAGCCCGGCGGCCACCGCGACCGCGCCCTGGACCAGCTGCGAACGGGAGATCACCCCGTCCACGTCGTTCGCCTGCTGACTGAGTCGCAGCTCCACCACCGGCACGCCGTCCGGCGGAGCCGCCTCGGTGGCGAAGCTCACGCCCGCGGCATCCACCTGGGTGAACCGGCCGTCCTCCCCCTTGACGGCGGCCACCGCCTTGCGCTCGGCGACCTTCACCTGCAGGGTGTGCGGCCAGCCCCGCCACACCTCGGCCTTCGCCACCCGGGGGATCGCCTCCACCCGGCGCCGGACGTCGTCCAGGTCCACCCGGGCCAGCGGGCCGTCGCCGAGCCCGCCGACCGCGTCGCGGACCTGGGCCGCCGTCAGCTTGTCGTCGGTCGCGCCCTGGACGGCGACACTGCGCACGTCCAGCACCGACGAGTAGAACACCAGCCAGGCCAGCCCGCCCAGCACCGCGGCGCCGAGCGCCCCCAGCACCACGATGCCCCGCCGGGAGAGCCGGAGGCGAGGAGCGGACTCCTCGTCCTCCAGCTCCGCTTCGAGCGGGTCGGCGGGCCGGCCGTCAGCCACGGCGGCGGCCGCCGCGGTGGGCCTGGATCGCCTCGTAGACCATGCCGACCAGCAGGTCGTCGGCGTCCCGGCGGCCGAACTCGGCGGCGGCCCGGCTCATGTCCCACAGCCGCTGCGGGTCGGTGAGCACCGGCAGCACGTTCTGCAGCACCCAGTCCGGGGTCAGCTCGGCGTCGTCCACCAGCAGGCCGCCGCCGGCCTTGACCATCGGCTGGGCGTTGAGCCGCTGCTCGCCGTTGCCGATCGGCAGCGGGACGAAGGCGGCAGGCAGGCCGACGGCCGCCAGCTCGGCCACCGTCATGGCGCCAGCCCGGCAGAGCATCATGTCGGCCGCCGCGTAGGCGAGGTCCATCCGGTCCAGGTACGGCACCGGGCGGTACGGCGGCATCCCGGGGACGTCCGCGACCTGCGGCAGCTCGTTCTTCGGGCCGACCGCGTGCAGGATCTGCACGCCGTACTGCTGCAGCCGCGGGGCGATCGCGGTGACCGTCTCGTTGAGCCGGCGGGCGCCCTGGGAGCCGCCGGAGACCAGCAGGGTGGGCAGCCGCTGGTCGAGGCCGAAGTAGTGCCGGGCCTCCGGACGGGCCGCGTTGCGGTCCAGGGTCGCGATGGTCCGGCGCAGCGGGATGCCGATGTACCGGGAGTCGCGCAGCTTGCTGTCGGGCGTGGAGACGGCCACGAAGTCGCTGTAGCGGGCGCCGATCTTGTTGGCCAGGCCCGGGCGGGCGTTCGCCTCGTGCACCACGATCGGCACGCCGGCCCGCTTGGCCGCCAGGTAGGCGGGCATCGCGACGTAGCCGCCGAAGCCGACCACGGCGTCCGCGTTGACCCGCTCGATGATCTCCTGGGCGGCCCGGACGGTGCCGCGCAGCCGGCCGGGGACGGTGATCAGCTCCGGGGTGGGCTTGCGGGGCAGCGGCACGGCCGGGATGAGCTCCAGCTGGTAGCCGCGCTCGGGTACCAGTCGGGTCTCCAGACCGCGCTCGGTGCCCAGGGCGGTGATCCCGATGGACGGGTCGTGCCTGCGGAGGGCGTCCGCGAGGGCCATGGCCGGCTCGATGTGACCGGCGGTCCCCCCGCCGGCGAGTACGACATGCACCGAAATTCACCGCTCCCTGCGTGCCGGCCCTGGGGCCGGGCGCGCTGTGGTTCGTCGTCGTGGCAGCACCCGGGCCAGTCGCTTCCTGATCCGGGAGTTCTTGCTCCGGGCGGCCAGGGCCGCCTTCGCGCCCGAGGTGCTGCGTGCCAGGCACAGCAGCACACCGATCGCGGACATGGCCGACAGCATGGCGGAACCGCCGTAGGAGAACAGCGGGAGCGGGACGCCCGCAATGGGCAGCAGTCCCAGCGCCGACCCCAGGTTGATCATGGCCTGCGCCATGATCCAGGTGGTGGCGGCTCCCGCGGCGTACCTGACGAACGAGTCCTTCGTGCCGATGGCCACACGGATACCCGCGTAGCCTAGTGCCGCGAAGAGACCGATCACCGACAGCGTCCCCACCAGGCCCAGTTCCTCGCCGGTCGCGGCGAAGATGAAGTCGGTGTGCGCCTCGGGCAGCTGGCCCCATTTCTCGACGCCGGCGCCGAGGCCGGTGCCGAAGCCGCCGCCGTTCGCGAACGCGAAGACCCCGTGCAGGGCCTGGAAGCAGGCGCCCTCGGGGTCGAGCTTGGTCACGCCGATGCAGCCCAGCCGCTCCGCCCGGTGCGGGACGGTGACGACGAGGGCGGTGCAGACCACCACCGCCACGCCGACGGTGGCCACGAACAGCCGCAGCGGCGCTCCGACCATCCAGAGCAGCGCGAACACCATGGCGACCAGGATCATCGAGGTGCCCATGTCGCCGCCGAACATGATCAGCGCGAGCAGCAGCAGGGCCCCGGGCACCAGCGGCACCAGCAGGTGCTTCCAGGAGTTCAGGGTGCCGGCCTTCTGCTTGCGGGCGAGCAGGTCGGCGCCCCAGAGCACCAGCGCGAGCTTGGCGAACTCGGACGGCTGGAACTGGAAGAAGCCGAAATCCAGCCAGTTCTGGTTGCCGTTGATCCGCACCCCGATGCCCGGTACGGCGACCAGCGTGAGCGCGCCGATCACCCCGATCATCACCGGGTAGGTGATCACCCGCAGCACCGCCACCGGGACGGAGGCGAAGCAGATCAGCAGGACCAGGCCGAGGATGGCCGCGATCAGCTGCTTGAGGAAGTAGTACTGGGCCGAGTGGTGCTGGTTCAGGGCGAGGATCTGCGAGGCCGAGAAGACCATCATCAGGCCGAGCACGACCAGCAGCAGGGTGCTTCCGATGACCAGCAGGTACGGCGTGAGCGGCCGGTCCAGCCAGTACCCGAGCCGGGCCCGGAAGGCCTGGACACGGGCCAGCGGACCGGCCGACTTGTACTTGGTCGTGGTGGCGGAGATCACTCGCCACGGCTCGGCGGCGTCCTGCTCGCGCACGCCGGATTCCGCCCTGCCCTGCCCCGCCACCACTCCCCGCTCTCCGTCCGCTGCGGCTCCTCCGCCGGTGCCGCAGCCCTACTCCCCGGCGTCCGCCAGCTCCCGGACGGCCGCCGCGAACATGTCGCCGCGCTCGCCGTAGTTGGTGAACATGTCCATCGAGGCGCAGGCCGGGGCCAGCAGCACCGTGTCACCCGATCGGGCGAGCGACGCGGCCGTGCGGACGACCTCGGCCATCGCCACCGCGCCAGTCTGGCCCTCGGCCGCCTCGATCACGGGCACATCCGGAGCGTGTCGTTCCAGCGCCTCGCGGATCAGCGCCCGGTCCTGCCCGATCAGCACCACCGCGCGCAGCCGCTCGGCCGCGCCCTGCACCAGGTCGTCGAAGGTCGCGCCCTTGGCGAGGCCGCCGGCGATCCAGACGATCGGCCGGTAGGCCGCCAGCGAGGCGGCCGCGGCGTGGGTGTTGGTGGCCTTGGAGTCGTCGATGTACGTGACCTCGCGGACCACGCCGACCTCGGCGATCCGGTGGGCGTCCGGGCGGAAGGCCCGCAGGCCCTCCCGGACGGCCTTCGGCTCGACGCCGTACGCCCGGGCCAGCGCCGCCGCGGCGAGCGCGTTGGCGATGTTGTGCGGCGCCGGCGGGTTCACGTCCTCGACGGCCCCGAGCTCGGCGGCGTTCTTGGCCCGGTCCTCGACGAAGGCCCGGTCTACCAGCAGCCCGTCCACCACGCCGAAGTTCGACGGGCCGGGCGCGCCGAGGCCGAAGCCGATCGCCCGGCAGCCCTCCTCGACGTCGGCCTCCATGACCAGCGCCTCGGTGGCCGGGTCGGCCAGGTTGTACACGCAGGCGACGACGTTGCCCTCGTAGATCCGGCCCTTGTCGGCGGCGTACGCCTCCATCGAGCCGTGCCAGTCGAGGTGGTCGGGCGCCAGGTTGAGCACCGCGGCCGAGTACGGGCGCAGCGAGGGCGCCCAGTGCAGCTGGTAGCTGGAGAGTTCGACGGCGAGCACGTCGTACGGCTCCTCGGCGAGCACCGCGTCCAGCACCGAGACCCCGACGTTGCCGACGGCGGCGGTGCGCTTGCCGGCTGCGGTGAGGATCGAGGCGAGCATCTGGACGGTGGTGGTCTTGCCGTTGGTGCCGGTGACGGCCAGCCAGGGGGCGGGCTCGCCGGTGCCCGGCAGCGGCTTGCGCAGCCGCCAGGCGAGCTCGACGTCGCCCCAGACCGGCACCCCGGCCGCCCCGGCGGCGGCGAACAGCGGGCTGTCCGGCGCCCAGCCGGGCGAGGTGACGATCAGCTCGGTGCCCTCGGGCAGGCTCGCGCCGTCGCCGAGGCGCACGGCGACGCCCTGCGCCTCCAGCTCGGCGGCCCGGGCGACCAGGCCCGGCCCGCTGCCGCCGTCCACGACGGTGACGCGGGCGCCGAGGCCCTGCAGGACGCGCGCGGCGCTGATGCCCGATACGCCGAGTCCGGCGACGACGACGGGCAGCTCAGTGAAGTCAGGATTGATCATCCGGTCCGGTATCCCGCGTAGAAGAGGCCGAGGCCGACGGCCACGCAGAGGCCCTGGATGATCCAGAAGCGGACCACGACCAGGACTTCGCTCCAGCCCTTGAGTTCGAAGTGGTGCTGCAGCGGTGCCATCTTGAAGACGCGCTTGCCGGTCATCCGGAAGGAGCCGACCTGGATGATCACCGACAGGGTGATGATCATGAAGAGGCCGCCGAGCAGGATGAGCAGCAGCTCGGTGCGGGAGCAGATCGCCAGACCGGCCAGGGCGCCGCCGAGGGCGAGCGAGCCGGTGTCACCCATGAAGATCTTGGCGGGCGAGGTGTTCCACCACAGGAAGCCGAAGCAGGAGCCCATCAGGGCGGCCGCGACCACCGCGAGGTCCAGCGGGTCGCGGACGTCGTAGCAGGCGTTCGTCGCGGAGAGGAAGTAGGCGCAGCTCTGGCCGTACTCCCAGACCCCGATGAAGGTGTAGGCGCCGAAGGCCATCACGGAGGCGCCGGTGGCGAGGCCGTCCAGACCGTCCGTCAGGTTCACGCCGTTGGAGGTCGCCGCGATCATGAAGTACGCGAAGATGACGAACAGCACCGGGCCGATCGACCACTTGAAGTCGCGCACGAAGGACAGCGACTGCGAGGCCGGGCTGAGCCCCCGGTCGTCGTGGAACTGCAGTGCCAGGACCGCGAAGACCAGGCCGACGATGGACTGGCCGGCCAGCTTCGCCTTGGCCCGCAGACCGAGCGAGCGGCGCTTGACCACCTTGATGTAGTCGTCCAGGAAGCCGACCAGGCCGAGGCCCGTGGTCAGGAAGAGCACCAGCAGCCCCGAGGCGGTCGGGGACTCGCCCGTTATCGCCTTGGTGGCGAAGTACGCGATCAGGGTCGCCAGGATGAAGGCGATGCCGCCCATGGTGGGCGTGCCCTTCTTGCTGTGGTGCGCCTTGGGGCCGTCGTCGCGGATGTACTGGCCGTAGCCCTGACGGGCCAGCAGCTTGATCAGGGCGGGCGTGCCGACCAGCGAGAGGATCAGGCCGATCATCCCGGAGATGAGGATCTGCTTCATCATCGGGCATCACCGTCCGCAAGGAGGGCCTCGGCCACCTTCTCCAGCCCCACCGAACGGGAAGCCTTCACCAGGACCACATCCCCCGGCCGCAGCTGACTGCGCAGCAACTCGACCGCCGCGTCCGCGTCGGACACCAGCACCGACTCCTCACCCCACGAACCTTCGTTCCTCGCGCCGAGTTCCATGCAGGCCGCCTCGCGTCCGCCGACCGCCACCAGCTTGGTGACGTCGAGCCGGACGGCGAGCCGCCCGATGGCGTCGTGCTCGGCCAGGCTCTCCTCGCCGAGCTCCCGCATCTCGCCGAGCACCGCCCAGGTACGGCGGCGCTCCGGACCGCGTCCCCCCATCGAGACCAGCGCCCGCAGCGCGGCCCGCATCGAGTCGGGGTTCGCGTTGTAGGCGTCGTTGACGACGGTGACACCATCGGCCCGGTCGACGACCTCCATGCGCCAGCGGGACAGCGCACCCGCCTCGCCCAGGGCGGCGGCGGTGTCGTCGACGGACATCCCGAGCTCCACCGCCACCGCGGCGGCGGCGAGGGCGTTCGAGACGTGGTGCTCACCGTACAGGCGCAGCTGCACGGGCGCGGAACCGGCTGGGGTGGTGAGCGTGAACGATGGCCGTCCGGTGGCGTCCAGGCGAACGTCCGTCGCCCGCACGTGGGCGTCCGGGGACTCCCCGAAGAGGACCACCTTCGCCTTGGTGCGGGAGGCCATCGCGCGCACCAGCCGGTCGTCCGCGTTGAGGATCGCCGCCCCGTCGGCCGGCAGTGCCTCGACGAGTTCGCCCTTGGCCTCGGCGATCGCCTCCTTGGAGCCGAACTCGCCGACGTGGGCGGTGCCGACGTTCAGCACCACGCCGACCCGGGGCGGGGTGATCGAGGTGAGGTACTCGATGTCGCCCTTGTGCCGGGCGCCCATCTCCATGACCAGGTGACGGGTGCCGGCCTCGACCCGCAGGGCGGTCATCGGGTGGCCGATCTCGTTGTTGAGCGAGCCCGGCGGGTAGACGGTCTCACCGTGGCGCTGGAGCACCTGCGCGATCAGGTCCTTGGTGCTGGTCTTGCCGGCCGAGCCGGTCAGCGCGACCACGGCGGTGCCCTCGGCGCGGGCGACCACGGTACGGGCCAGCCTGCCGAGCGCCTCCACCACGCTGTCGACCAGGACGGCGGGCACGCCGACGGGGCGGGAGGCCAGCACCGCGACGGCGCCGGCGTCGATCGCCGTGGCCGCGTAGTCGTGGCCGTCCGCGTTCTCGCCGACGAAGGCCGCGAACAGGCCGCCGGGGCTCACCCTGCGCGAGTCGACCTCGACCGGGCCGGTGACCAGGGTGTCCGGATCGGCGCCGTCCAGGGTGCCCCCGACTGCGGCGGCCACCTCGGCGAGGGTCAGTGCGATCACTGCTGCTCTACTCCTCGGTCGCCCCGCACGGCGGTGGTCCGCGCGATGGACTCGCGCAGCACCTCCCGGTCGTCGAAGGGGCGGATCTCGTCTCGTACGTACTGGCCGAGCTCGTGGCCCTTGCCGGCCACCAGCACGGTGTCCCCCGCCTGGGCGCGGGTGACGGCCAGCCGGATCGCCTCGGCCCGGTCGGGGACGACCAGGACGTCCCCGCGCTCGGCCTCGGGCACCCCGGCGGCGCCGGTCAGCATAGTGGCGAGGATCGCCAGCGGGTCCTCGCTACGCGGGTTGTCGCTGGTCAGCAGGGCGGTGTCGGCGAGGCGGGCGGCGATGGCGCCCATCGGGCCGCGCTTGTGCGGGTCGCGGTCGCCGCCGCAGCCGACGACGACGTGCAGCCGGCCCTTGGTGACCTCGCGCAGCGAGGCGAGGACGGCCTGCAGGGCGTCCGGCTTGTGCGCGTAGTCCACGACGGCGACGAACGGCTGGCCGGCGTCGACCCGCTCCAGCCGGCCGGGCACGCCGGGGACGGCGGCGACGCCGGCCACGGCCTGCTCCAGCGGCAGCCCGGCGGCGACCAGCAGGGTGATCGCGGCGAGCGCGTTGGAGACGTTGAACGGGCCGGGCAGCGGGACGGCGGCATCGGCCTCGGCGCCGTCCGGGCCGAGCACCCGGAAGGTGGAGCCGACCGGGCCGAGCACGACGTCCACGGCCCGCCAGTCGGCCTGCGGGTCACCGGCCGCGGAGAAGGTCGTCACCGGGATCTTGGCCTCGGCGGCGAGCCGGCGGCCGTACTCGTCGTCCACGTTGACCACACCGCGGCGGGACTTGCCGGGCTGGAAGAGCCGGGCCTTCGCCTGGAAGTAGTCCTCCATGTCCGGGTGGAAGTCGAGGTGCTCGGGCGTGAGGTTGTTGAACAGCGCGACGTCGTACGCGACGCCGTCGGTGCGGCCGAAGACCAGGGCGTGGCTGGAGACCTCCATGGTCACCGCGTCGGCGCCGCGCTCGGCCATCACGCCGAGGATCGCGTGCAGGTCGGTGGCCTCGGGGGTGGTGCGCTCGCTCTTGATCCGCTCGTCGCCGACCCGCATCTCGACGGTGCCGATCACACCGGGGTGGCGCCCGGCGCCGCGCAGACCGCCCTCGACCAGGTACGAGGTGGTGGTCTTGCCGTTGGTGCCGGTCAGCCCGATCATCAGCAGCCGCTCGGAGGGGCTGCCGTAGACGATCGCGGCGAGCTCGCCCATGACGGCCCGCGGCCGCTCCACGACCAGCAGTGGAAGGCCCGTGCCGGCCGCCAGGTCGGCCCCGGCCCGGTCGGTGAGCACGGCCACCGCACCGGACTCGGCGGCCTTGGCGGCGAAGGCCGCGCCGTGGTGGTTGGCGCCAGGGAAGGCCACGTACACATCGCCGGGGCGGACCGCGCGGGAGTCGTGGGTGACGCCGGTGACGGCGCCGCCCTCGACGGGCGCGAGACCGAGCCGGACGGCCAGCTCGGTGAGCGGCAGAGCGGCGGTCCCGGTCGGGCGGGGCGGACTCACGGTGGTTTGATCGGGTTTCGGCACGGCGCGAAGGCTATCCGCCGAAGGGTGCCCAGGGCCAAACCGGCCCTGCGCCGCGCCGTCGTCCAGCCCGGCCCGCTCGTTGCTCATGCTCGCTCACGGCTTCCACTCGACTGGCAGGTTGGGCGCCTGGCTGCCGCTCGGCGGGACCTGCAGGGTCTTCAGGGTGAACTCCATCACCTGTTTGAACACCGGCCCGCACAGCTGCCCGCCGAAGTGGCCGTTGACCGGGCCCTGGAGGGTGCAGGAGACGGTGACCCGGGGGGCGTCGGCCGGGGCGAAGCCGATGAACGAGGCGGTGTAGCCGTCGTAGCCGACGCCGTTGGCGGCCCCCCGGTCGGCGGTGCCGGTCTTGCCGGCGACGCGGTAGCCGGGGATGGCGGCCTTGCCGCCGGTGCCCTGCTCGTCGTCGACGACGGACTCCAGCATCGAGGTGAGGGTCTTGGCGGTCTGCTCGCTGACCACCCGGGTCTGCTCACCCGCCGGCGTCGGGCTGTACTTGCCGTCCGGGCCGGTGATGCCCTGGACGATGCTGGGCGCGACCCGCACCCCGCCGTTGGCGATGGTCGAGTAGACCGAGGTGGCCTGCAGCGCGTTCATCTGCAGCGGCCCCTGGCCGAAGGAGATGTTGTACTTCTCCGAGGCGACCAGGTCCTCCGGCTTCTTGAGCATCCCGGAGGCCTCCCCGGGGAAGTTCAGGCCGGTCGGCTGGGCGACGCCGAACTTGCGCATGTAGGCGTCCAGCACCTTGTTGGCCTGGAGCTGGTCGCCGCCGCCGAGGGTCTCGATCGCCTCGATGGTGCCGATGTTGGAGGACTTGGCCAGCACCCCGGCCAGGGTCAGGTACCAGGGGTCGTGGTTGACGTCGTCCTTGAACTGCTGGCCGGCCCGGACCAGCCGGTTGGGGACGGTGACCTTGGTGTCCCAGGTGGCCTTGCCGGAGTCCAGGACGGCGGCCAGGCTCATCAGCTTGGCGGTGCTGCCCGGTTCGTACGCGTCGACCAGGGCCGGGTTGCCCAGCTGGGCCGGCTTGGACAGGCTCAGGTCGTTCGGGTTGAAGCCGGGCGCGGTGGCCATCGCGAGGACCTGGCCGGTCTTCACGTCCTGGACCACCACGTAGCCCTTCTCCGCACCGGAGTTGGCCACCTGGTCGGTGATCGCCCGCTGGGCGGCCCACTGGATGTCCCGGTTGACGGTCAGCTTCACGTCGCTGCCGGGCACGGCCGGGTCCATCGAGCCCCCGGCGGTGGGCACCAGCCGTCCGCCCGCCTGGGCGTAGCTGCTGTGGCCGTCCTTGCCGGCCAGCTGCTGCTGGTACTGCAGCTCCAGGCCCCCGGCGCCCGCGCCCTCGCCGTTGACGAAACCGACCAGGTTGGCGGCCAGCCCGTCGGCGGGGTAGACGCGCTTCTGGGTCTCCCGGTTGAACACCCCGGCCAGCGGGTTGGCGCACTCGTTGTCCACCCGGGTGCGCCCGCCCTGGTCGGCGGGCTTGCCGAGCTGCTTCTTCTGGAGCTGGCAGGCCCGTGAGCCGGCCTGCTTCTCCAGGCTCGACTTGAGGTCGCTGATCTGGTTCTTGGCGGCCGGGGTCTGCTGGGCGGCGAGCCGCTTGTAGCGGGTCTTCGGGGTGTGCAGGTCGGCGGCGATCCGATCCTTGGGCACGCCGAGGATCGGCGACAGCAGGGCGGCCGCCTGCTCCGGCGCGTCCGGGATGCCGGTCGCGGCCGGGGTGAACATCGCCGGGTCGGCGGTGATGTCGTACGCGTCGACGGTGGCGGCCAGGGCCACCCCGTCGGCCGACGTTATCGAGCCGCGCTCGGCGGTGATCGGGATGTTCAGGTAGCGGTTGGTGTTGGCGTCGGCGGCCAGCGCGTCCGCGTCGACCAGCTGGAGCTGGACCAGGCGGCCCGCGAAGACGGAGAAAACCAGCGACATCACCACGGTGATCACCCGGAGCCGGCGCTTCGGCTCGGCCAGCTTCAGGGCCTTGGCGCGCTGTGGCAGCCGGCTCTTGGGGCGCGGCCGCACCGCTGCCTGACTGCGGGCCGGCGGACGGCCCTCGGGGCTTCGCGGCTGCGGTGTGCGCGGGGTCGTCCGACCGGCCGCGGCCTTGCCGGGCTGGGCCTTCGCCGACTGGCCGCGCACCGGCTGCCCCTTCGCGGACTGGCCCCTGGCGGGCTGACCCTTCGCGGGCTGACCCTTGGCGGACGGGGTGCGGCCGGCGGCGGACTGGCCGCGCGGCGCGGCGCCCCGGGGCACCGGGCGGCGGCCGTTGCCGGAGCCGGAGCCTCCGGAGGGCTGACGGGGCGTCGTCATCGACCGGCACCCCCGCTCGGCTGCGCGGTCGGGGCCGGGTTGAGCTGGATCACCGAGTCACCGGCCGAGGCCGCCGTCGTCGGAGTGGCGGGGACGGGCGGAGCGGTCGGCGCGGCCGCCGGAACCGGCGGCTGGGCGGCCGGTGACTGCCCGGCGCTCGGCTGGGCGCCGCCCGGTACGGGCTTCGTCGGCCAGGGCTCGGCCGTCGAGCGCCTGACCGGCGGGCTGTCCTGCGCCGGGCCGGGCGTACCGACCACCTTGCCGCCGTTCGGGACGTCCAGGAAGGCCATCCCCCCGGCCGGGACCATGCCCAGCTCGGCGGCGCGCCTGGCCAGCGCGTCCGGGGCCGAGCTCTGGTCGATCTGGTGCTGCAGGCTCTGCTGCTCGTCGGTCGCCACGGTGGTCTGCTTCTGCAGTCGGGACAGCTCGAAGGAGCCCTCGTTGAGCGCGGTGTTCAGCGCCAGCAGCCCGAGCAGGCCCGCCGCCAGCAGCACCACGACGAGCACCGCGAACGGCGTGCGCCCCCGGACCGGGCGTTTCCCCGGCCGGACCGTGATGCGTGCCCTGCCCTGTCCGGGGAGTCCTCCCCGCCCCGCCCGGACCTCACCGGCCACCGGCCCCACTTGCCTTCCCTCCGCCCTTCGGACCCCGCCGGGGCCGGTTCGTCAGCCCCGCTTGCGTCGGTCCCTGATCCTCTCCGCCACCCGCAGCCGCACGGGCGCGGCGCGCCGGTTCTCCTCGATCTCCTCCTCGGTGGCCTGCTCGGCACCGCGGGTGATCAGTTTGAGCCAGGGCTGGTGCTCCTCCGGGATGAACGGCAGCCCCGGCGGGGCGGTGTTCGTCGCCCCGGCGGCGAGGTACTGCTTCACCAGGCGGTCCTCCAGGGACTGGTAGGACATCACCACGATCCGACCGCCGATCGCGAGGGCGTCCAGCGCCCCGGGGATCGCCCGGTCCAGGACCTCCAGCTCGCCGTTGACCTCGATCCGCAGCGCCTGGAACGTCCGCTTCGCCGGGTTCCCACCGGTGCGGCGGGTCGCCGCCGGAATGGCGTTGCGCACCAACTCGACCAGACGCGCGCTGTTGGTGAACGGTTCCTTCTCCCGCTCCCGCAGGATCACCGAGGCGATCTTCCCGGCGAACCGCTCCTCCCCGTAGACCTTGAGGATCCGGGCCAGGTCGCCGTGGCTGTAGGTGTTCAGCACCTCCGCCGCGCTGATCCCCCGGGTCTGGTCCATCCGCATGTCCAGCGGAGCGTCCTGGGCGTACGCGAAACCGCGGTCCGCCTCGTCCAGCTGCATCGAGGAGACGCCGAGGTCGAACAGGACGCCGTCCACGCGGTCGATGCCGAGCCGCTCCAGCACCTCGGGGATCTCGTCGTAGACGGCGTGCACCAGGGTCGCCCGGTCGCCGAACGGGGCCAGCCGCTCGCCGGAGAGCTTCAGCGCCTGCGGGTCACGGTCCACCGCGACGAGCCGGACCTCCGGGAACTGGGTGAGCAGCGCCTCGCTGTGCCCGCCGAGGCCGAGGGTGGCGTCCACCACCACGGCGCCGGGACGGGAGATCGCCGGCGCCAGTGCGTCCATGCACCGCTGCAGCATCACCGGAACGTGCTTGGGGCCCGGTTCGTTGGTGGTCATGCGCGGTGGCGCCCTTCCTCGGTGCGGAGCAGCCCGACGTCCGGGAGCTGCGACCATTCTCGCCCACCGTGTCCCGGCACGACGAAGCGGCCCGTGGTCCCCGCCCGCTCAAGGGGAAGGTCGTGACCGCCCGGCGCCGGGGAAGGTGCGCCAGGTGGGCACGGAGCGGGTGGAGGCCACGGACCGCGTCGACCGGGCCGCACCGGCCGGGAAAGCCCGGTTGACGGGCCCCGACGGGTGTGCTCCACTGCGCCGCAAACTCTATCGCCCGGGCCCTGCCAGTCAATGGTCCACTCCGGCGCACCACCCGGGCGGCGGTACGGATCACTGCAGGTCGCGGCCGTTGGGGTGGCCCCCGGGCCGCCCGACCCGGGGGCCCTCGACGACCGCCGCGCGCCCCCCGCCCCGCGACCGCGTACGACCCATCCGGGACCAGCTCGGACAAACCCTCCGGTTGTGGCTATGCACTCGATCACAGCCGCCTGTTCTGTAGCTCTCCACCCCACCGCGGACACCGGATCGGCACTAACGTCGCCGACATGACAGTGACCCCCGACCGGCCCGCGCCGAACGCCGCTGCCGCCCCTGCCCACCCCACGATCATCGACCGCTTCGTCTCGTCCAACCGCGAGTACGCGGTGACCTTCCAGGACGGCGGCATGGACGCCCGCCCGGTGCAGAAGATCGCCGTGGTGGCCTGCATGGACGCCCGCCTCGACCTGTTCGCGGCGCTCGGCCTCGAACTGGGCGACGCGCACGTCATCCGCAACGCCGGCGGGGTCGTCACCGACGACACCATCCGGTCCCTGACCATCAGCCAGCGCGCCCTCGGCACCCGCTCGATCGCGCTCATCCACCACACCGGCTGCGGTCTGCTCGGGCTCACCGAGGACTTCCGCCGCGAGCTGGAGCTGGAGGTCGGCCAGCGCCCGCAGTGGGCCGTGGAGTCCTTCGTGGACCTCGACGGCGACGTCCGCCAGTCCATGCAGCGCGTCCGCACCTCGCCCTTCCTGCCGCACACCGACGACGTGCGCGGCTTCGTCTTCGACGTCCACACCGGCCTGCTGCGCGAGATCGACTAGGGCAGCCCGCGAGGGCCCGGGGGCGGTCGAGCCGTGCCCGGGCATTCGGGGTCGGCCGAATGGTGACTTCTGGCCACCGCGCGGGGGAGAATGCGCCTGCCGGTCGGACCCCGAACCACCTGGGGCGGCCGGGCCGCAGGCCGCCTCCCCGACGCCGGATCCGCCATCGGAACCGACCCCGGGACGGCCGCGTCAAGCATGGGGTGGGGTCCGGCCTCGGGACGGGGCGGGCACAGGGTGCCAGGGAGCGTAAACGGGTGACGAGCTACAACGATCAGGCCGGTCTCGGCGGTCCTGCGGGGGGCGAGCAGAGGACGGACGGGCACCAGCGGGTCGGGCTCCCCGAACTCGCCGCGGTCGTGGACCGGGTCCGCGCCAACGTCGAGAGCGTGATCGAGGGCAAGCCGGAGGCCGTCCGGATCGCCCTGACCGTCCTGCTCGCCGAGGGCCACCTGCTGCTGGAGGACGTGCCCGGCGTCGGCAAGACCATGCTGGCCAAGGCGCTCGCCCGCTCGGTCGACTGCAACGTGCGCCGCATCCAGTTCACGCCCGACCTGCTGCCCTCGGACGTCACCGGCACCAACATCTACGACCAGCAGCGGCACGACTTCGAGTTCCGCCCGGGCGCGATCTTCGCCCAGATCGTGGTCGGCGACGAGATCAACCGCGCCTCGCCCAAGACCCAGTCCGCGCTGCTGGAGTCCATGGAGGAGCGCCAGGTCACCATCGACGGCACCAGCTACGAGCTGCCCTCGCCGTTCATGGTCGTGGCGACCCAGAACCCGGTCGAGATGGAGGGCACCTACCCCCTCCCGGAGGCCCAGCGCGACCGCTTCATGGCCCGGATCTCGATCGGCTACCCCAGCCCCGAGGCCGAGCTCGCGATGCTGGACGTGCACGCCGGCGCCAGCCCGCTGGAGGACCTCCAGCCGGTCGCGCACGCCTCCGACATCCTCAAGCTGATCGACCTGGTCCGCACCGTGCACGTCGCCGACCCGGTCCGCCGCTACGCCGTCGACCTGGTCGGCGCCACCCGAAACAGCCACGAGCTGCGCCTGGGCGCCTCGCCGCGCGCCACCCTGCACCTGGTCCGGGCCGCCCGCGCCGCCGCCGCGCTGGACGGCCGCGACTACGTCACCCCGGACGACATCCAGCGCCTCGCCGTCCCGGTCCTCGCGCACCGCCTGATGCCGACCGCCGAGACCCAGCTCAGCCGCCGCACCTCCGAGCAGATCGTGGCCGACCTGGTCGCCCGGCTGCCGCTGCCGCGCCCGCAGGGCGGCCCGGCCGTCCGGAGGGGCTGAGGTGGCCCAGTCCGACGCCGCGTCAGGGCTGCGGGCCGGGTTCCGCGGCCTCACCACGCGCGGCCGGTCCTTCCTCGCCGCCGGGATCACCGCGGTGGTCTGCGCCTACCTGCTCGACCAGGACGCCCTGCTGCGGGTGGGCGTGCTGCTCGCCGCGCTCCCGCTGGTCGCCGTGGTGGTGGTCGCCAACACCCGCTACCGGGTGGCCAGCGGCCGCCGGCTCAGCCCGCGCCGGGCGATCGCGGGCCAGGAGGCCCGGGTCCACCTGCGGCTCGACAACGTCTCCCGGGTGCCCACCGGCCTGCTGCTCCTGGAGGACAAGGTCCCGTACGTGCTCGGGCCGCGCCCGCGCTTCGTGCTGGACCGGGTCGAGCCGCGCGGCTACCGCGAGGTCTCCTACCGGGTCCGCTCCGACCTGCGCGGCCGCTACCCGCTCGGGCCCCTGCAGCTGCGGCTGGCCGACCCGTTCGGGATGTGCGAGGTGACCCGGGCCTTCACCGCCTCCGACGTGCTCACCGTCGTCCCCCTGGTCCAGGCCCTGCCGTACGTCCGGCTCAGCGGCGAGTGGCTCGGCCAGGGCGAGAGCCACAGCCGCACGCTGGCCCTGGCCGGCGACGACGACGTGATCCTGCGCGAGTACCGGCCCGGCGACGACCTGCGCCGGGTGCACTGGCGCTCCACCGCCAAGTACGGCGAACTGATGGTGCGCCGCGAGGAGCAGCCGCAGAAGGCCCGGGCCACCGTCCTGCTGGACACCCGGGAGATCGGCCACCGGGGCAGCGGCCCCGCCTCCTCCTTCGAGTGGGCGGTCAGCTGCGTCGCCTCCGTCGCCACGCACCTGCTGGAGCGCGGCTACCAGACCCAGCTGCTCACCGACACCGGCCTCGCGGTGCCCGGGCCCGGCGCGGGCGGCCACAACAACGCCGCCGACACCTCCGGGCTGATCCTGGACGCCCTCGCGGTCGCCGACCTGTCCGACGGCGGCACGCTCTCCCGCGCCGAGGAGCCGCTGCGCACCGGCGGCGAGGGCCTGCTGGTCGCCGTCCTCGGCGAGCTGGACGACACGCAGACCGCCCGGCTGGCCCGGCTGCGCAGCCGCACCGGCGGGGCGATCGCCTTCCTGCTGGACACCGGCACCTGGGCCGGCCTGCGGATGCTCGCCCCGGACACGGGCGGCGACGAGTTCCGCGCCCGGGTCCGGAAGCTGCGCGAGGCCGGCTGGACGGTCATCCCGGTGCGCGCCGGGGACTCCGTACCGGACCTGTGGCGGGCCGCCGAAGGCGCCAAGACGACCGCCCCCAACCGAGAAGAGGCCGGCGCGTGACCACCCGGGCCAAACTGACCGTCTACGCGGCGCTGGCCACCGTGCTCGCCTCGCTCTGCATGCTCCCGCTGCTGACCTCGCGCAGCTGGCTGACCCACGCCGTCCTGGTGATCGTCGTCCTCGCCGCGGTCGGCGCCGGCCTGCGGCGCTCCCCGCTGTACCGCTGGACGGTGCCGGTCGGGCAGCTGCTGGTGCTGCTCCTGCTGATGGTCATCGGTTTCTCCGGCACCGCGCTGCCCGGTCCGTCCGCGCTGCGGGTCCTGGACCAGGTCTTCGCCTCCGGTCTGGACGACATACAGCAGTACGCGATCCCGGCACCGCCCACGCCCGGCCTGCGGCTGATCCTGGTCTCCGCGGTCGGCCTGATCGCCGTCTTGGCGGACACCGTCGCGGTGACCTACCGCCGCTCGGCGCTGGCCGGGCTGCCGCTGCTGGCGCTCTACTCGATCGGCAACATCCTGGCCGGGGACCACAGCAGCTGGTTCTGGTTCGCGCTCGCCGCGGCCGGCTACCTGGTGCTGCTCTTCGCCGAGGGCCAGGACCGGGTCTCGCGCTGGGGCCGGGTCTTCCGCGGCACCCCCCGCGGCACCGTGAGCTCCGGCCGGGTCAGCCCGGGCGGCCAGCAGGTCGGCATCCTGGCGCTGGCCGTGGCGATGCTGCTCCCCGTCGTCCTGCCGCACTGGGACCTCGGGCTGCTGCACTCCGGCTCCGGCGGAAGCTCCGGCAAGGGCGCCGGCGGGGGCGTGGCGAGCACCCTCGACCCACTGGTCAGCCTGGAGGCCGCGATCACCCGGCCCACCGACGCCGAGCTGCTCACCTACACCATGGACAGCGACGTGGCCGACCAGACCTACCTCCGGACGGGCTCGCTGGACCAGTTCGACGGCACCAGCTGGCGGCTGAGCAGCACCACGGTCAACGACCTCCCGGTGTCGATGCCGAACCCCGAGGGCCTGCGCAACGCCAACGTCCCCCGGATCGAGGGCGACTTCCAGGTCAGCGACCGGCTGCAGAACAGCTGGCTGCCGATGCCCTACCCGGCCGCCTCCGTCCAGGTGCCCAACCGCGGGGAGTGGAAGCTCGACCCGCTGACCCGCACCGTCGTGCCGGTCGACGACAAGGCGATGCGCGGCCTGCGCTACCACGTCAGCGCCCTGGACCTGCGGCCCACCGCGAACGAGCTGCGCCAGGCCGCCGCCGCACCGCAGGACATCCGGGACCGCTACACCGCCGTCCCGGCCGACCTGCCGAGCGTGGTCGCCGAGCAGGCCAGGACGGTCACCGGCGGCGCACAGAACGACTACGACCGGGCGGTGGCCCTGGTGAACTGGTTCACCGGGCCGGACTTCACGTACGACACCACGGTCGCGGCCGGCACCGGCAGCAACGCCATCACGGTCTTCCTGCGCGACCGCCGGGGCTTCTGCGTGCACTTCGCCTCCACCATGGCGGCGATGGCCCGCGTGCTGAAGATCCCGGCCCGGGTCGCCGTGGGCTTCACCCCCGGCGACACCAAGGGCGGCAACGTCTACTCGGTGAACGGCCGGATGTACCACGCCTGGCCCGAGCTGTACTTCGCGGGCTACGGCTGGCTGCGCTTCGAGCCGACCCCGAGCCGGGGCGTTCCGACCCACTACACCGAGGCGTCCAGCGCGCCGACCACCGCGCCGACCCAGCACGCGACCGCGGCCCCGCAGAGCGCGTCGGCCGCTCCGGCGCCGTCCAGCAGCTCGGACTGCACCGCCAAGCAGCGTCAGCTGGGCGACTGCGGGCCCAAGGGCAAGACCGCCGCCAAGCCCACCGAGGAGTCCTGGCTGCTGTCCGGGCAGGTGCTCGGCACCTTCGCCGCGGTGCTGGCGGTGATCGCGCTGCTGCTCTCGCCGATGCTCTGGCGCACGGCCGTACGCCGTCGTCGGCTCGGCGGCGGCGGGCGGCGCCGGCCCGGCGGGAGCGGTCCCGCGGAGCTGACCGACGCCCAGGTGCTGGCCGCCTGGGACGAGCTGGTCGACTCCGCCTGGGACATCGGAATTCCCCCGGACGAGTCACGCACCCCGCGGTCGGCCGCCCGGCGGATCACCGAGAAGGCGGACCTGGACGCGGACGCCGCGGCCGCCACCGGGCGGCTGGCGCTGGCCACCGAGCGGGTGCTGTACGCCCCGCCCGGACAGGTCACCGAGGCGCCGCTGGCCGCCGACGTGCACACCGCCCGGCGCGGGCTGCGGGCGGGCGTCGGCCGGGCCGGGCGCGCCCGGGCGCTGCTGCTGCCTCCGTCCTCGGCGCAGCTGTGGTGGCGGATCTCCGACGCGCTGCGGGCGGCCCGGACGGCCGTCGGCACCACGGTGGCCGGGGCGGTCGAGGCGGTCTCCGCCCCGGTCCGGCGGGTCCTCACCCGGCGGCCCGGGCAGGACACCCCAGGGCCGGACGCTCCCGGGTCGGACACCCGGGAGTCCTGAGCCCCGGGCACGGCAGACGCCGGGGGCGGGCAGTCGGTCGACTGCCCGCCCCCGGCGTCTTCGGTCCTGATGCGCCGTACGGCCCGGTGGCTAGAAGCCGCCGGTCTGCTCGTCCCTGCGGCGCTGCCAGCGCTGCTCGACCCGGTCCATCATTCCGGCCTTGCGGCGCGGGGCGGCGGCCTGGCGGGGCCCGGAGCCCTGGGCCGCGGGCCCGCGGCGCCAGCCGGTCACGGCGAACACCGCGCACCCGAGCATCACCAGGAAGCCCACGACGCTGACCCAGATCTGGTCCGGAACGACCATGCCGCCCATCAAGAGCCCGATCCCCACCACGAATCCGGCAATGGCCAGGTAGACCCGCCGACGGGTGTAGGTGCGCAGCCCGGTTCCCTCAAGCGCCGACGCGAATTTGGGATCTTCGGCATACAGCGCTCGCTCCATCTGGTCGAGCAGTCGCTGCTCGTGCTCCGAGAGCGGCACGGAGTCCTCCTACTCGTCGGTCGCGGGTGCGACCGGTCCGCCCACCCCGGTCGGGGAGGCAAGTCCAATCAGCCTTGGGGCAACACGGTCGGACGCCTGTGCGGGGGGCCCGGCCCGTGTCGTCCATATGCCCCACGCATCCGGCTGTCATGCTTTCCGGCTTTACCCAGATCATACGGTCCGTGAGCCTGTTACGGAGTGGTCTGCGCCGCGTGGGACGGGCCACTTCGACCGGGCCCGGCCGCACCGGTGTCAACGCGCCACGCCCCGGACAAGTGCCCGATCCGTTGGAATCGGTCCGGACCTGGGCAGCTTCGCCGCAGGAGAGCGGAAACCGGCCGGTCGGCCGGGCCGGGGAACCGGCGGGCGACGGGCACGCGAACCGCCGCTGTACGGTGTGCGAACCGTGCGGCGGCGAAGGTCCCGCGGAGGTCTCGCGGAGGCCCGGCGGGGGCGGCTCAGGCCAGGGTGGCCAGCAGGTGCAGCTGGGTCGCCACGGCGTGGAAGGCGGGCTGCTCGGCGGCGGCCTCCTCCAGCTTCAGCAGCGCCTCCAGCGCGCCCGGCTCGGTGTCCACCAGCACCCCGGGGACGAGGTCGGCGAAGACCCGGACGCCGTGCACCGACTCCACCCGCAGACCGGCGGCCTCGGCCAGGCCGGACAGCTCCTCGCCGGTGAAGCGGCGCGGCATCGGGTCGTTCTCGCCCCAGCGGCCGTCGGTGGCGGAGAGCACCGTGCGGGCCTCGTTGAAGTGGCCGGCCAGCGCGCGGGCCAGCACGGCGCCGTTGCGGTTGGCGGCCAGCAGGCTGACCAGACCGCCCTTGCGGAGGGTGCCCGCCAGGCTGCCGAGCGCCTCGGCCGGGTCGTCCACGACCTCCAGCACGCCGTGGCAGAGCACCGCGTCCACGGTGCCGGGGGCGACCAGCTCGGGCAGCGTCTGGGTGTCGCCCTGGACGGCGCGCACCAGGTCCGTCACGCCGGCCTCGGCCGCCCGGCGCTCCAGCGCGAACAGCGCGTCCGGGCTCGGGTCGACGACGGTGACCCGGTGGCCGAGCTTGGCCACCGGCACGGCGAAGTTGCCGGTGCCGCCGCCGGTGTCGACCACGTCGAGCACCGGCTGCTCCAGCTCGGCCGCCCGCTTCTCCAGGGCTGCCCGCACCACCTCCCACACCACGGCGGTACGCAGGGCACTGCGGGGACGCGTCGGGTACAAGGTGCGGCTCCTTGGCACGTGCAGTTCGATCAGGTTGCCTCCACCTTACGGGTGGCCGGTCCGGCGGTGCCCGGCGGCTCGTCGCCGTCCAGCGGCAGCCGGGGCGCGGGCGGGACCGCCCGCAGGCCCAGCAGCCGCTCGACCAGGCGCAGGAACAGGGCGGAGTTGCGGATCAGGTCGTCGGCGTCGCGGGCCGACGCGGCACCCCGGATCCCGGCCTCGGCGGCGGCCCGGCGGCGGGCTCCGGCGCCGTAGTAGAGCGCCCACTCGGCGAGCTCCGGAGCCACCTCGGGCAGCACCTCCCAGGCGCTGCGGATGGCCTTGCGCCGGCGCGGGTTCTTCTCCGGGCGCCCGCGCACCGCCAGGACGGCCGCCACCGTGCGCAGCGCGGCCAGGTGCGCGGTGGCGTAGCGCTCCAGCGGGTCCTCCAGCGCGCGGGCGCGGGCGAGGGTGCGGTGGGCGTCGGCGAGCAGGTCGAGGGCGGCCGGCGGCGCGGCGATCCGGCGGACCACGGGGTGGACGTCCCGGCCGGCGGGGCGTCCGCCCGGCTGGTCCGGGGTGTACGGGTGGGCGGCGGAGTGGAGGCGGGCGGTGACGGGCTCAGGACGGCTGATGGTCATGGTCTCCCCCGTTCCGAGGCAGTGCGCGGACCGGGTGGTCCGTGCCCCTCCATCGTGAACGGCACCACTGACAATCCGTCCGTTCCGGGACGGAGACCGGGAAACGCGATCGGCGGCGGGCGCGGGCCCTCCCCCGGTCCGCGCCGCCGCCGTGTGCCGTCGCTCCGCCGTCCCCCCACGGGCGGCGGTGGCGAACTTCCCCCGTGGCCGGTCTCCCCCCGGCCCGCTCCGCCGCCCCGTGTCGGCGGTGCGGGGACCGTGACCAGCCCCGTTTCGCGGATCTCCGCCGCCGTCCCCCGGCACTCACGGCCGGAGGGACGGACGGATCCGCCACCCGGGCGGGGCGGCGCCCGACGCGCCGCTCCTCCCGGGTGCCACCACTCTCCCGTCTCCGCAGGTCGGAGGCCATCCGCTGACGTACTCAACCGCGGACCTGAGTATCCGTACTCAGACCCCGCGCGGAACCGGCCCCGGGCCGTACGGCGTCCCGGCTCCCGGTACGGTACGGCGGGGCCGGGCGGAACGGCCCGGGTTCACGAGAAGGGGGAGGCCATGACGATCCTGCCGCTGATCTTCACCAGCGGACTGGCCAGCGGCATCAACGCCTACGCGGTGGTGCTGCTGCTCGGCCTGCTGGGCCGGTTCGCCGACGCACAGTCGGTGCCGCACGCGCTGGAGCGCACGGACGTGCTGGTCGTGGCCGCCGTGCTGTTCGCGCTGGAGGCGGTGGCCGACAAGATCCCGTACGTGGACAGCGTCTGGGACCTCGTGCACACCGTGATCCGGCCGATCGCCGGCGCCACCGTGGGCGTCCTGATCGCGAGCAACGACCCCGGCTCGCTGAGCGAGGTCGTGGCCGGTGCGATGGGCGGGACGACGGCGCTGGTCAGCCACCTGGTGAAGGCCTCGCTGCGGATGGCCGTCAACACCTCCCCCGAGCCGGCCAGCAACATCGTGGTCAGCATGGCGGAGGACCTCTCGGTGGCCGGCCTGGTCACCCTGGCGATCTTCCACCCGTGGCTGGCCGCCTCGATCGCCGCCGTGGTCCTGGTGGCCGGGCTGCTGCTGGTCCGCCTGGTGATCGGCAAGATCCGCGCCTTCCGGGCCCGCCGCCGCGAGCGCCGGGCCGCCAAGGCCGCGCAGGGCGTGCAGGGCGCGTACGCCCGGCAGCCGGGGGTCTGAGCCGGGCCTCCCGGGCCCCTAGGATCGGGTGCCATGGCACGGATCGTCATCATCGGCGCAGGAATGAGCGGGCTCGCGGCGGCCTCCCGGCTGGCGACCCTCGGCCACCGGGTGACGGTCTGCGAGGCGAGCGGTACGTACGGGGGCATGGTCGGCCGCCACGAGCGCGACGGCTTCGCCTTCGACACCGGGCCGGGGCTGCTCGCCCTCCCCGCGGTCTACCGCGACCTCGCGCTGAAGACCGGCAAGGAGCCGCTGGAGCAGTTGGTCGAGCTGGCCCCGGTCGATCCGGAGAGCCGGCACCTGTTCCCCGACGGCACCGCCGTCACCCTGCCCAACGCCTCCCGCGGCGGGGTCAGCCAGGCCCTGGACGCGGCTTTCGGGGCCGGCTCCGGCGCCCGCTGGAGCGCGGTGATGAACGACGGCCGGACGGTCTGGGAGGCCACCCGCCGCCCGCTGCTCGAAGAGCCGCTCCCCGCCGACACCGGCTTCCTGGGCACCGACCCGTACCCCGTCCCGCCGCGCACCGGCCTGGCCCGGCTGCGCCGCGCCGCCCCGTGGACCCTCCACGACGTGGCGGCGCGGCAACTGGACGGGCACCCCGGCCTGACCGCCCTGCTGTTCGAGTCCGCGGTCCGCTACGGCTTCGTCCCGGGCCTGGCCCCGGCCGGGGCCACCGTGCTGCCGTACATGGAGCAGTCCTTCGGCGTCTGGTACGTCCGGGGCGGCCTGCGCGCCCTCGCGGAGGCGGTGTACCGGCGCTGCGAGCTGCGCAGGGTCGACTTCCGCTTCGACACGCCCGTCACCCGGGTCGTCGTCGAGGACGGCCGCGCCCGCGGCGTCGAGACGCCGGACGGCCGGATCGAGGCCGACCTGGTGCTCTCGGCGATGGACGCCGACGCGCTGTTCGGCCGCGGCCTGGCCGAGTGGCCCGGGAAGCCGGCCGGGGCGTGGCGGCCGTCCGGGGCGCCCGGCCGGTTCTGCGTGCTGCTCGCCCTGCGCGGCGCCCGGCCGGAGGGCACCGCCCACCGCACCGTGGTGCACGCGCCCGACCTCGCCGCCGAGGAGCGGGCCCTGACCGGCGCCGGCCCGCTGTGCGAGCGCCCCACGGTGCAGGTGCTGCGCCCGGACGACCCCGCGCTGCGCCCCGACGACGCGCACGAGAGCGTGGTGCTGACCGCGACCGTCCCGGCGCAGGGCGTCGTCGACTGGACCGCCCCCGGTGTCGCCGAGCGCTACGCCGACCGGCTGCTCGCCCACGTCGACGCGGCCGTGCCGGGCCTGCGCGAGCGGGTGCTGTGGCGGGTCGTGCGCACCCCGGAGGACACCCGCCGGGAGACCGGCGCCCCGGGCGGCTCGGTCGCCCTGCCGGTGCTGGCCGGAGCGGACGGGGGCTGGCTGAGGACCGCCAACGAGTCCCCGGTCCCCGGCCTCTACCTGATCGGCGGCACCGCCCACCCCGGCGGCGGGCTGGCCCGCGTCGGCATGTCGGCCTGCATCGCCGCCAACCTGGTGGGGCCGGCCTAGGCCCGGCAGCCCACCCCGGGTTCGTCAGCCCTGGTGCCAGGTGTTCTGCTGCTGGTAGCCGTAGTTCTGGTCGTACGCCTGCTGCTGCGGGATGCCCTGGGCCTGCGGGTCGGGCTGGGGCTGCCACTGCTGCTGGTGCTGGTGGGCGTTCGGGTCCCAGGTCTGCTGTTGCTGCTGGTAGCCCGCGTACGGGTCCTGCTGCTGGCCCGGCTGCTGGCCCTGCTGCTGGTAGGCGCCGTACGGGTCCTGCTGCAGGTCCTGCTGCGGGTAGCCGCCGTAGGACTGGTCGTAGGCGAAGGCGGGCTGCTGCTGGGTCTGCCACTGCTGCTGGTCGTAGCCGCCCTGGTAGGCCGTGGCGGCATACGGGTCCTGGGCCTGCTGCTGCGGCTGCTGCTGCTCGTAGTAGGCGGGGGCGTAGATGCCGTCCTGGGCGAGTTCCTGCATCTCGAACGCGGCGGTCTGCTCGACCTGCGGCTCGTCCTCGGGCGTCGGCGTCGGCTCGAAGGCCGGGGGCTCCTCGACGGCGCTGACCTCGCCGATCCGCTCCTCGGCGACCACGGCCGCCGCCACCGCGGCCCCGCCGCCGGTGAGGGCGCCGAGCAGCGGCACCTTGGCGAGCGGGCCCGGCAGGCTGCCGTCGGCCTTCCGCAGGGACCAGCCGTCGCGGTAGCCGCGCTTGACCGACAGCGTGACGAAGGTCTGGCCGACCGCGAACAGCGCCGCACCGGCCCCGATCACCACGACCGACCCGGCGCCCATCCCGCCGGCCACGCCCAGGAAGCCGACCAGGGCCAGGACCCGCCAGTGCACCGGCGCCCGGTTCTGCAGCAGCACCTCGGCGACCAGCCAGAGCGCCACCACCGCCAACGCGGCGTACAGCAGCAGGTATCCGATGCCCATCCGCCCGCTACCTCCAGTCGCGTGCCCGCACGTGTCCGCCGCGGGTGTGCGGCGACTGTACCGGTTCAACGGCCGGGGTACCGCATCGCGTTCCCGGCGCACCCGGTACCGACCGCACACGACCGAGCCCGCCACCGTCGGGACGGTGACGGGCCCGTGAACGCCCGGCGTCAGCACGCCGGTCGCAAGGACCACCCGGACGACCGGACCCGCCCTGCTCGGGCCGGCCGCGGGACCTCAGCGCTGGTGCAGCCCGAGGTTCTGGTAGATCTCCAGCGTCGCCGTCGAGTGGTTCAGCGTGATGAAGTGCAGACCGGGCGCGCCCTCGGCGAGGAGCCGTTCGGCCATCGCGGTGGCGTGCTCCATGCCGACGGCCCGCAGCGCCGCCGGGTCGTCGATGGCCGCCCGCAGGCGGGCCTCCAGGTCGGCCGGGAAGGCCGAGCCGCTGAGCTGCGGGAAGCGCTCCAGCTGCTTGGCGTTGGTGACCGGCATGATCTCCGGGATGATCGGCGTCTCGCAGCCCGCGGCGATCACCCGGTCGCGCAGCCGCAGGTAGTCGTCCACCTCGAAGAACATCTGGGTGATCGCGTAGTCGGCCCCGGAGCGGATCTTCGCCACGAAGTGCCGGATGTCGTCGTCCCAGTTCGTCGAGCGCGGGTGCATGTTCGGCGAGGCCGCGACGCCGACGCAGAAGTCGCCGATGCCCTTGATCAGCTCCACCAGCTCGTACGCGTAGGTGACGCCGTCGGGGTGACTGACCCACTCGCCCATCGGGTCGCCGGGCGGGTCGCCCCGGACCGCGAGGACGTTGCGCACGCCCTGGTCCGCGTACTGGCCGATGATGTTGCGCAGCTCCGCGATCGAGTGGTCGACGGCGGTCAGGTGCGCGACCGGCGTGAGCGTGGTCTCGGTGGCGATCCGGCCGACCATGTTGACCGTGCGCTCGCGCGAGGAGCCGCCCGCGCCGTACGTCATGCAGACGAAGTTCGGGTCGAGCGGTTCGAGTCGACGGATGGCGTCCCAGAGCTTCTGCTCGCCGACCTCGGTGCGCGGCGGCATGAACTCGAAGGAGAAGGAGCGCTTGCCGGCCGCCAGGAGCTCGCGGACGGTCAGTGCGCGATCCGCTCTCGTGGAAGCGATTCCGAGTGCCATGCTGGCAGGCTATCCGGCCTTCGAGGAGACCGGACAACTCGGTTCCACGGATTGAGACAACTGATGGACGGCATTCCGATTGGCCCCCGCCGTCCCTTCCGGGCCCGTCGCACCGCGTCCGCCGACCCCGTCGCACCACCCCCGCGGGCCCGCTCGCACGCCCGTTCCCGGCCGCCCCGCTACGCTTGCTGCACCCCAGAGAACCAGCGGAGCCCCATCGTGACCTCGTCCAGCACCCGGCCGGCCAACCCCATTGACGTGGAGGACGTCCGCACACGCGTCAACGCCGCGCTCGCCGCGTTCATGGACGGCCAGTCCGCGCTGCTCGGCAAGATCTCGCCCCAGCTGGTGCCCGCCTCCGACGCGCTGCGCGACTTCCTGCTGGACGGCGGCAAGCGGCTGCGCCCGGCCTTCTGCTACTGGGGCTGGCGCGCCGCCGGCGGCCCGGCCACGCCCCCCGGGGGCGACGGGATCGCCAACGCGGCCGCCGCCCTGGAACTGCTCCAGGCGAGTGCCCTGGTGCACGACGACCTGATGGACCGCAGCGACACCCGCCGCGGCCTGCCCTCGATCCACCGCCGCTTCGAGGCGCTGCACCGCGACAGCGGCTGGCGCGGCGACCGCGAGCAGTACGGCGCCTCGGCCGCGGTGCTGCTCGGCGACCTGCTGCTGATCTGGTGCGACGAACTGTTCCTGCGCTCGGGCCTGGAGCCGGCCGCCGTCCTGGCCGCCAAGCCGGTGTTCGACCTGATGCGCACCGAGGTCATGCTCGGCCAGTACCTGGACGTGCTGGAGCCGGTGGCCGGCGACTCGACGGACGACGGCGCGCTGGACCGCGCCCGGACGGTGCTGCACTACAAGTCCGCGAAGTACACCATCGAGCGCCCGCTGCAGGTCGGCGCGCTGCTGGCCGGGGCCGGACCGGAGCTGGTGGACGCCCTCGGGGCGTTCGGGCTGCCGCTGGGCGAGGCCTTCCAGCTGCGGGACGACCTGCTCGGCGTGTTCGGGGACCCCGCGGTCACCGGCAAGCCGGCCGGGGACGACCTGCGCGAGGGCAAGCGGACGCTGCTGGTCGCGCACGCGATGCGCGGCCTGCCCGCCGCGGACGCCCGGCACCTGGACGAGCGGCTCGGCGCGCCGGACCTGGCGCCCGAGGAGGTCGCCGGGCTGCGCGAGCTGGTCGCCCGCAGCGGCGCGCCCGAGCTGGTGGAGGGCCGGATCGAGGAGCTGATGCGGCAGTCGCTGGCCGCCCTGGCGGCGGCCCCGCTGGTGGACGAGCGGGCCCGCGGGGTCCTGCTGGCGCTGGCCGAGGCCGCCACCGTCCGCAAGTACTGAGGACGGCGGCGGCCCGGGATCAGCTGGACCGCACGCGGCGGGACAGCTCGGCGGCGGCCGCCCGCGGATCCTCCGCGGCGGTGATGGCCCGGACCACGACGATCCGGCGGGCACCGGCGGCCAGCACCTCGTCCAGGTTGCCGAGGTCGATCCCGCCGATGGCGAACCACGGACGGTCGGTGGCCTGCTTCGCCGCGTACGAGACCAGGCCGAGGCCCGGTGCCGGGCGGCCCGGCTTGGTCGGGGTCGGCCAGACCGGGCCGGTGCAGAAGTAGTCCACTCCGGGCTCGGCGATCGCCGCGTCCACCTCGGACTCGGCGTGGCAGGACCGGCCGATCAGGACGTCCTCGCCGAGGATCGCCCGGGCGGCCGGCACCGGCAGGTCGTCCTGGCCGAGGTGCAGCACGTCCGGCCGGGCCGCGTGCGCGACGTCGGCGCGGTCGTTGACGGCCAGCAGCTTGCCGTGCCGGCGGCAGGCGTCGGCGAAGACCTCCAGGGCCGCCAGCTCCTGCTTGGCCTCCAGCCCCTTGTCGCGCAGCTGGACGACGTCCACCCCGC
This sequence comes from Kitasatospora sp. NPDC085464, assembly GCF_044541955.1. Classification (NCBI taxonomy): domain Bacteria; kingdom Bacillati; phylum Actinomycetota; class Actinomycetes; order Kitasatosporales; family Streptomycetaceae; genus Kitasatospora; species Kitasatospora sp. NPDC085464. The sequence goes on from NZ_JBITTM010000012.1 coordinate 90,409, forward strand.
CCGCCAGCGCCGCGTCGAGGAACTCGGCGAGGTCGCCCTGCTCCCGGCGGGCGTCGGTGCACAGGTAGAGGCGCGCGTCCGCCAGGCGGGCGCGCAGCGTGTCCGCGGCCATCAGATCAGCATCGCCTGGGCACGGCGCTTGACCTCGGTGCCGCGGTTCTCCCGCAGCGCCTGGATCGGGCTGCCGGGCAGCGACGGGTCCTCGGTGAAGAGCCACTCCAGGATCTCCACATCGTTGTACCCGCAGTCGCGCAGCACGGTCAGGGTGCCGGACAGGTGCTTGACCAGCCCCTGGCCGTCGATGAACGCCGCAGGGACCTGCAGCGACTTGTTCGGGCCCCGCCGGATGGCAATCAGCCCGCCGCTGCGGACCAGGTCGCGCACCTCGGTGACCCGCACCCCCCACTGCTCCGAGATGTCGGGGAGGTACATCCACTCGGGGACCAGGGCTTCAATCTTGCTTTCGATCTCACTCACGCCACCAGACTGCCACCTCCGCGGCCTGCCGCGCACCAGCCGCTACCCCGCGACGGCCGACTTCAGCGGCACCGCCGGGTCCGCGGCGCGGGCCGGGTCCAGCGCCGTACCGCGCTCGATCAGCTTCCGCCCCTGGGTGAGGTCGCGCGGCCGGTCCACGGTCAGCAGCGCGCTCGGCACGCCGCCCCGCAGCCACAGCACCGCCCAGGAGTCGTCCTGCGGACCGCCGCGCCACAGCACCTCGTCGCCCTCGGCGTGCCGGCCCGCGTACTGGACCATCCGCCCGAACTGCTCCGACCAGAAGTACGGCACCGGGTCGTACGGCGGCGCGTCCGCGCCGAGGACGGCGGCGGCCACCGCCTCGCCGGACTGCAGCGCGTGGTCCCAGTGCTGGACGGCGAGCCGGGCCCCGGCCCGGGCCGAGGGGTAGCTGACGCAGTCGCCGGCCGCGAAGACCCCGGGCAGGCCGGTACGCAGCCGCGCGTCCACCACGACGGCGCCGGAGCCGTCCAGCTCGACGCCGGAGCCGGCCAGCCACTCGGTCGCGGGCCGGGCTCCGATGCCGACCACCACCTCGTCGGCGGGCAGGTGCGAGCCGTCCGCCAGCAACACCGCGCCGGGCTCGACGGCGGCCACGCCGACCCCGCAGCGCAGGTCGACGCCGGCCTCGGTGTACCAGGCGGCCATCGCCGAGCCGATCACGGTCGGCAGCGCGCCGGGCAGCGGCGCCGCGCCCGCCTCGACCACGGTCACCTCGCAGCCCGCCGCGCGGGCCGCGGTGGACACCTCGGCGCCGATCCAGCCCGCGCCGACCAGCACCAGCCGCAGACCGGGGCGCAGCAGCGCGCGCAGCGCCAGCGCGTCGTCCAGGGTGTGCAGCAGGTGCGCCCGCTCGGCACCGGGCAGGGCCCGCGGGACGGCGCCGGTGGCGATCACCAGCGAGCCGTACGGGAGGTCGCCGCCGTCCGTGTGCAGCACTCCGGGGGTGAGGCCGGCGGCCCGGACTCCGGTGCGGACCTCGATGCCGAGGTGCGCGTAGTCGATGTCCAGGGCGGTGCTGTCGCTCTTGCCGAGCAGCACGTCCTTGGAGAGCGGCGGCCGGTCGTACGGCGCGTGCGGCTCCTCGCCGACCAGCGTGATCCGCCCGCGCCACCCGCCCTGCCGCAGCTTCAGGGCGCACTGCGCCCCGGCCAGCCCGGCTCCGACGACGACCACCTGATCCGTTCCGCTCAGCTCTGCCACGCCCGTCACTGTACTCAGCACCACGCGGCGGCCCGGGGGCCGTCCCACCCTTCGTACGGCCCTTCGGCCGCCCCCGGCCCCGGCGTTATGGTGGGGACACCATCACGGGAGCCCGGCGAACCGGGCTGAGAGGCGGGCTGGCACGGCCTGCGACCGTCCGAACCTGATCCGGGTCATACCGGCGAAGGGAGAAGAGCAGCTTTGACACGCATGCCATCGGACGTCCGCGCCGACGTCCTGGTGATCGGCGGGGGCATCATCGGCCTCGCCGTCGCCTGGCGGGCGGCGCAGCGCGGGCTGCGGACCGTCGTGGTCGACCCCTCCCCCGGCGGCGGGGCGGGCCTGGTCGCGGCCGGGATGCTCGCCCCGGTCACCGAGCTCCAGTACGGCGAGGAGCCGTTGCTGCGGCTCGGCATGGCCTCCAACGAGCGGTACGCGGCCTTCGCCGCCGAGCTCACCGAGGCGAGCGGCGGCCAGGACACCGGCTACCGGCGCTGCGGCACGATCGCCGTGGCGCTGGACTCCGACGACCGCGAGGAGCTGCGCGAACTACACGCCTTCCACCAGCGGCTCGGCCTGGACTCGACGTGGCTGACCGGCCGGGAGGCCCGCAGGCTGGAGCCGATGCTCGCCCCCGGTGTGCGCGGCGGCCTGCACGTCGCGGACGACCACCAGGTGGACGGCCGGCGGATGCTCGCCGCCCTGCTGCCGGCCGGGGAGCGGGCGGGTGTCGTCGTCCGGCCCGCCGGGGCGGTGGAGCTGCTGGTCGAGGGCGGCCGCGCGGTCGGCGCCCGGCTGAGCACCGACGAGACCGTGACCGCCGACCAGGTCGTCCTCGCCGCCGGCCCGCACAGCCACCGGCTGGCCGGTCTGCCCGAGGGCGTGCTGCCCGCGATCCGCCCGGTGAAGGGGCAGGTGCTGCGCCTGCGCGTCCCCGACGCCTTCCGGCCGTTCCTCTCCCGCAACGTCCGCGCCGTGGTGCGCGGCCGGCACGTCTACCTGGTGCCGCGGGAGAACGGCGAGCTGGTGATCGGGGCGACCACCGAGGAGCAGGGCTACGACACCACCGTCACCGCCGGAGGGGTGTACGAACTCCTGCGCGACGCGCACGAGTTGGTCCCGGGGATCACCGAACTCCCGCTGGCGGAGACCTCGGCCGGGCTGCGTCCCGGCTCGCCCGACAACGCACCGCTGCTCGGCCCGACCACCCTTCCCGGGCTGATCGCCGCCACCGGCCACTACCGCAACGGCGTGCTGCTCACCCCGGTGACCGCCGACCTGCTCTCCGAGTACCTGGCCACCGGCGAACTCCCTGAGCTTGCAAGGCCGTTCACCCCCACCCGGTTCTCCCCCGACCGCTCCACCACGAAGGCCCAGGCATGACCGAGACCGCACCGACCGGATCCGCACCGGCCGAGACCGCACCCGCCGCGACCGCGACCGCGACCGCACCCACCGAGCCCGCGCCGCGCGGATCCGCGCGGGCCGGGACGGCGCCGACCGGGATCGTCCTGACCGTCAACGGCACGCCCCGCGAGCTGCCCGCCACGACCACCCTCGCCGAGCTGGTGGCCACCGTGAGCCGGGCCAACACCGGCGTCGCCGCCGCCCTCAACGAGGCCGTGGTGCCCCGCAGTTCGTGGTCCGAGACGCCGCTGAGCGCGGGCGACCGGATCGAGATCCTCACCGCCGTGCAGGGAGGCTGAGATGGCCGACGACCTGCTCACCATCGCCGGGACGGCCTTCTCCTCCCGGCTGATCATGGGCACCGGCGGCGCGCCGAGCCTGGAGGTCCTGGAGCGCGCGCTGCTCGCCTCCGGCACCGAGCTGACCACCGTCGCGATGCGCCGGGTCGACGCCTCCACCCAGGGCTCCGTCCTGGACGTGCTGACCCGCAACGGCATCCGCGTGCTGCCCAACACGGCCGGCTGCTTCACCGCCGGCGAGGCCGTGCTGACGGCCCGGCTGGCCCGCGAGGCGCTCGGCACCGACTGGGTGAAGCTGGAGGTGATCGCCGACGAGCGGACCCTCCTGCCGGACCCGATCGAGCTGCTGGACGCCGCCGAGACCCTCGTCGACGACGGCTTCACGGTGCTGCCGTACACCAACGACGACCCGGTGCTGGCCCGCAAGTTGGAGGACGTGGGCTGCGCCGCCATCATGCCGCTGGGCTCGCCGATCGGCTCCGGCCTCGGCATCCGCAACCCGCACAACTTCCAGCTGATCGTGGAGAGCGCGGGTGTCCCGGTGATCCTGGACGCGGGCGCCGGCACCGCCTCCGACGTCGCGCTGGCCATGGAACTGGGCTGCGCCGCGGTGATGCTGGCCTCCGCGGTGACCCGGGCTCAGGAGCCGGTGCTGATGGCCGAGGCGATGCGGCACGCCGCCGAGGCGGGCCGGCTCGCCCACCGCGCCGGCCGCATCCCGCGCCGCTTCCACGCCGAGGCCTCCTCCGCGATGGCCGGCCGCGCCGACCTGGACACCCGGGAACGACCGGCGTTCTGAACGCCCGGCGCCCCGGGCGGGCGGCGTGTCACAAGCCGGGCACAGCCGGGCCCTGAGGCGGTGTCCCCAGGGTCCGGCCGCCCGGCCCGGCACTAGACTCGCCGGGTGGACATGGCACTGCACGACCCCCTGATCGGCACCCTGCTCGACAACCGGTACCGGGTCGAGCAGCGCATCGCCACCGGCGGGATGTCCACCGTCTACAAGGGCACCGACACCCGGCTGGACCGGGTGGTCGCCCTCAAGGTGATGCACCCGGCGCTCGCCGGCGACGAGGGCTTCACCGCCCGTTTCATCCGCGAGGCCAAGGCGGTCGCCAAGCTCACCCACCCCAACGTGGTCAACGTCTTCGACCAGGGCGCGGACGGCGGAAACGTTTTCCTCGCCATGGAGTACGTCCCCGGCCGCACCCTGCGCGACCTGCTGCGCGACCGCGGCGCGCTCTCCGTCCGGGCCGCCCTGGACGTCCTGGAGCCGGTGCTCGCCGCCCTGGGCGCCGCCCACCGGGCCGGACTGGTCCACCGCGACGTCAAGCCGGAGAACGTGCTGATCACCGAGGGCGGCCTGGTCAAGGTCGCCGACTTCGGCCTGGTCCGGGTGCTCGGCACCGCCGACGGCGCGCCCACCTCGGCCGACACCGCCACCGGCGGCACGGTCCTGGGCACCGTCTCCTACCTGGCCCCCGAGCAGATCCTCCCGGACGCCCCCACCGACCAGCGGGTCGACGTCTACGCGGCCGGCATCCTGCTGTACGAGATGCTGACCGGCCGCCGCCCGCACACCGGCGACAACCCCGTCCAGGTCATGTACAAGCACCTGCACGAGGACGTCCCCGCCCCGTCCCTGGTCGCCCCCGCGGTCGGCCCCGAGCTGGACGCCATAGTGGCCGCCGCCTGCGCCCGGGCCGCCGACGGCCGCCCGTACGACGCGGTCGAGCTGCTCGCCGCGCTCCAGCGGGCCCGCCGCACCCTCACCCCGGCCGAGCTGGACGCCGAGCCGCCGGCCTCCACCCGGCCCAGTCCGCGCTACCCGACCAGCGAGCCGACCTCGGTGATCGAGCCGCTGCCGCAGCCCGCCGACGCCCCGCCGACGGAACGCACCAGCGTGCTGGACGTGCCGCCGGAGCTGATGGACCAGCTGCTCACCGAGCCGCGCCCGTACGACGAGCCCGCCCCGGTGCGCGAGCGCCGGCCCGGCGTGCTGCGCCGGATCCCCCGCAAGGCGGTGATCTGGGCCGCCGCGCTGACCGCGCTGGTGCTGGCGGTCGGCGGCGCCACCTACGGGCTGTCCGAGGGCTTGTACGGCGCGGTGCCCGGGGTACTCGGAAAGGACCGGGCCGAGGCGCAGCGGATCCTGGACAAGGAGGGCCTGCACGGCAGGTTCGTCGAGGCGTTCAGCGAGTCCGTCCCGTCCGGGCAGGTGATCTCCACGGACCCCGGGGTGGGGGCGCGCGCCCGCCGCAGCGACAGCATCACCGTCACCGTCTCCAAGGGCCCCAAGCGGATCGCGGTGCCGGACGTCGTCGGCAGGAGCGCCGCCGACGCCGCGGCGGCCCTGGCCGGCGCCCAGCTGTCCAGGGGCAGTGTGACCGAGACGTACGACGACACCGTGCCGGAGGGCTCGGTGATCAGCAGCTCGCCGGCGGCTGGCCAGCAGCTGCAGGAGAACGCCGCCGTCTCGCTGGTGGTCAGCAAGGGCATGGTGCCGGTCCCGAACGTCACCGGGCTGACCAAGGACGAGGCGCAGAAGGCGCTGCAGGCGGCGGGCTTCACGATGCAGACCACCGGCTGGGACGTGTTCGGCGCGGTCAAGGTCAACGGCCAGTCCCCGGCGGCCGGCGAGCGGCGCCCGCAGCACAGCCCGGTGACGGTCAGGTTCTCGCTCTTCTAGCCGCTCCCGGCGGTCCGCCGCGGCCTCCGGGCGGCTCGCCGCGGCCCCGCCGGACGGGCTCAGCGCAGCGGGCCCTCGCCCGGCTCCTCCTGGTAGGAGTACCGCTGCTCGCGCCAGGGGTCGGCGAGGTTGTGGTAGCCGCGCTCCTCCCAGAAGCCGCGCCGGTCGGCCCGCATGTACTCCACCGCGCGGACCCACTTGGGGCCCTTCCAGGCGTACAGCTGCGGGACGACCAGCCGGACCGGGAAGCCGTGCTCGGCGGTCAGCGCCTCGCCGTTGCGGTGGGTGGCGAGCAGGGTGCGCGGGTCGGCGAAGTCGGCCAGCCGGAGGTTGGCGCTGTAGCCGTACTCCGCCCAGACCATCACGTGGGTGACGCCGGGGGCCGGGGGCACCAGGTCGAGCACCGCGGCCGCCGACACGCCCGTCCACTCGTTGCCGAGCACCGAGAACTTGGTCACGCAGTGCAGGTCCGCGACGACGGTGGTGCGCGGCAGGGCGTTGAAGGCCTCGAAGTCCCAGCTGTGCTTCTCCGCCGACGCGGTGGCGCCGAACACCTGGAGGTCCCAGGTCAGCGGCTTGAAGCGGGGTACCGGGCCGTAGTGCAGGGCGGGCCAGCCGCGTTGCACGCGCTGGCCCGGGGGGAGCCTCGGGTCAGACGGCTGCAGCGGTTCGTGTTTGGACTGACCCATGGATCCATGGTGACAGACGGCGGACGAGCCCCGGCGCGCGCCCCTTTGTGAGGATTCACGCCCCGCCCGTACGGGCCAACGGTCGGCCGCCGGCCTGCCCAATCCGCCGAAATCGGATATTCCGACACATGTCCTAGTGAGTGTGAACTTACTGGAATTTCCTCCCGCCACGGTGCCAGGATTCCCAGCGCAGGCCCCCCCAGGACGGGACCCACCCCAGGACGAGCGCAGGAGGCACCGCCATGCAGGGCGATCCCGAGGTCATCGAGTTCCTCAACGAACAGCTCACCGCCGAGCTGACCGCGATCAACCAGTACTTCCTGCACGCCAAGATGCAGGAGAACTTCGGCTGGACGAAGCTCGCCAAGTACACCCGGCACGAGTCCTTCGACGAGATGAAGCACGCCGAGACGCTCACCGACCGGATCCTGTTCCTGGACGGGCTGCCCAACTACCAGCGGCTGTTCCACGTCCGGATCGGCCAGACGGTCCAGGAGATGTTCGAGGCCGACCGCCAGGTCGAGGTCGAGGCGATCGACCGGCTCAAGCGCGGGATCGTGGTGATGCGGGCCAAGAACGACGTCACCTCGGCGAACATCTTCGAGGACATCCTGGCGGACGAGGAGCACCACATCGACTACCTCGACACCCAGCTGGAACTGCTGGCGAAGCTGGGCGAGCCGCTCTACCTCGCCCAGCTGATCGAGCAGCCGGAGTCCTGAGGCCTCAGGCCGCGCGCAGCGGGAGCACCGGGGCGATCGGGCCGGAGGCGGGCGCCGGCGCGGCGGGCGCCGGCGCGGCGGGCGCGGGCTGCGGCTGCGCGGGCTGCGGCTGCGGGTCGGCGAGGCCGAGCTTCGCGGCCAGCCGGGCGGTCGGGCAGGGCCGGGCGCCGTGCTCGCCGAGCAGCGCCTGGATCCGGCGCACGCAGGACCCGCAGTCGGTGCCGGCCTTGCAGCCCTTCGCTATCTGGCGGGGGGAGCTGGCACCCCCGTCGATCGCCTTCTTCACCTGGTCCTCGGTGACCGCATGGCACATGCACACGTACATCGCGGTCTCTCCCGGGGTGAAGCGTCGAGTGGATCTTGACTAAGGCTTGCCTTAGCTCACTAAGCCTCACCTTACCCGGCGATCCGGGTACGAAAAAGCCCCTCCGGGCTCGGGAACCCCGAAACCGGAGGGGCTTTCGTCACATCCGGCCCGGGGGCCGGCCGTGCGCGGGGATCACTGCCCCCGGTACATCTCCGCCACCAGGAACGCCAGGTCCAGCGACTGGCTGCGGTTGAGCCGCGGGTCGCAGGCCGTCTCGTAGCGCTGGTGCAGGTCGTCCACCATGACCTCGTCGCCGCCGCCGACGCACTCGGTGACGTCGTCGCCGGTCAGCTCCACGTGGATGCCGCCCGGGTGGGTGCCGAGCGCGCGGTGCACCTCGAAGAAGCCCTTGACCTCGTCCAGGACGTCGTCGAAGCGGCGGGTCTTGTGGCCGCTGGAGGCCTCGAAGGTGTTGCCGTGCATCGGGTCGCAGATCCACACCGGCTTGGCGCCGGAGGCGGTGACCTTCTCGACCAGGGTGGGCAGGTGCTCGCGGATCTTGCCCGCGCCCATCCGGGTGATGAAGGTCAGGCGGCCGGGCTCGCGCTCCGGGTCCAGCTTCTCGATCAGGGCGAGCGCCTCGTCCACCGAGGTGGTCGGGCCGAGCTTCACGCCGATCGGGTTGCGGATCTTCGAGGCGAACTCGATGTGCGCGTGGTCCAGCTGCCGGGTGCGCTCGCCGACCCACACCATGTGGCCGGAGACGTCGTACAGCTCGCCGGTGCGCGAGTCCACGCGGGTCAGCGCGGTCTCGTAGTCGAGGACGAGCGCCTCGTGCGAGGAGAAGAACTCGACGGTCTTGAACTCCTCCGGCGCGACACCACAGGCGTTCATGAACGCCAGGGCGTTGTCGATCTCCCGGGCCAGCTGCTCGTAGCGCTGGCCGGCCGGCGAGTTGCGGACGAAGTCCTGGTTCCAGGCGTGCACCTGGCGCAGGTCGGCGTAACCACCGGTGGTGAACGCGCGCACCAGGTTGAGCGTCGCGGCGGACGCGTTGTACATCCGCTTCAGGCGCTCCGGGTCCGGGATGCGGGACTCGGGGGTGAACTCGAAGCCGTTCACCGAGTCGCCCCGGTAGACCGGCAGGGTCACACCGTCGCGGGTCTCGGTCGACTTGGAACGCGGCTTGGAGTACTGGCCCGCGATCCGGCCGACCTTCACCACCGGCACCGAGGCCGCGTACGTCAGCACGGCGGCCATCTGCAGCAGGGTCTTCAGCTTGTTGCGGATGTGCTCCGCCGAGACACCGTCGAAGGCCTCGGCGCAGTCACCGCCCTGGAGGAGGAAGGCCTCCCCGCGCGCCACGGCTCCGAGCCGGGCGCGCAGCTGGTCGCACTCGCCGGCGAAGACGAGCGGCGGATAGGCGGCGAGCTCGGCAAGGGTCTTGCGCAGAGCCTCTTGGTCCGGCCATTCAGGCTGCTGCGCCGCGGGCAGGGACTGCCAGGAGTGGGCAGCCCTCGAAGTGTCAGTCGTAGCGGTCACACGGCCAAGGCTACGGGGTGACACGAGCGATTCGTGACCATTGCCCGAGGGGTGAGACACATCTCGGACAAAGGCGTGAGCCCGCTCACCCGTCCTGCCGAATCCGCTACGCTCGACCCATGCACGCGCCGCACAACCACTCCTGGTGGTGGGCCTCCCCCAAGGGTGGCCCACCGATCGCGCGTTCCTAGACGAACACGACGGCCGCCCCTCGGGGCGGCCGTCGGCGTCTGAGCAGACGGCCCTCCGGGAGCGGAACCAGCACCGCCCTCGCCATCCACCCGGAAGGAAGCCGTACCGTGACCACCGCCACCGACCTGCTCACCCGTCTCACCGCCCCCGGCGCCCCCGCCTTCGCCGTGCTGCACCGCCGCACCCCCCGCCTCGCCCCGGACACCGTCGAGGTGCTGCTGGGCACCGTCGGCAGCTACGAGCACCTCGCCGACCTCCCGGTGCCCGACGGCGTCCCGGCCGGCGGCTCCCCGGTGCACGACCTGCTCGCGCTCGTCCCGTACCGGCAGATCCGCGAGCGCGGTTTCGAGGCACACGACGACGGCACCCCCTTGCAGGCCCTCGCGGTCACCGAGCAGCACGTTCTCCCGTTGGCCGAATTCACCTCCGCCCTACCGCAGTTGCCGGTGACACTTGCCGGTGGCGCGTTCGACGTGGACGACGATTCGTACGCCTCGATCGTCCGCCGGGTGATCGAGGAGGAGATCGGCAACGGCGAGGGCGCCAACTTCGTGATCCGGCGCGACTTCCACGCCGTCCTGGAGGACTTCGGGCCGGAGCTCGCGCTCACGCTGTTCCGGCGGCTGCTGGAGCAGGAGCGCGGCGCCTACTGGACCTTCCTGGTGCACACCGGTGACCGCGTCCTGGTCGGCGCCTCCCCCGAGGTGCACGTCCGGCAGAGCGGCGGCACCGTCGTGATGAATCCGATCTCCGGCACCTACCGCTATCCGGCGGGCGGCTCCGACATCGACTCGCTGCTCCAGTTCCTGCACGACCCGAAGGAGTTGGAGGAGCTCACCATGGTCGTGGACGAGGAGCTCAAGATGATGTGCACGGTCGGCGACCTCGGCGGCCAGGTGCTCGGGCCCCGGCTCAAGGAGATGGCCCACCTCGCCCACACCGAGTACGAGCTGCGCGGGCGCACCTCGCTGGACGTCCGCGAGGTGCTCCGCGAGACGATGTTCGCCGCCACCGTCACCGGCAGCCCGGTCGAGAACGCCACCCGGGTCATCCGGCGCTACGAGCCCTCCGGGCGCGGCTACTACTCCGGTGCGCTCGCCCTGATCGGACGTTCCGCCAGCGGCGGGCAGCTGCTGGACTCGCCGATCTGCATCCGCACCGCCGACATCGACCCGGCCACCGGCCGGCTGGTCGTCCGGGTCGGCGCCACCCTGGTGCGCCACTCCGTCCCGGAGTCCGAGGTCGCCGAGACCCACGCCAAGGCCGCCGGGGTGCTCACCGCGATCGGTGCCCGGCCGGCACCCGCCCGGCTGCCCCACCCCACCGGCCCCCGGCTCGCCGACGACCACCGGGTACAGACCGCGCTGGGCGCCCGCCGGGCCGGCCTCGCGCCGTTCTGGCTGCGGATGCAGACCCCGGCCCAGGTCACCGAGACCGAGCAGACCCTGGTCGTGGACGGCGAGGACACCTTCACCTCGATGCTCTCCCACCTGCTCGGCTCGCTCGGCCACCGGGTGACGGTCGTCCGCTACGACACGCCGGAGCTGCGCGCACTGGTCGCGGCGCACCGCGGCCCGCTGGTGCTCGGCCCCGGCCCCGGCGACCCGGCCCTCGCCGACGACCCCAAGATGGCGGTGCTGCGGCCGATCGTCGCGGACGCGCTGGCCGCCGCCCGCACCGGCACCCGGCCGGCGCCGCTGCTCGCGGTCTGCCTCAGCCACCAGCTGCTCTCCGCCGAGCTCGGACTGGCGCTCGGCCGCAAGGCCGTCCCGTACCAGGGGGCGCAGGAGAGCATCGACCTGTTCGGCACCAAGCGGACGGTCGGGTTCTACAACACCTTCACCGCGCGCTGCACGGAGGCCGACGCGGCCGGGCTCGCCGCCGAGGGCATCGAGGTCTCCCGGGACGCCGCCACCGGCGACGTCCACGCCCTGCGCGGGCCCGGCTTCGCCGGCCTCCAGTTCCACCCCGAGTCGGTGCTCACCCGCGAGGGCGTGGACATCGTGGCGGGCCTGCTGCGCGAGGCCGCGGTCGCGTAGCGCGGAGGAGTCGACCGGTCCCGGGCGGGCGCACCCGCCCGGGGCCGGTCAGATCTCGTCGTCCAGTCCCTGCTCGATCGCGTACCGGACCAGCTCCACCCGGTTGTGCAACTGCAGCTTCCCCAGCGTGTTCTGCACGTGGTTCTGCACGGTGCGGTGCGACAGCACCAGCCGGTCGGCGATCTGGCGGTACGACAGGCCCTTGGCCACCAGCCGCAGCACCTCGGTCTCCCGGGTGGTCAGCCGCGGGGCGGCCGGCGACGACGCCGGGGCCGGCTCGGCCGCCAGCCGGCGGAACTCGCCGAGCACCAGGCCGGCCAGGCCCGGGGTGAACACCGCGTCGCCGACCGCCGTGCGACGCACCGCCTCCAGCAGCTCGTCACGCCCGGCGGACTTCACCAGGTACCCGGTCGCGCCGGACTTCACCGCCTCCAGCACGTCCTGGTGCTCCCCGCTGGCCGACAGCACCAGCACCCGCACCGCCGGGTCCTGCGCGACCACCTGGCGGCACACCTCGGCGCCGGGCAGCCCGGGCAGGTTGAGGTCCAGCACGACGACCTGCGGCGAGCAGGCGCGGGCGCGGCGGACGGCCTCCTCGCCGTCGCCGGCCGTGGCCACCACGTCCAGCCCGGACTCGGCGAGGTCGCGCGAGACGGCGTCCCGCCACATCGGGTGGTCGTCCACCACCATCACCCGCACCGGCCGGTCGGTGGTCGGCTGATCCGTCATCAGCTGGTCGGTCATGGAGTGGCCTTCCTCGGGACGCGCAGTTCGACCTCGACGCCCTCCCCGGGCGCCGAGTACAGCTCGGCCGAGCCGCCGAGGTCCAGCAGCCGGCCGCGGATGGACTGGGAGACCCCGAGCCGCCCGGCCCGCTCCGCCTCGCCGAGCCGGCCGGGGGCGAACCCGGGGCCGTCGTCGCGGATGCTGACCGTGACCGCCTCCGGCTCGTCCTCGACCAGGATCCAGGCCCGGGCCTCCTCGCCGGCGTGCCGGCGGACGTTGTCGACGGCCGCACCGACCGCCGCGGCGAGCTCGCCCGCCGCCGGGGCGGGCAGCAGCACCGGGGTGCCGGGGGCGGAGAGCGTGATCCGCTCGTCGGCGTACGGGCGCAGCAGCGCGGTGAGGTCGCGCGGCTCGGCGGCGTCGGGCTGCTGCGGCCCGCGCTGGGCCGGGATCGGGCCGCCGGTCATCAGCGTCCGCAGCGCGCGTTCCTGCTCGCCGGCCAGGCGGCCCAGCTCCGCGAAGTCCGCGCCGCCGCCGGTGCCGCCGTCCGTCCCCCCGCCCAGCTCGGCGCCGCGCCGCTGGACCAGCGCCAGCACCTGCAGCACGCCGTCGTGGATGTCCCGGGAGAGCCGCTCGCGCTCCCGGGTGGCCGCCTCGACCTGGAGCGCGCGGGTGAGCGTGGCCTCGCTGGCCCGGGCCAGCTCGATCACGTAGCCGATCGCGCACCCGGCGACCATCAGCAGCACGATGTTGTGGATGTTGTCGCCGGTCGGCCCGCCGTGGCCCAGGATGTTGGCGACCCCGATCACCGAGCCCGCCGCCGCGGCCGGGCGCCAGCCGCCCTTCGCGGCGCAGCCGAGCACCGTACCGGCGGCCCAGATGGTGGGCAGGGTGGGCGCGCCGTGGCTGATCCGGGCCGGGGCGTCGGTCAGGCCGCTCATCACGATGCCGGTCACGGCGAGGACGAGGTCGACGCCCAGGACGTACCAGGTGCAGCGCTGCGGGTTGGCGAAGGCCCGGGTGGTGGCGAGGGTCCAGAGGGTGAGCGCGCCGAGGAAGATCCAGCCGGCGACGGGGTGCAGGAAGTGCAGGTACGAGTTGAAGTACCGCAGCAGCGCGTAGCACAGGGCCAGCACCCGGAAGTAGGAGATGGCCCGCCACAGCGGGAGTTCGACGGACATGCCGCCGGCCGCCACCGTGCCGCCCACCTCGCCGGCTCTGCCGCCGTCCGTCATCCGCCCCTCCCCCGGGCCCGGCCGGGCCGTCAGGCCGAGCCGGTGTCCTTGTCCGCCTCGGCGGCCTTCTCGGCCTTCTCCGCCTCCGCGGCCTTCTCCGCCTTCTCGGCCTCGGCGGCCTCCGCCTTCTCCGCCTTGGCGGCGGCGCGGCGCTCGGCGTCGGCCTTCTTCTTGTCGTCGGCGATCTGCCGCTTGGCGGCGGTCGCGTAGACGTCCACGTACTCCTGGCCGGAGAGCCGCATGATCTCGTACATCACCTCGTCCGTCACCGAACGGAGGATGAAGCGGTCGTTCTCCATGCCGTGGTAGCGGGAGAAGTCCAGCGGGCGGCCGATCCGGATGCCGGGGCGGATGCCGAAGTTCGGGACCACCTGGCCGGGCGGCTGCACCTTCTCGGTGTCGATCATGGCGACCGGGATCACCGGGGCGCCGGTGGCCAGCGCAACGCGGGCCAGACCGCCGACCTTGCCGCGGTACAGCTTGCCGTCGGGCGAGCGGGTGCCCTCGGGGTAGACGCCGAACAGCTCGCCGCGGTCCAGCACCGCGATGGCGCTGCGGATAGCGGCCTCGCCGGCGCCGCGCACGCCCGAGCGGTCCACCGGCAGCTGGCCGACGCCCTTGAAGAAGGCGGCGGTCAGCCGGCCCTTGAGGCCCGGGGTGTTGAAGTACTCGGCCTTCGCGATGAAGGTGACCCGGCGCTTGATCAGCGCGGGGAAGAAGAACGAGTCCGAGAAGGACAGGTGGTTGCTCGCAATGATCGCCGCACCCTCGGTGGGGATGTTCTCCTCACCCTCGATCCACGGCCGGAAGAAGATCCGAAGCAGTGGCGCGACGATCATCTTCATCAGTCGGTAGAACAACCCGGGCCTCCTGTTATGCGGACCGGTCGATCCTAATGCCCCGCGACCCCCCGCTGTGCCCGGCCCCGCCGAAGTGGCCGGCGCCCGGCCTCCGGCGGGGGTGTACGACCCGGCGCGGGGCGTGGGACGATGCGGATTCCAGCAGCTTCCCGTCCAGCGTCCCTCCCCCAGCGCCACCCGCCCGCGAAGGAGTCCGCCATGTCGTTGCTGCCCGGTGCCGAACCGTACCGCCACCACGGCGGACCGGTGGGGGTCCTGCTCTGTCACGGCTTCACCGGGTCGCCGCAGTCGCTGCGACCGTGGGCCGAGGAGCTGGCCGCGGCCGGGTTCACCGTCTCGCTGCCGCTGCTGCCCGGCCACGGCACCCGCTGGCAGGACATGCAGCTCACCCGCTGGGAGGACTGGTACGCCGGGGTCGAGCGCGAGCTGCTGACGCTGGCCGACGAGTGCGAGCGGGTCTTCGTCTTCGGGCTGTCGATGGGCGGGGCGCTGTCGCTGCGGCTCGCCGCGCTGCACGGTCCGACGGTGTCCGGCCTGGTGCTGGTCAACCCGTCGGTGCGCTCGGACACCCCCGCCAGTGTGCTGCTTCCGGTGCTGCGCCACCTGGTGCCGAGCCTGCCCGGGATCGCCGACGACATCGCCAAGGACGGCGTGACCGAGTTCGGCTACGACCGGACCCCGCTGCACGCCGCCTGGTCGCTGAGCCGGCTGTGGCAGGAGGTCCAGCGCCGGCTGCCTGAGGTGACCCAGCCGGTGCTGCTCTTCCACAGCCCGCAGGACCACGTGGTCTCTCCGGCCAACTCGGAACTGGTGCTGGCCCGGATATCCTCGACCGACGTGACGGAGCGGCTGTGCGAGCGCAGCTTCCACGTCGCGACGCTGGACCACGACGCGGCGGAAATATTCGCGGCCAGCCAGGACTTCATCCGACGGCTGGCCCCCGCGCACGCGGCGGGCGCAACCCGGGTCGAATCGGATGATCACCATGGCTGAAGGGCCGGAAGTGCACGAGAGCAGCACGGCGGGCGGCGGGGACGAGGCTCCCCGCGAGGACGGCGCGACGAAGGACGGCGGCACGAGGGACAGCGGCACGAGGGACGGCGCCACCGGCGACGGCGGCACCGACGACGGCGCCCTGGGCAGTGCGCCGGCGGAGCGCACCGGCGCGGACGGGGCCGTGACGCCCGCTTCCACGTCCGCGGCCGCTTCCGCGTCGGCGTCCGCGTCCGCGTCCGCAGCCGGGAAGGACGCCGACGCGGACGCCGCGGGGGCGGAGGCCCCCGCCGAGCCCCGGCCGCGCCGTGCGCCCGAGCGCAGCCAGGCCGAGCAGGACGAGATCTTCGCCGCCCTGATCGCCCAGTTCGACGACCCGGTCGACCTCAACAACCCCAACTGGCCCGAGGTCGAGAACCTCCGCGCGCAGAACGAGCTCAAGGGCGGCTACAAGGACGGCAGCGCCGGCCGGGAGGACCTGTCCGACCTCGCCCCGCAGCCCCGCCCCCGCTCCGGCCGACCGGTGATGCCGGCCTCCGGCGCCGGCCCGCGCGACTTCGAGCTGGACGAGGAGACCGACGAGGACCACTACGTCCCGCCGGAGCCCCCGCCGCTGCCCGCCGCCGACGTGACCGCCAAGTTCGCCTGGCTCGCCGTGCTCGGCGGCCCCGCCCTGCTGCTGGTCGACGCGGTGGTCTGGCGCGAGATCTCCGGCTGGCCCGCCTGGGTCGGGATCACCTCCTTCCTCGGCGGCTTCGTCACCCTGGTGGCCCGGATGCGGGACCGCGACGAGGACGAGCCGGAGGATCCGGACCACGGCGCGGTCGTCTAGCGTCCGTCGTCCGCCACCTCCCGGCCGGAGGATCAAGGGCGGGTTCGGCCCGCAGGCCGAGGGGCCGACGACGGACCCTCAGCCCTCGGGGAGTTCGAGCACCGCGAGCACCGGCAGGTGGTCGGTCGCGGCCCGCAGGTCGGCCTCGGTGACACCGGGCAGTCCGTGCGGCACCCCGCAGCCCAGAACGGTGATCCCCGGCGTGGCGAAGACGCCGTCGATCCGCTGGTAGGGGCGCTCGGGCACCGAGGTGTACTCCCCGCCCCAGGGCGCGGTCGGGTACCCGTCCTGCAGCCGGGAGGCCAGCAGCTGCCAGCCCGGCCCGTCCGGGTGCTCGTTGAAGTCCCCTGCCACGACGCCGTGTTCGGTGATACCGAGCTGGTCGAGCAGCAGCTCGAACTGCCCGTACCGCTCCTCGGCGTCGAGGCTCAGGTGGCAGCTGGTCAGGGTGAACGGCGCCGCGCCGGGCAGCCGCAGCAGCGCGGTGGCGAAGCCCCGGGCGTGCAGGCCGCGGGTCTTGGGCAGCAGCCGGTCGTGCACGCCCAGCACCTCCGCCGCACCGGGTCGGCCGAGCAGCAGCGGCCCGGCGGCGGTGCGGCCGCCGCCGGCCAGGACGACCGTCCCGGTGCTGCGGGCCAGCCCGGCCGCCTGGCCCTCGGGGCGCCAGTAGCGCGGTGACTCCTGGATGCAGACCAGGTCCGGCGCGCAGGCCCGGATCACCCGGGCCAGCGCCCGCCGGTCGTCCCGCAGCGAGCGGACGTTGTAGCTGAGCAGGCGCAGCCGCCGCGGGCCGCCCGGCGGCAACGGTTCGGCCGTCGCGGCGCTCGCCTCGGTCGTGGTCGCGGCGGTCGCGGTCGCGGCGGTCGTCGTCGCCTCGGTCGTGGTCGCGGCGGTCATGGCCCTCCCTGTACGTCGTCACCGGGTGCGTCGTCACCGGCTCCGACCGTACGCGGCGGGGGCCGGACGTGCGACGGCGGCGGCGCGTCCGGGATCGGTCGGGGCCCGGTCGCACCGCCGCCGGCGGGCTGGGAGGGGGCGGGGTGCGCCCCGGGGAGGGTGAAAAGGGAGGAAGCGGCTACGCGGGAATGCGGGCGAGGTCCGCCGCGCCGACGATGCCGGCGGCGGAACCCATCGAGGCCAGCACGACCTCGGCACGCGGGCGGTGCACGCCGCCGGTCAGGTAGTGCTCGAAGGCCTTGGCGACCGGGTCGAGCAGCAGGCGGCCGGAGTCGGAGACGCCACCGCCGAGCACGAAGACGCCCGGGTCGAACAGCGCGGCGAGGTCGGCCATGCCGCGGCCCAGCCAGTCGGCCAGCTCGGCGTAGCACTCCAGGGCGAGCGGGTCGCCGTCCTCGGCGGCCTCGGTGATGTGGATGCCGCGGATGGTCTCGGCGACGCCGTCGTTGAGCTCCAGCATCCGTCGGCCGCGCACCGGGTCGGCCGCCGCCTTCTCCCGGCCGTAGCGGCGCAGCGCCCGGCCGGAACCGTACTGCTCCCAGCAGCCCTTGCCGCCGCAGCCGCACTGCAGGCCGTCCGGGACCATGTTGAGGTGGCCGATCTCGCCGGCCACGCCGAAGCGGCCGCGGTGCAGCCGGCCGTCCAGGACGATGCCACCGCCGATGCCGGTGCCGACGGTGATCAGCACCATGTCCTGGTGGTCGACGGCCGCACCGAAGCGGAACTCGGCCCAGGCGGCGCAGTTGGCGTCGTTCTCGACCACCGTGTCGAGACCGGTGAGCTCCTCGACGCGGCCGCGCAGCGGCTCGTTCTCCCAGTCGATGTTGGGCGCGAAGATCACCGTGGAGCGGTTGCTGTCGACGAAGCCGGGGGCGCCGACGCCGACCGCGGCGACGCCGGGGTGCTGCTCCTTGAGCTCGCGCACGGCCTGCGCGATGGCATCGACCGCCCACTGCGGGTCGGCCGGGGTGGGCACCCTGGTCCGGGCCAGGATCGCGCCCGCCTCGTCGACCACGCCTGCCGCGATCTTGGTCCCGCCGACATCGACGCCGATGGTCAGAGCCATGTGTCCCTCAGCTATTCACTCGTTCCCGCTGGACGGAACGGTACCGCCCAAGTCTGCTCCCGTACACAGCCTCGCATACATTATTCGAAGACAATTCTGGGGCAACCGGGCCGCGATGCTTCAAAAGTCGTACCTAGGCTCCGTCCTCGTGACGTACGAGAGCAACGCGATCACCCTCCGGAAGTTACGGTTTCACTGCTTGGCGGACGGCGCGTCAGTCCCGTCGGACCCGTCCGGCCCGCCGGGCCCGTCGAGGTCGATCTTCTCGGCGGCCGCGCCACGGCCGGCGGTCCAGCGGTTCTCGTGCCCGACCACGGCCGCACGGTAGGCGGCCAGCAGCTCGGCGCCCGCGGCGGCGATCCCGGAGCCGGCGGCGGCGAGGTGGCCGTAGACCTCCGGCTGCTGGGTGCGCAGGCGGTCGGCGAGGCCGGAGAGGGTGATCAGGGTGGTGGCGCTGGTCTCCTGGGCCTTCTCCCCGAGCGCGGTGGCGAACCTGCGCACCTCGTCCACCAACGGGCCGAGCTCCGGCCCGAACGGGTGAGCCTGACCGTCGGCCTGCGGCCCGGACCGCCCTTCGCCCGCCCCCGCGCCTCCGCCCGCGTGCTCGGCGTGCTCGGCGCCTCCGCCCGCGTGCTCGGCGTGCTCGGCGTGCTCACGGGCCGACCCGGCGCGGTCGCCGACGGGCTCGGTGCGGTCGTCGGTGCTGGTCATCGCGGGCGCCTCCTCAGCCGTGGCCGCACCCCGCGGCCCTCCGGCCCGACGCTACCCGACCGGCCGTACGCCCCGGAAAGGCCGCACGGCCCGTCAGCCCTGCGGCCAGAGCGCGGGGTCGGGCGCGAACCGCACCGAGAGCACGCCGTCCAGCAGCCCGGCCCCGGCCACCGTGCAGCGGCGCAGCGCGGAGGGCAGGGCGAGCACCCGGCGGTGCGCGCCGAGGCCGACCACCAGGTCGTCGCCCCGGCGGACCAGGTCCAGCTCGGCCCGGTCGGCGCCGGGCAGGTCGAGGTGCCAGACCAGCAGGCCGTCCGCGGCGAGCCGGTCCTCGACGGTCCAGGGCCCCGGGTCGAGCCGCTCGGGCCCGGGACCGTCCCCGTACAGGCGGTCGGCGACGCCCTCCAGGGTCGCGTCGGCCAGGTCGGTGACCAGGACGGGGGCGTCGGTCCCGCCGGCGAGCCCGGCCAGCTCCTCCTGCCGGCGGCGGGCCAGCGCGGCGAGCCAGGGGTCGGGTGAGGAGACGGCGGCCTCGGGCAGGGCGCCGTGCACGACCACGGCGTCCGGCCGGTGCCCGTGCAGCGCGAGCCCGGCCCGGATCCGGCGCAGTTCCTCGTACGGGTGGCCGTCGGCCGGGACGACCAGGCGGACGCTGGTACCGGGGTCGGTGATCGCGGCGCGGGACTCGGCGAGCGCCGCGGCAGCCTTGCCGCGCCCCTCGTACAGCCACTCGGCCGGCATCGGGACCCCGGCCAGTCCGGCCAGCAGCGGTCGCAGCGCCCGGGCGGCCTGCCGCTGCTCGGGGACGAGCCGGTCCAGGTAGCGCGCCAGCTGCTCGGGCAGGGCGAGGGTGGCGATCAGCTCGGCGGGCGGCGGGGCGAGCACCACCAGGACGTCCTGGTCGGCGGCAGGCAGGGCGCGCAGCAGGGCGAGCCGGGCGATGCCGGGGAGGGCGGTGAGTTCCTCGGGGTCGAGCTGTTCGGCGCCGAGCAGGTCGAGGGCGGGCTTGAGCCGGCCGGTGAGCTCGCCGACCGCGTAGCGGAAGGCGGCCTGCTCGTCGATCCGGGAGACGGCCAGGCCCGGCGCGTATTCGAGCGGTTCGGGCTCCAGTCGGGTGCCGAGGACGGAGTCCAGCGTGCGGTGCGGGTCGTCGGCCGCCAGCAGCCAGGTGCGGTGGCCGCGCCGGGCGGCGTGCAGGGCGGTGGCGGCGGCCACCGCGGGCGCGCCCGCGTCGCCGCTGACCAGGATGGTGCGTGTCGCCGTCATGCCGTCGGCCCCCGTTCCGCGGTGTCAGCCCTCGGAGCGCGTCGTGCCGGAGGTGTCCCCGACGCGCTTCTTCAGTCCGGCCAGGGCACGGTCGATGATGACCTTCTCGGCCTTGCGCTTGATCATGCCCAGCATCGGGATCTTGACGTCCACGGCGAGCTGGTAGGTCACCTCGGTGCGGTTCCCGGCCAGCGGGGCGAGGGTGTAGGAGCCGTCCAGCGAGCGGAGCATCTGGCTGCGGACGAGGGTCCAGCTGACCTCGCGGTCGCCCTCCCAGGTGTAGGCGAGGACGTGCTCGTCGCGGATCGCGCCGGCGTCGAGCAGCAGCCGGACCTGGCTGGCGCGGCCGCCCTCGCCGGTCTCCAGGACCTCGATCTCCTTGACCTCGCCGGTCCAGGCCGGGTAGGCGGCGAAGTCGGCGATCACGGCCATGACCGTGGCCGGGGTCGCGTCGATGGTGATGCTCGACCTGGTGTGCTCCGCCATGGAATGGCCCTCCGCGTCGTCCCTCTGCCTGCCGGTCCGTCCGGGACGCGCTCGGCCCGGTCCGCCCGGAGCAGGCTATCGCGACCGGGGATCCCCTCGGCCGCGCGGGCGGTGCCCTGCGGGCGGCGGCGGGGCATGCTACCGGCCGGTCACCGCAGGGCTACCGTAGGGTGCCATTCGAACGACCCGGTCACGGCCTGGTCGGACCCGGCCGGGTGTGACACTTCGAACACCGGGCCCGACCCCCCTGGTCGAAGCTGCCTACCGGGCAGTAACGTCCTGCCGTCCCGCAGCGTCGCGAACGAGGAGCAGTCTTGCTCGACTTCAGCCTTCCGGCCCTCTACCAGGTACCGAGCGGCGGTAACCTCTCCGACCTCGTGCACCAGAACGCCGAGCGGCACCCGGACGTCGCGGTCCTCAGCCGCAAGGTGGACGGCCAGTGGCAGGAGTTGACCGCCGCGCAGTTCCTGGTCGAGGTGCACGCCGCCGCGAAGGGCCTGATCGTCGCCGGCATCCGCCCGGGCGACCGCGTGGGCATCATGTCCCGGACCCGGTACGAGTGGACGCTGCTGGACTTCGCGATCTGGTCGGCCGGTGCCATCACCGTGCCGGTGTACGAGACCTCCTCCGCCGAGCAGGTGGAGTGGATCCTCGGCGACTCCGGCGCGGTCGCCGTGCTCACCGAGACCGACCATCACCACGCGGTGGTCGAAGAGGTCCGCGACCGCCTCCCGGAGCTGAAGCACACCTGGCAGATCGAGCGGGGCGCGATCGCCGCGCTGGCCGAGGCCGGTCGCGAGGTCTCCGACGGGACCGTCGCCGAGTACCGCTCGACCGCCACCTCCGACTCGATCGCGACCATCGTCTACACCTCGGGCACCACCGGCCGCCCGAAGGGCTGTCAGCTGACGCACGGCAACTTCATGGCCGAGTGCGGCAACGTCGTCGAGCGCCTGGCCCCGCTGTTCACCACCGGCGAGAGCTCCGTCCTGCTCTTCCTGCCGCTGGCCCACGTGCTCGGCCGGATCGCCGAGATCTGCCCGGCGATGGCCCCGATGAAGCTCGGACACGTCTCCGACATCAAGGACGTCACCGCCGAGCTGGCCGCCTTCAAGCCGACCCTGATCCTGGGCGTGCCCAGAGTCTTCGAGAAGGTCTACAACACCGCCCGCGCCAAGGCCCAGGCCGACGGCAAGGGCAAGATCTTCGACAAGGCCGCCGAGACCGCGATCGCCTACAGCCGGGCGCTGGACGCCGGCGGCGCGGGCCTGGTCCTGCGGCTCAAGCACGCGGTCTTCGACAAGCTGGTCTACAGCAAGCTGCGCGCCGCCCTCGGCGGCCGGGCCACCCACGCCATCTCCGGCGGCGCCCCGCTCGGCGAGCGCCTGGGCCACTTCTACCGGGGCATCGGCTTCACCGTCCTGGAGGGCTACGGCCTGACGGAGACCTGCGCGGCCACCACCTTCAACCCGTGGGACAAGCCGAAGATCGGTACGGTCGGCCAGCCGGTGCCCGGCGCCTCGGTCAGGATCGCCGAGGACGGCGAGGTGTTCTTCAAGGGCCCGCACGTCTTCACCGGCTACTGGAACAACCCGCAGGCCACCGCCGACACCCTCAAGGACGGCTGGATCGCCACCGGCGACATCGGCTCGCTGGACTCCGAGGGCTACCTGACCATCACCGGCCGCAAGAAGGAGATCATCGTCACGGCCGGCGGCAAGAACGTCGCCCCCGCCGTGATCGAGGACCGGATCCGGGCCCACGCCCTGGTCGGCGAGGTCATGGTGGTCGGCGACCGGAAGCCCTTCATCGCCTGCCTGATCACCATCGACCAGGACTTCTTCCCGAAGTGGAAGGAGCTCAACGGCAAGCCCGCCGACGCCACCGCCGCCGATCTCGCCCAGGACCCCGAGCTGCTGGCCGCCCTGCAGGCCGCGGTGGACGACGGCAACGCGGCGGTCTCGCACGCCGAGGCGGTCAAGAAGTTCCGCGTGCTGGACACCGAGTTCTCCGAGGAGAGCGGCTACCTGACGCCCTCGCTGAAGCTCAAGCGCAACGTCGTCCTCAAGGACTTCGCGGCCGACATCGAGGCCATCTACCGGAAGTGACCGGGTACCACGACGGGCCCCGCCTCCCGGGAAGGAGGCGGGGCCCGTCGTCGTGTCAGGCCGCCAGCAGCGAGGTCAGCCGCCCGGCCAGCAGGTCCCAGCGCCAGGAGCGCTCGACCCATCGCCGCCCGGCCTCGCCCATCCGCCGGCGCAGCTCCTCGTCACGCAGCAGCCGCACGATCCGCTCGGCCGACGCCGAGGCCGAGCCGCCCGGGACGACGTACCCGGTCTCGCCCTCCAGCACCGCGTCCGGGGCGCCCCCGGAGTCCCCCGCGACCACCGGCAGGCCGGTCGCCGAGGCCTCCAGGTAGACGATGCCCAGACCCTCGACGTCCAGCCCCCCGCGCCTGGTCCGGCAGGGCATCGCGAAGACGTCCCCGGCCCCGTAGTGGGCGGGCAGCTCCTCCCACGGCACCGAGCCGGTGAAGCGCACCGAGTCACGGACGCCCGTGGCGTCGGCCAGCTTCTCCAGGTCCGCCCGGTACGGGCCGCCGCCGACGATCAGCAGCACCGCGTCCGGCACGTCGGCCAGGATCTGCGGCATCGCCTCGATCAGGGTGTCCTGGCCCTTGCGCGGCACCAGCCGGGAGACGCAGACCACGACCGGCCGGTCCGCCAGCCCGAGCCGGCGGCGGACCTCGGCGCCCCCGGAGCCCGGGTGGAAGGTGGACTCGTCCACGCCCGGCGGCAACTGCACCATCCGGGCCGCGGCCTGCGGTCCGACCGCGGCGGCGATCCGGGCGCGGGTGTACTCGCCCAGGTAGGTCAGCACGTCGGTGCCCGCGCCGATCCGGCGCAGCAACTGCCGGGAGACCGGCAGCTGGGCCCAGGCCGCCTCGTGCCCGTGCGTCATGCCGAGCAGCCGTCCGGCCCCGGCCCGGCGCAGCGTGGGCGCCATCAGGCCGAGCGGGGCGGCGGCGCCGAACCAGACCGAGTCGCACCGCTCGGCGCGCAGGATCTCGGCGGCCCGCCGGGTGACCCGGGGTGTGGGAACCATCACCTTCGTCCGGTCCCGGATCACCGGGAACGGCTGCTCGGCGTCGAAGCGCCGCACCTCGCTGCCGTCGCGCCAGGTCGAGGCGTAGACCACGATGCTTCCTGCGGGCTGACGGACGGCCATGTTGTGCACGAAGGCCTGGATGCCCCCCGGTCGGGGCGGGAAGTCATTGGTGACGATCAAGGTTCTGTGCATCAGGCCACGGCTCGCTCGGTCGGGGGGTGCTCGGTGTACCGCTGGGTGATCCGTACGATAGGTCAACACCATGACCCGCCGGGAACGGAACCGCGCACGGCAACCGTTTGACCCCCGGGTCAGTCCTAGTACCTAGGCCGTTGTGCGACGCGGCCCGGGCGTCCGTCAGTACGACGCCTCCGGTGAGGACGTCCGAGACGAACGAGGGAGCGCAGTGGAATTGGCCCCGGCCACCGAGCCCGGTTCTTCGCGCGGCCGCCTCGGCCGCCCGCTCGGGGCGCCGGCCGCGCTCTGCGCGACCTGGGTGGCCACCCGCACCCTTCTGGTGCTGCTGATCACTGGCGTGCTGAAGTCGCCGGGCGGCGACGTCACCGCCGACGTGTGGATGATCTACCACGCCTGGTACGGCGTGCTGCAGACCGGCACCTTCCCGTTCGACGACGTGACCTGGCAGTACCCGCCGGGCGCCGCCCTGGTGATCCTGCTGCCGGGTCTGCTGCCCTGGTCGTACCTGGTCTCGTTCTGGGTGATCTGCGGGATCGCCGACGCCGCCGCGGCCGCGCTGCTGATCCGCACCGGCCTGCGCCGCGGCCGGGCGCTGACCGGCGCCTGGATGTGGGTGGTGGGCGTCCCGCTGCTCGGCCCGATGATCTACAACCGCTTCGACATGATCGTCACCGCGGTCGCCCTGGCCGGCCTGCTGGCGCTGATCCGTCGCCCGGCGGTCGGCGGGCTGCTGCTGGGCCTGGGCGGCATCGTGAAGGTCTGGCCGCTGCTCGGCCTGATCGGCACCCCCTCCGGCCGCCGGACCCGCCGGTCCTGGACGCTGGCGGGGGCCACCGCCGTCTCCATCGGCTTCCTGCTCGCGGCCGGCATGAACGGCGCCTTCGACTTCCTGGCCTTCCAGAAGGACCGCGGCATCGAGGTCGAGTCGGTCGGCGCGCTGCCGCTGCACTTCGCCCGGATCGCCGGGGGCTGGGACGGCCGGGTCACCATGAACTACGGCTCCCCCGAGATGCTCGGGCCGTGGGTCGGCGTCATCAGCAAGGTCATGATGGCCGGCACCGTGCTGGGCTTCCTCTGGCTGCTGCTGTGGCGCTTCACCTCCAAGCGCCGCAACGCGGCCACCATGTACGACGCGGCGCTGTGCGCGCTGCTGGTCTTCGTGGTGACCAGCCGGGTGATCAGCCCGCAGTACCTGGTCTGGCTGGTCGGCGTCGCGGCGGTCTGCCTGACGGTGCGCGGCACCAGCCAGCGGCCGGTGGCGCTGCTGATCCTGCTCGCCTGCCCGCTCACGCTGGTCGAGTTCCCGACGATGTTCACCCAGATCCTGGCCAGCGACCCGGGCGCCATCACGGTGCTGGCGCTGCGCAACCTGCTGCTGCTGGCCGCCACCGTGCTCTCCTGCGTCCGGCTCTGGCGCTCCACCCGGGGCGAGGCGCCGCTGCCCGCGACCGTGGTGCTGGACCGCGAGCCGGCCGCGCTGTCGGCCGCCGGGTACCCGGTGCGCCCGGGCATCGCGTACGAGCAGGACCTGCTGGACGGCATCGACCACCTGGGCACGCCGGCCGAGCCGCGGCGCTGACGCTGCTGCGGCCCGCCGGCCTCAGTCCTTCAGCGCCGCCACCTCGTCCAGCCAGAGCCGGGTGAAGTCGGCCAGGCCGACGCCCAGTTCGGCGCGCATCAGCCGGTCCGTACGGCGCTCGCGGTCCTCGCCCTGCCCGTCGTCCGCGCCGACCGCCCGGTAGAAGGCGACCAGCCCCTGCGGCCCGTTGCGGCGGGCGATCAGCTCGCAGGCGAGCCAGGACTGCTCGTAGGCCTGGGCGATGCCGGTGGCGCCGGCGGCGAAGTCCCGGTCGGCGGGCAGTTCGGCGGGCAGCCTCCCGGCGGCGACGTCCCGGGCCAGTTCGGGGGCGATCTGCTGCGGGCTGCGGCCGCTGTCGCGGTAGGCGGTCCAGTCGGCGACGCCCTCGGAGAGCCACATCGGGGTCCAGGCGCGGGTGTCGGCCCTGGTCGCGACATGGGTGGCCTCGTGCGTGACGACCACCTGGCGGCCGAAGCCGCTGAGCCGGCCGTACGCCTCCGGGTTGACCAGCACCCGGTCCGCCGGGGTGTTCCGGGGTGCGCCGGGGGCGGCCACGGTGACCGCCGCCATGTCCGCCCAGCCCGCCGGGTCGCCCTCCAGCAGCCGGGCGAACTGCTCCTCGGTGGCGGGCAGTTCGAGCAGCAGCCGGCCGGGCCAGGCGTCGCCCCAGACCTCCTCGACGGCGGGCACCGCGCGGTCGCCCACCACGACCAGCCCGGCCGGGTCGGGGCCGTCGGCCGAAGCGAGCACCAGGCTGTGCGTGCCCGGCGCCGGCCGGACGGCGCCGAAGTCCCAGAGCGCCGGCGGCCCGTCGGCGCTCTCCTCGCGCTCGACCCGCCAGCCGTCCGCGGCCGCGGCCAGTTCGATCCGGCGCGGGTACACCACGGGGTGGTCGTCGTACCCGGCGATCCGCACCGCCAGGTCGGCCACGGCGGTCAGCCGGTCGGGCCCGCCGCCCGCGGCGAGCACCAGGTTGCGGTACGCCGCCTCGGCCACCGGCAGCCCCGACCGGGCCTCCAGCGTGCGCGCCCGCTCCGCCAGCACCGCCGCCACCGCGGCGCGCCGGTCGGCGACCGCCCCGACCGGTGCCGCCGCCGGGGCGAGCGGCGGCAGCGACAGCTGGGCCAGCCCGCCGACCGCGAGCAGCAGCGCACCCCGCCGGGACAGCGCGCGGCGGGGTACGTGCGCCGGATCGGGTCCGGCGGGGTGGGAAGGGGACGCGCTCAGAGCCGGACCACCCCCGAGACCGGCATGGCGTTGACGCTCTCGTAGCGGACCTTGGCGCCCGGGTAGGGGGCGTGCACGATCACGCCGCCGCCGGCGTACATGCCGACGTGGTGCATGTCCCGGTAGAAGATCACCAGGTCTCCCGGTCGCGCCTCGGAAAGGTCGATCCGCCGGCCGGCGTACGCCTGGGCCTGCGAGGTTCGCGGCAGGGTCACTCCGGCCTGCCGCCAGCTGTAGTACATCAGACCGGAGCAGTCGAACGCGCGGGGCCCGGTGGCTCCGTAGACGTACGGCGAGCCGATCATGCGCACCGCGGCGGCCAGCGCGGCCGCCCCGCGCTCGGAGGCGGGCGGGGCGGTGCCGAGGTCCAGCCGGTCGGTGCCGCGGGTGGCGCGCTGCTCGGCGTCCCGGGCGTCCTGGGCGGTCATCCTGGCCCGTTCGGCGGCGTCGAGGCCGTTGAGCAGCTTCTGCGCCCTGGCCAGCCGCTGCTGGATCTGCTGCTTGCCGTCGGCGAGCGAGCGGCGGGCCTGGTCGAGCTCGGCGAGCTTTCCGGTGGCCTCCGTCCGCCGCTGGTCGAGCCACCGCTGGCGGGTGACCAGCTCGTGCAGCGTCTCCTGCTGCCGCTGCGACGCCTGGCCCATGGTGCGGGCGCGGGCGAGGTAGCCCTCCGGGTCGGGGGACAGCATCAGCTGGGCGGTCTGGGTCATCCCGCCGCCGCGGTACTCGGCCCCGGCGACGGTCGCCAGGTCGCCGCGCAGCTCGTTGAGCTGGTCCTGGGCGACGGCGATCTCGCCCTGCAGGATCGTGGTCTCCCCCTGGAGCCGGCGCTGGGCCTCCTGCGCGGCGTTGTACTGCTCGGACGCCTGCTCGGCCTCGTCGTAGAGCTGCTCGACCTGCGCCTGGACGTCCTTGCGGTCGGCCGGGTCCGGGCTGCCGGGGGCGGCGTGGGCGCCGCCGCCGGTCGCCACGCCCAGCGCGGTGGTGGCGGCCGCCGTCAGCACCAGTGCACGGGCGAGCAGTTGGGAACGGCGGTGCACAAGCACGGCAGCGGCTCCAATCCTGCGGCGCGGCCCCGCGGCCGCCCGTGGCGGGCGGCCGTCGAGCGGGAGTCCGGTGGCAGACGTTAGCGAGTCCGGGCAAGCGAGTCCAAACCCCTACGGACCCGAATATTTGACCCCCAATCGGACATCAGCCCGAGCAGCCGCCAACGCCGCAGGCCCGGCCTTCCGCGGTGGAAGACCGGGCCTGCGAGGAGCCGAACGGGGTCAGACCCGCACGATGCCGCTCAGCGGCATGTTGGTGACGGCCTCGTAGCGGACCGACGCACCCGGCTTGGGGGCGTGCAGCACCTGGCCGTTGCCGGCGTAGATGCCGACGTGGTGGGCGTCCCCGTAGAAGATCAGCAGGTCGCCGGGCTGGGCCTGGGACAGGTCGGTGCCGATCCGGGTGCCGGCGTGGGCCTGCTCCTGCGAGGTGCGCGGCAGCGACACGCCGACCTGGTTGAACGCCCAGACCATCAGGCCGGAGCAGTCGAAGGAGCTCGGGCCGGTGGCGCCCCACACGTACGGGCTGCCGACCTTGGAGGCGGCGGCGGAGAGCGCGGCGGCACCGCGCGAGCTGCCCGGGGCCGGGAGCTTGCCGGCCGGCGTGGACGACGGCGTGGAGAGGTCGGTGCGGCTGTTGTCGCGCGAGGCGCGGTCGGCGTTCTGCTGCGCCTTCGCGGCGGCGTCGGCCTGGGCCTTGGCGTCGGCGGCGGCCTTCTCCTCGGCCGCGCGCAGCGCCTGGCGCTCCTGCTCGGTCAGGGTGTTGAGCAGGTCCTGGGCGGCCTTCAGCTTGGCCTGGACCTCGTCCTTGGAGGCCTTCAGCTGCTGGGTGGTCGACTCCAGCTCGGCGAGCTTGCCCTGGGCCTCGGTGCGGTCCTGGTCGAGCTTGCGCTGCTGCTCCTGGAGCTGCTTCAGCTGGTTCTTCTGGGTGTCACCGGCCTGGTTCAGCGCACCGGCCTGGTTGAGGAAGTTGTCCGGGCTGGACGAGAACATCAGCTGGACGGTCGGGGATATGCCGCCGTTGCGGTACTGCTCCCCGGCGATCTCGGCGAGTCCGCCCTGCAGCTCGGTCACCTGGGCCTGCTGACGGGCCACCTGGTCCTGCAGGCCGGAGACCTGCTTCTCCAGGGTCTGCTGCTTCTCCTGGGCGGCGTTGTACTGCTCGGTCGCCACCTCGGCCTGCTCGTTGAGCTGGTCGACCTGCTCCTTGACCTGGTCCTTGGTCGGCTGCGGGTCGGCGTGGGCGCCGGACTGCGCGGAGAGGGCGACGGCAGCGGCGGCGACACCGGTCAGGATCGAGACCCGGGCGCGACTTGCTGGCTTGGGACGACGATGGGACGCCACGAAGGCGGGCTCCTTCTTCCTACGTCCGCCTACCGGGTGAGCTGACGGGTTCGGGCCGGAAGCATGCCCTACGACGCCTCACGGCCGTTCCAGCGGCCGACCTGGCGCCGATTCACCCCGGAGGAACGTGGTTCCCCGGCTCCGCTCCGCAGCGCCCCCGACCACTGGGCTCCCCTGTCGGGCAGTCGCTTCGACCTGCCCCGCTGCCTCGCGAACTCGGCGGTAACCACCGCCGCCACCCTGGCTGGGTGATCGACAGTGCGGTGGTTCGAAGCACGACCCTAGTAACTGAACCGTGATCGGTTCAAATCCTTGTCAGAAAAAAGACGGAAGATTGCCCAAGTTCTTTTGTGAAAATGACCGATGGTGATCACGACCGTACGCAAGGCTGATCAGGCCTCACCCGCCGCTCGCGAAACGGTCGAAAACCCGAACGCCACCCCGTCGGAGGTGGCGCGGATCACAGGGGCCCGCACGGGGCCCCCGGAGGGTGTCGGGCCGTCAGACCCGGCGGATGGTGTTGATCGGCATCGCGTCGGCCTTCATCACCTTCACCACGTCACCGGTGTGCGGCGCGTGGACCACCATGCCGTTGCCGATGTACATCCCGACGTGGTGCATGTCACCGCCGTAGATGACCAGGTCGCCGGGCTGGGCCGCGGCCAGTCCGGGCACCGCGGTGCCGTAGTGGCCCTGCTCCTGCGAGGTGCGCGGCAGCGAGACGCCGGCCTGGCCGTACGCCCAGAGCATCAGGCCGGAGCAGTCGAAGGTGCTCGGACCGGTGGCGCCCCACACGTACGGCGAGCCCTGCTTGCTCATCGCCTTGGCGACGGCCACCGCGGCGTACCCGCTGGCCGGCGGCAGGTTGCTCAGGTCGACCCGGTCGCTGCCGCGCGAGGCCCGGTCGTCCTGCGCCTGCTGGGCCTTCAGCGCGGTGCGCTCGGCGGCGCTGAGCGAGTTCAGCAGGTCCTGGGCGGCCTGCAGCTTGGTGTTGACGTCCGCCTTGGCCTGGTTCAGGTCCTTGGTGGTGCTGTCCAGCGAGGCCAGCACGGCGGCCGCCTCGGCCTTCTCCTGGTCCAGCCGGCGCTGCTCGTCCAGCAGCGACTTGAGCGCCTCGGCCTGGGTGGTGCTGGCCTGCTGGACCGTCGAGGCCTTCTCCAGGTAGCCCGACGGGTCGGAGGAGAGCATCAGCTGGACGGACGGGTCGATGCCGCCGCTGCGGTACTGGTCGCCGGCCACCTCGGCCAGGCCGCCCTGCAGCTGGGTCATCTGCTCCTGGCCGCGGGCCACCTGGTCCTGCAGCTGGTCGGCCTGCTTGCGCAGCTGGTCGGCCCGCTCCTTGGCGCCGTTGTACTTCTCGGCCGCCTGCTCCTGCTCCTCCTGGAGCTGGTCGATCTGCGCCTTGACGTCCGTTTTGTTCGGCTGCGGCGCGGCGTGCGCGGCCACCTGGGCGGAGAGGGCGACCGCGGTCGCAGCGGCAGCGGTGAGCACGGAGATCCGCGCGCGGCTCGGCTGCTTGGGACGGCGGTGGGAGGCCAAGGGACCGGCTCCTTCTTCCAACGGACTCACCCGATCGGATGAGGAACCGGAAAATAGGTTTGACGCCAGACCCTAGTGCGGATCTATCCGCTTTGCCACTCCCCCGAAGGCGTGAACCCCGTTCACCACACCGGCTTCACCGCACCCGCACACGGTCGTGGACGCGGCGCTGACCAGGTGTCATCCTAGCGGGCCGACGCTCAGGGCCGCGCCAGCCGGTTCAGCAGCAGCACCGACGCCACCGGGCGCGCGCCCGCCTTCCGCACGCCCTCCGCGACCTCCCGGTCGGCGGAGACCACCACCACCGGACGGCCCTGCGGCTCGGCCCGCACCAGACGGCGGATCAGCTCGTCCGCGGTCTCCCCGGTCCGGCTGAACCGCACCCGGACCCCGCGCGGCGGCGCCATGATCACCGGAACGTCCAGGTCCTGGCCGTCGAACACACAGGTGACCTCCGCCTGGGTGCGCTGGGCCAGCATCGCCAGCCCGCCCAGCAGCCGGATCCGCTGCTGCTCCAGCGGCAGCGTCGGATAGCCGGTCTTGGTCACGTTGTAGCCGTCCACCACCAGGTGCACCTGCGGGATCGCCAGCAGCTGGTCCAGCAGCGCCGGGTCGTCCTCGGCCAGCCCGCGCCGCGCCACGTCGTGCGGCGAGGCCGCGCCCGGCACCACCGCCTCCACCAGGTCCGCCGGGCGGATCTGGGCGACCGGCAGCGCCAGCTCCCGCTGCAGGCCCTGGGCCGACTGCAGCACGGTGTCCAGCAGCAGCCGCAGCCGCATGTCCTCGACGCTGCGCCCCTCGCGGGCCGACCGGCGGCCCT
Source organism: Kitasatospora sp. NPDC085464 (assembly GCF_044541955.1). Classification (NCBI taxonomy): domain Bacteria; kingdom Bacillati; phylum Actinomycetota; class Actinomycetes; order Kitasatosporales; family Streptomycetaceae; genus Kitasatospora; species Kitasatospora sp. NPDC085464. Next base: position 122,004 of record NZ_JBITTM010000012.1, read on the forward strand.
GCTCGGCGGCGTTCTCCAGCTCCGAGAGCCGGTGCTTGAGCCGCCGCGCCTCGGTCTCGGCCGCACTGCGCTCGGCGGCGCCCTGGGCCCTCACCGCCTCCAGCTCCCCGGCCACCCGACGCGTCTCGGCCTGCGCCCGGCGGGTGTCGCTCTCCAGCGACCGCACCTTCTTGCGCAGCGACTCGGCCTCCCGCCGGACGCCCTCGAACTCCACGCGCTGCCGGTCCAGGTCCGCCCGCGCGGTGGCCCGCACCTCGGCCAGCTCGGCCTGCAGCTTCTCCACCAGCCGGGTCGCCTCCGCGGCCGCGTCCTCGGCGCCGGCCCGCTCGGCCTCCTCGCCGGCCTCGGCGACCAGTCGGCTCCAGCCCGCCGAGCGCACCAGGTAGGCGGCGGCCGCGACGTCCATCGGATCGGCGGCGCCGGGGACGCTGCCCGACTCCAGCGCCCTCACCAGGTCCGGCTGTCCCAGCCGCAGCCGCTCCGCTATCCGCACCCGGAAGGCCGGCTCCGCCTCCAGCGCGGCCGCCAGCGCGGTGGCCGCGTACTTGGCGCGCCGCGCGGGGGTGAACTTCACGTACTGACGCAGGCTCTGCGGGAGCTCGCCCGGCGGCAGTCCGCCCAGCGCGTCCGAGGCCAGCCCGACCACCCGTCGGCGCACTCCCTCGGGCAGCGGCCGGTCCAGCTTCTCGGCGCCGCGCTCCGACGCTGCCCCGGAGGCGTCGGAGGACTCGGCCGGGTCTGCCGGGTCTGCCGGGTCTGCCAGGTCTGCCGGGTCGGACGAAGCGGTCTGCGCCCCGACGGCATCGGGTCCGACGGCCGCCGCGTCGACGGCTCCGGACGCAGCGCCCTCCGCCGGTCCCGTCCCGGCGTCCGGCACCTGCGCCTGCGCAGCGGGCCGAAGCCCCTGCGCTTCGCCGGGCTCCTTCGCTGCGTCCACCACGTCCTCGGCTCCGATCCTGTTCTCCGGCGGGGTACGGCCGCGACCCCCCGTCGTCACGCCCCGTGCGTCTTGTTCCGTATTGTCCGGTGTGGCGGACGGGCGCGCCGCGCGCCGCCCGCCGCACCCGCGGGCGTCAGCCCTGCTCGGCCGGGGCCTCCGCGCCCTCGGCACCCGGACGGGCCACCAGCTCGACCTGGTCGACGGCGTTGCACCAGCGGCAGCGCACCGACTCGACGGTCTCGCTCAGCACCTCGGTCTCCTCGACCTTGGAGTCGCCGGCCAGGTCGAAGTGCAGGAACTCGGTCACCCGCGCGGTGCGGGTCACGTCGAACCGGGTGAGGTTGCCGCACAGGGTGCAGCGCCAGCGCGTCTCGGCAGTCAGGGCGGGGACGGTCATCGGGGGTCCTCTCGGGTGGTCCCTGCGTGGGCTAGGCGCTCCCCCCGGAGCCCCGGCGTCGGCGGCGGGAGGCGGGAATGCCCGCCCCAAGCCTATTGCCTGGGGCAACCATCGCGACCACCGGTCAGCGGAATAGCGGGGCTGGTCCACCTGCCGTAAACCGCCGTGTCACCTGCGGCGCCCGGAGGGATGCTTGGCCGCATGGCGCTCGCGGCCCCCGACCACACCGCCGCGCGGGGCGGCCGGCCGGAGGTGGCCGCCCCGGCGGTCACCTACGCGCTGATCGCGGTCAACACCCTGGTCTTCCTCCTCGGCCCGGCCGCCGGGCTCAATCCGCTGTACGGCACCGGCCCGGCCCGGGTCTGCGCGGAGCAACGGTACGAGCAGCGCTGGGGCGCCGTTCCGGCCGAACTGCTGACCGGGCGGCCGCTCACCGCCGAACAGCTGACCGAGGCCCCCGACCCGGTCCCCGGCTGCCCGGCCGCCCCGACCCCGGGCAAGCACCCGGCCCTGTCCGCCCTCACCGGCCTCTTCCTGCACGCCGGCTGGCTGCACCTGCTGGGCAACCTGCTCTTCCTGCACGTCTTCGGCCCCACCGTCGAGCGGCGGCTGGGCCGGGCCCGGTACGCCGTCTTCTACCTGGCCGCCGGCAGCCTGGCCACGTACGGCTTCGCGCTCGCGGAGGCGCACTCGCCGGACTGCACGCGGGTGCTCATCGGAGCCTCCGGCGCGATCTCCGCCGTCCTGGGCGCCTACCTGCGCTTCCACCCGCGCGCCCGGGTGACCACCCTCGTCCCGCTGCTGTTCTTCCTGCCGCTGCGCTTCCCGGCCTGGCTGGTGCTCGGCCTCTGGTTCGCGCTGCAGTGGTGGTCGGTGCACTCGGCGGGCCCGGGGGTGGCCTACCTGGTCCACGTGATCGGTTTCTCGGCCGGCTTCCTCTACACCTGCACGGTGGTCCGCCACCCCCCGAGACGGCCCGGCTGACGCCCGATACGCTGGCGGCACCCCACAAAGGAGCGCGAACAGTGATCACCGCCATCGTCCTGATCAAGACCAGTGTCGACCGCATCCCGGAGATCGCCGAGGCCATCGCTTCCATCGAGGGCGTCAGCGAGGTGTACTCGGTGACCGGTGGATACGACCTGGTGGCGATGGTCCGGGTGCGCCGCCACGACGACCTGGCCGAGGTCATCCCGGGCCGGCTCAACAAGGTCCCCGGCGTGGCCCACACCGAGACCCAGATCGCCTTCCGCACCTACTCCCAGCACGACCTGGAGGCGGCCTTCGCCCTCGGCCTGGACGAGTAGCGGCGCCCGGACTCAGCCCTCCCGACGCGCCCGGGCTCAGCCCTTCCGGCGGGTGTCCGCGACGCAACGCCCGCCCTCGTTGCGGTAGTTCCACGCCGCGCCGTCCGTGACCAGCTCGCGGACGGCGGTGAGGAAGCGGTCGATGTGCTCGTCCGGGGTCCCGGCGCCGAAGCTGACCCGGATGGCGTTCAGGCTGCGCTCGCCCGGCAGCGAGGGGTCCGGAGCGCCGCAGCTGGACTCCACGGCGGTGGCCTCGTCGTCCAACAGGGTGCGCACCAGCGGGTGGGCGCAGAAGAGGCCGTCGCGTACCCCGATGCCGTACTCGGCGGACAGTGCGGCCGAGAAGTGCGAGCTGTTCCAGCCCCGGACGACGAAGGACAGCACGCCCACCCGGGCCGAGCCGGCGCCGAACAGGTTCAGCACCTTGACCTGCGGGACCTCCGCCAGCCCGGCGGTCAGCCGGTCGACCAGCTGCCGCTCACGGGCCTCCAGGGCGTCGAAGCCGGCCTCGCCCAGGGCGCGGCAGGCCGAGGCGATCGCGTAGGCGCCGATGACGTTCGGCGAGCCGGCCTCGTGCCGGGCCGGGCCGGTCTGCCACTGCACGGCCACCGAGCCGTCCGTCTCCCGGGCCACCGTGCGGGTCGCCCCGCCGCCGGCCAGGTACGGCTCGGCCGCGTCCAGCCAGTCCGCCCGGCCGGCCAGCACCCCGGCGCCGAACGGCGCGTAGATCTTGTGGCCGGAGAAGGCGATCCAGTCGACGTCCAGCTCGCGCACCGAGACCCGGTGGTGCGGGGCCAGCTGGGCGGCGTCCAGCACCACCCGGGCGCCGTGCCGGTGCGCCGTCCCGGTCAGCTCGGCGACCGGCCACAGCTCGCCGGTCACGTTGGAGGCGCCGGTGACGCAGAGCAGCTTGGGGCCCTCGGGCGCCTCGGCGAGCGCGGCGTCCAGGGCGGCCACCGCCTCGGCCCGGGAGCGCGGCGCGCGCAGGTAGGTCACGTCCAGTCCGGCGTGCGCCCAGGGCAGCAGCGAGGCGTGGTGCTCGGTCTCGAAGGCGAACACCCGGGTGCCGGCCGGCACGGCGGCGGCCAGCAGGTTGAGCGAGTCGGTGGTGGCCCGGGTGAAGACGACCTGGTCGCCCTCGCGCAGGTCGAGGAACTCGGCGACGGTGCGTCGGCTCTGCTCGAAGAGGTCGGTGGACAGCTGCGAGAGGTACCCGGCGCCGCGGTGCACGCTGCCGTAGTACGGCGCGTAGGCGGCGACGTCGTCCCAGACCCGCTGCAGTGCCGGCGCGCTGGCCGCGTAGTCGAGCGCCGCGTAGCCGACCTTCTCACCGCTGGCGAGCGGGACCTGGACGTCGGAGCCGAGCACGGCGAGCGGGGCGGTGGTCTCGGTGGCGAGAGAGGACATGAGGATGCACTCCTTCAGGGGCCTGGGACCCCGGGAGTGCCACTCGTCGGGTGTCCGCGCTTGTCGCACGGACGGTTTGCCGTGGCGACCCGGTCCTCACCCAGGGCACCCCGCCACGGACGGAGGGTTGCCGGACAGCAAGCTGGGGCTTGACGCTGTCACTCATGACCTGGCGCCGACTCTAGGGTCGCGTCCGGCGGGCGGTCAAACGGGCATCCACCATCCGGACAGCCGGGGAGCCCGCGCCGGAGTTTCCGGCACGGGCTCCCAACCACCGCTTCAGCTACGGCTGGTGGCCTCCGACCAGCGCCGCAGCAGCTCCTGTGCGACGCCGGAGTCGATGGCCTCCGCCGCCCGCGCCATGCCCGCCGCGAGCTGCTCGGCCAGCGGCGCGTCGCCCAGGTCGAGCGCGACCAGCGCCGCCGCCGTGTTCAGCAGGACGGCGTCCCGCACCGGCCCGCGCTCGCCCGCCAGCAGACGGCGCGCGACCTCCGCGTTGTACGCCGGGTCCCCGCCGCGCAGCGACTCGATGCCGACCAGCTCGATGCCGACCTCCCGCGGGTCGAAGGAGGTCTCGGTGACCACCCCGTCGCGCACCACCCACACCCGTGAGGTGGTGGTGATGGTCAGTTCGTCCAGCCCGTCGTCGCCGCGGAAGACCAGCGCCGTCGAGCCGCGCCGGGCGAGCACCCCGGCGATCAGCCCGGACAGCCGGGTGTCGAAGCAGCCGATGGCGTGGGAGGTGACCTTGGCCGGGTTGGTCAGCGGGCCGAGGATGTTGAAGGCGGTCGGCACCCCGAGGTCGCGCCGCGCGGTGGCGGCGTGCCGCATCGAGGGGTGGAACTTCGCGGCGAAGCAGAAGGTGAGGCCGACCTCCTCGGCCACCTCGGCGACCCGCCGGGCGGAGAGGTCCAGCGCCACCCCGAGCTTCTCCAGCACGTCCGAGGACCCGGTGGAGGAGGAGGCGGCCCGGTTGCCGTGCTTGACCACCTTGGCACCGGCCGCCGCCGCGACGATCGCCGACATCGTGGAGATGTTGACGGTCTTCGCCCGGTCGCCGCCGGTGCCGACGATGTCCACCGCCGGGCCGGCGATGTCCAGCGGCTCGGCGTGCGCGTACATCGCGTCCACCAGACCGGTGACCTCGTCGACCGTCTCGCCCTTGGACCGCAGCGCGATCATGAAGCCGGCCACCTGGGCGGGGGAGGCCTCGCCGCTCATGATCCGGTCCATCGCCCACGCGGTGGACGAGCGGTCGAGGTCCTCCCCCTTCAACAGGGCCGTCAGGAGATCCGGCCAGGAGCGGACCACCTGCGCGGGGTCGCTACCGCCGTTCGCAGGGTTCACGTTCACCATGGCTGACTCCAGCTGTCGTCTGTCCCCCCGCTCCGGGGGGCGTCCGTACGGATGGAGCCAGCCTATCGAGCGGCGGGGCCCCCAGGGCCCCGTCTTCTCCAGTACTGAGACGCCGCCGCTCAGCGGGCGGCCGGCGCCCGCCTGGCCAGCCGGGCCCGCAGCAGGGTGGCGACCGCCTCGGCCAGCGCCACCGGGTCCACCGGGTGGGAGATCGCGGCGTCGGCCCGGCTCCAGGCGGCGAGCCAGGAGTCCTGCGGCCGGCCGATCAGCACCAGCACCGGCGGGCAGCCGTAGATCTCGTCCTTCAGCTGGCGCCCGAGCCCCAGCCCGCCGGCCGGGACCGCCTCGCCGTCCAGCACGCAGAGGTCCACGCCGCCCTTCTCCAGCGCCTTGAGCACCGCCGGGGTGGTCGCGCACTCCAGGTAGGACAGCTCCGGAAGATCCTCGGCGGGCCGACGGCCGAGTGCCGTCAGCACCTGCTCGCGGGTGTTGCGGTCGTCGCTGTAGACGAGGACGGTGAGCGTCTCATCGGTCGTGTACGCCATGGACCCTGCTCCCTCAAGTGTGATCCGGACCACGTTCGCCTGATCCGGATGCTACTCCCGATCACCCTCCGCCGAGTGCCCCTCGCGCACGTTCCTCCTCAAGCCGCCGCGCCCCTGTCTCACCCTCCTGGAGGACTGCCCGTCACCCGGACCCGCCCGGTCCACCCGTACGGCCGACCCCCGGCCCGCTCCCCTACCTCCGGCCGCTGCTCCGACCGTGCATCGACGCGCCGGGCAACGGGGTCGTAGAGTGCCCCGAGGAACCGTCAGAAAAGGGACACGCCGCTGCTCAGTCCCCGTACACCCACCCCGTCGGCCCCCAAGCGGGCATACCGCACGCACCGGACACTCCGAGGGACACCCCCCGGCGTGAAGACGGAATAAGGGACCGACATAATGTCCGTCGTGGCGACAGCAACAGCAGTAGAAACCGGGCACGCGCACGGATCGGTCAACCGGCCGAACATGGTCAGCGTCGGAACGATCGTCTGGCTCAGTTCCGAGTTGATGTTCTTCGCGGCCCTCTTCGCGATGTACTTCACGCTCCGCTCCGTCAAGGGAGCCGAGTTCTGGACCGAGAAGGCCCACGCCCTCAACGTGGCGTTCTCCTCGGTCAACACCACGGTCCTGGTGCTCTCCTCGCTCACCTGCCAGCTCGGCGTGTTCGCCGCCGAGCGCGGTGACGTGAAGAAGCTCCGCATGTGGTTCATCATCACGTTCGTCATGGGCGCGGTCTTCATCGGCGGCCAGGTCTACGAGTACACCGAGCTGGTCAAGAAGGATGGTCTGTCGCTGTCCTCCGACCCGTACGGCACGGTGTTCTACCTGACCACCGGCTTCCACGGCCTGCACGTGACGGGTGGTCTGATCGCCTTCCTGCTGGTCCTGGGACGGACGTACGCAGCCAAGCGCTTCACGCACGAGCAGGCCACCGCCGCGATCGTCGTGTCGTACTACTGGCACTTCGTCGACGTCGTGTGGATCGGCCTGTTCGCGACCATCTACCTGATCAAGTAACCAGCTGATCAGGTCGCTGGCCACCGGCTGCGGCCCCCGCCCTCACCGGCGACGGGCCGCTTCTGCCGGTGCCGACGCTCCCACCGACCGACCGCGCGCGCAGCCCTAGACAGGCAGCCTCGTGCCGGCCAGACCGGCCGCCGGGTGCACCCACCAGTCGACCAGATCCTGACACCGGGGTTATTCCGTGAAAAAGCTCTCCGCACGACGGCGCCACCCATTGGCGGCGCTGGTCGTCCTACTTCTCGCCCTGGCGGCAACCGGGGGGCTGTACGCCGCGTTCGCGCCCGCCGACAAGGCGCAGGCCGACGTCGCCGCGCAGTCGCTCGCGATCGATGAGGGCAAGAAGCTCTTCGCCGTCGGTTGCTCCTCCTGCCACGGCCTGAACGGCCAGGGCAGCAGTGACGGTCCGAGCCTGGTCGGCGTCGGTTCCGCCGCCGTCGACTTCCAGGTCGGCACCGGCCGCATGCCGGCCCAGCAGCCCGGCGCCCAGGTGCCGCGCAAGAAGGCCATCTACACCCAGGCCGAGATCGACCAGCTCGCCGCCTTCGTCGCCTCCCTCGGTCCCGGCCCGGTGACCCCGACGGAGGAGCAGTACACCTCGACCAACCCGGAGGACATCTCCAAGGGTGGCGAGCTGTTCCGCACCAACTGCGCCCAGTGCCACAACTTCGCCGGCCAGGGTGGTGCCCTGACCAAGGGCAAGTACGCCCCGTCGCTGGAGGGCGTGGACTCCAAGCACATCTACGAGGCCATGCAGACCGGCCCGCAGAACATGCCGTCGTTCCCGGACACCACCATGCCCGAGGAGCAGAAGAAGCAGATCGTGGCCTTCGTCCGCCACACCACCAGCGACGAGCCCAACCCCGGCGGTCTCACGCTCGGCAGCCTCGGTCCGGTGACCGAGGGCCTGTTCGGCTGGATCTTCGGTCTTGGCACGCTCATCGCGGTCGCGATCTGGGTCGCCGCCCACACCACCAAGGCCAAGAAGTCATGAGCCACGACATGTCAGAAGAGAAGCTCCCGGAGTCCCACGGCTCCGCCGGCGAGGTGGCCGAGCACGGCAACCCGTTCGCCGACCCGGGCCTGCCGGCCCACGAGCCCCGTCGCACCGACATCGACGAGAAGGCCGCCCGGCGCGCCGAGCGCCAGGTCTCGCTGATGTTCGTGATCTCGATGCTCGCCACCGTCGGCTTCATCGCCTCGTACGTGGCCATCGACCCGGACAAGATCGTCTACATCTTCCCGCTGGGTCACGTCAGCGCGCTGAACTTCGCGCTGGGTCTGACCCTGGGCGTCGCGCTCTTCATGATCGGCGCGGGCGCGGTCCACTGGGCCCGCACCCTGATGTCGGACGTCGAGCTGCCGGCCGAGCGTCACCCGATCGAGGCCGACGACGAGGTCCGCGCGGACGTCATCGAGCAGTTCAAGACCGGCGCCGCCGAGTCCGGCTTCGGCCGCCGCAAGATGATCCGCAACACCCTCATCGGTTCGATGGCGCTGGTCCCGCTCTCCGGCGTGGTCCTGCTCCGCGACCTCGGCCCGCTCCCGGAGAAGAAGCTCCAGGAGACCGGCTGGAAGGAGGCGACTCCGGCCAAGCCGCTGCAGCTGGTCAACATGAACACCATGCTGCCGCTGAAGCCGCAGGACGTCGCCATCGGCTCGCTGACCTTCGCCATGCCCGAGGGCCTGAGCACCCACGACGAGGACTTCCAGCAGCGGATCGCCAAGGACGCCCTGATGCTGGTGCGCATCGCACCGGAGGACATCAAGGACGACAACTCCAAGGAGCTGGGCTTCGAGGGCATCCTGGCCTACTCGAAGATCTGCACCCACGTCGGCTGCCCGATCAGCCTGTACGAGCAGCAGACCCACCACGCGCTCTGCCCCTGCCACCAGTCGACCTTCGACCTGGCGGACGGCGCGCGCGTCATCTTCGGCCCGGCCGGCCACCCGCTGCCGCAGCTGAAGATCACCACTGACGACAAGGGCAACCTGGTCGCCACCGGCGACTTCGCGGAGCCCGTCGGCCCGAGCTTCTGGGAGCGTGCTCGATGAGTAGCGCGAGCAGCACCACGACCGGTGCCGCCAAGCCGTCCAGCACGCGTGCCAAGCCCGCCAACAAGTGGGAGGCCGCGGCTGACTGGACGGACGGCCGGCTGGGGATCTACTCCCTCGCCAAGGCCAACCTGCGGAAGATCTTCCCGGACCACTGGTCCTTCATGCTGGGCGAGATCTGCCTCTACTCGTTCGTCATCATCATCCTGACCGGTGTCTACCTGACGCTGTTCTTCAAGCCCTCCATGGGCGAGGTGATCTACAACGGGTCGTACGTCCCGCTCAAGGGCATCGGCATGTCCGAGGCCTACGCGTCGACGCTCGACATCAGCTTCGAGGTCCGCGGTGGCCTGCTGATCCGTCAGATCCACCACTGGGCCGCGCTGGTCTTCGTGGCCGCGATGCTCGTGCACATGATGCGCGTGTTCTTCACCGGCGCGTTCCGCAAGCCCCGCGAGATCAACTGGGTCTTCGGCTTCCTGCTGCTGGTCCTGGGCATGTTCGACGGCTTCTTCGGCTACTCGCTGCCGGACGACCTGCTGTCGGGTACCGGTATCCGCTTCATGGAAGGCGCGATCCTCGCCGTCCCGCTGGTCGGCACCTACCTGCAGATGTTCCTGTACGGCGGCGAGTTCCCCGGGCACGACATCATCCCGCGGTTCTTCACCATCCACGTGCTGCTGATCCCGGGCATCATGCTCGGCCTGCTGGTGGCGCACCTGATCCTGGTCTTCTACCACAAGCACACCCAGTGGGCGGGCCCGGGCAAGACCGAGAAGAACGTCGTCGGCATGCCGCTGATGCCGGTCTACATGGCCAAGGCCGGTGGCTTCTTCTTCCTGGTGTTCGGTCTGCTCGCCGCCATCTCGGCGATCGCCTCGATCAACCCGATCTGGGCCTACGGCCCGTACCGCCCGGACCAGGTGTCCACGGACGCCCAGCCCGACTGGTACATGGGCTTCTCCGAGGGTCTGATCCGCGTCATGCCGGGCTGGGAGATCAGCCTGTGGGGCCACACCCTGAACCTGGGTGTCTTCGTCCCGCTGATGATCTTCCCGCTGGTCCTGGTCGCGATCGCGGTCTACCCGTTCATCGAGGGCTGGATCACCGGCGACAAGCGCGAGCACCACATCCTGGACCGCCCGCGCAACGCCCCGGTCCGCACCGCCCTGGGTGCCGCCTGGATCAGCCTGTACCTGGTGCTGCTGATCGGTGGTGGCAACGACCTGTTCGCCACCCACCTGCACCTGTCGATCAACTCGATCACCTACTTCGTCCGCGTCGGCTTCTTCGTCGTCCCGGTCATCACCTTCATCGTCACCAAGCGCTGGTGCCTCGGCCTCCAGCGCCGTGACAAGGAGAAGGTGCTGCACGGCCGCGAGACGGGCGTCATCAAGCGCCTGCCGCACGGCGAGTTCGTCGAGGTTCACGCGCAGCTGCCGCAGAAGGACCTGTTCAAGCTCACCGCGCACGAGCAGAACCAGCCGGTCGAGCTGCCGGCCCAGGCGGACGAGAACGGCGTGGCCCGCAAGGCCGGCGTCCTCACCCGCACCCGGGCCAAGCTGTCCCGCGGCTACTACGGCGAGGGCGGCCAGATCCCCAAGCCGACCGCCGAGGAGCACCACGAGATCACCAGCGGCCACGGCCACCACTGATCCCGTACCCGCGTCACCCGAGGGCCGCCGACCAGAGTTCGTCTGGTCGGCGGCCCTCGGCCTTTCCGCATCCGCCGGCCCGTCCCCGACCGCGTCTCCAGGAGCCTCCCGTGCAGCTCTCCGTCGACACCGCCTCCGCCACGCCGCCGTACGAGCAGATCCGCGCCCAGATCGCGGAGCGGGCCCGCACCGGGGAGCTGCCCACCGGGCTGAAGCTGCCCACCGTACGGGCCCTGGCCGAGGAGCTGGGGCTGGCCGCCGGCACCGTCGCCCGGGCGTACCGGGAGCTGGAGACGGACGGCGTGGTGGAGACCCACGGCCGGCGCGGCACCCTGATCGCCGCCACCGGGGACAGCGCGCACCGGCTGGCCGCCGCGGCCGCCGCCGAGTACGCCGAGCGCGCGAGCCGCCTCGGGCTCTCCCACGCGGACGCCGTGGCCGCGGTGGTCACCGCGCTGGGGCTGGCCTACCCGGAGGCCTGACGGCCCGTGCGGGGCCCGGACGGCCCCGCACGGGTCCGGCACTCCCCCGGTCAGACCTCGGGGCGGATCATCCCCGCGGCGGGGGCCTGACCGGCCGGAACCGTGGTGCTGAGGGGCTGTCCGACGGCGCTGTGCTTGACCCAGTCCGTCCAGGCGACGTTCCAGTCCCCGAAGCCGTTGCCGAACGGCTCCATCGCGGCGCCCTGGCTGTTCACCACCGTCACCAGGTCCCCCACCCGGGTGTTCTCGTAGAACCACTTGGCGTTGTCGGTGCTCATGCCGGTACAGCCGTGGCTGACGTTCGCGACGCCCTGCGAGCCGACCGACCAGGGCGCCGCGTGCACGTACTCGCCGCTCCAGGTCACCCGGGTGGCCCACTTCACGTCGAGGTCGTACGACTCCGAGCTGCCGGCGGCTATGCCGATGGTCTCGCCGCTCATCCGGACGGACTGTTCCTGGCCGAGCACCACCTTGATGCCGTTGCGGGTGTCGAAGCCGGGCTTGCCGGTGGTGACCGGGATGGTCCGCACGACCTCGCCGTCACGCTTCAGGGTGAGCTCGTGGGCGGCCGCGTCGACCACCGACTCGACCCGCGCCCCGATCCGCAGCTTCAGCGCGCTGCGGTCGCCGCCGTAGAGGCCGTCCGAGATCCGGCTGCCGGTGGCGTCGAAGGCCAGCGCGACGGTCGTGCCGGCCGGCCAGTAGTCCTCCGGCCGGAAGTGCAGGTTCTTGTCGTCCACCCAGTACCAGGCGCCCGTGACGGCGGGCTGGGAGGTCACGGTCAGGCTCTGCTCGACCTCCTGGCGGGCCTGCGGGTCCTTCACCGCCTCGGAGAGCTGCACGGTGAGCGGCTGGCCGACCCCGTAGACGCCGCTGCCGGAGGAGTCCGGGCCGAGCTTGGCGGTGAGCAGGCGCTGGGCCGCGACGGTGCTGAAGCCGGCGGTGGTGTCGCCGCGGCCGCCCTTGCCGTCGTCGGCGGAGATGCGGACGGAGTACGTGGTGGCGGCCTTCAGCCGGCCGGTGGTCTGCCAGCTGCGCTGGTCGTCGGCGAGCTTGCCGGCGACCACCCGGCCGTCCGGGCCGACCACGGTGACGTCGGTGAGCCGGCTGCCCTGCACGGCCGTCACGGTGATCGGCTGGGAGGGATCGACCTGGCCGTCCGCCGAGAGGTGGACCAGCGGGGCCGCGTCGATCCGGTGCGGCCCGGCGGACTCGTCGTCACCGGACGAGCAGGCGGCCAGCGGCGCCAGTACTGCGAGGGCGAGCGAGATGCTGCCTATGCCTGCGATTCCGTGCCTGTCGGCCATGACCGCCTCCGGGGGTTCGCACGATTGATCAGATCGTAGGAACGCCTGCTGGCAGAGCGACATCCGAGGGACCCCTCGTTCACCCGGCTGAGTGAGGCCGTCACCCCGGAGACGCACCAGAGCCGGTCCTCCCGTGCGGGAGGACCGGCCCTGGTGTCGGATGCGGAACCTACTGGTTCTGGTTCTCGCCCCGGTAGAACTCGAAGACCCATCCGAAGATGCCGATCAGGATGATCGGAGCGGCCCAGAACATCAGCCACCAGCCGAAGATCACGCCCAGGAAGGCGAGCGCGCCACCGAGCGCCAGCGAGAGCGGCTGCCAGCTGTGCGGGGCGAAGAAGCCCAGCTCGCCGGCGTCGTCCGCGACCTCGGCCTCGGGGTTGTCACCCGCGCCGCTGTCCACCCGGCGGGCGGTGAAGGCGAGGTAGTACCCGATGAAGGCGCAGAGCGCGAAGGCCAGGAACAGCGCGGTGGTACCGGCGGCCTCCAGACCCGGGCCCTCGGCGTTGTTGGTCCACAGGCCGTACGTGATGGCCATCGCCAGCACGAAGACCGACAGGCCCAGGAAGATCTTTCCCTGTTCCTTCATCAGGCGTCACCCTCCTGCTTGCCCTTGCCCAGCTTCGGGGCGTCGTACTTCGCCGGGGTCACACCGGCGAGGTGCTTGGCCGGCTCACCGTGGTTCTCCAGGTAGTCCAGCGCGGCGATCTCCGGGTGGTGGAGGTCGAAGGCCGGGGATTCGGAGCGGATCCGCGGCAGGGTGAGGAAGTTGTGCCGCGGCGGCGGGCAGGAGGTCGCCCACTCCAGCGAGCGGCCGAAGCCCCACGGGTCGTCCACGGTGACCTTCTCGCCGTACTTGGCGGTCTTCCAGACGTTGTAGAGGAACGGCAGGATCGACAGGCCGAGCACGAAGGAGCCGATGGTCGAGACGGTGTTCAACGTGGTGAAGCCGTCCGCGGCCAGGTAGTCGGCGTAGCGGCGGGGCATGCCCTCCGCGCCGAGCCAGTGCTGCACCAGGAAGGTGGCGTGGAAGCCGAAGAACAGCGTCCAGAAGGTCATCTTGCCGAGGCGCTCGTCCAGCATCTTGCCGGTCATCTTCGGCCACCAGAAGTGGAAGCCGGCGAACATCGCGAACACGACGGTGCCGAAGACCACGTAGTGGAAGTGGGCGACGACGAAGTACGAGTCCGAGACGTGGAAGTCGATCGGCGGGGAGGCCAGCAGGACACCGGTCAGACCACCGAAGAGGAAGGTGACCAGGAAGCCGACCGTCCAGAGCATCGGGGTCTCGAAGCTCAGCGAGCCCTTCCACATGGTGCCGACCCAGTTGAAGAACTTCACACCGGTCGGGACCGCGATCAGGAAGGTCATGAACGAGAAGAACGGCAGCAGTACCTGCCCGGTGACGTACATGTGGTGCGCCCACACCGTCACGGACAGACCGGCGATCGCGATGGTGGCCGCGATCAGACCGGAGTAACCGAACATCGGCTTACGGCTGAAGACCGGGATGATCTCCGACACGATGCCGAAGAACGGCAGCGCGATGATGTACACCTCGGGGTGACCGAAGAACCAGAACAGGTGCTGCCAGAGCAGCGCCCCGCCGTTGGCCGGGTCGAAGACGTGGGCGCCGAACTTGCGGTCGGCCTCCAGGGCGAACAGCGCGGCGGCCAGGACCGGGAAGGCCAGCAGGACCAGCACCGAGGTCAGCAGGACGTTCCAGACGAAGATCGACATCCGGAACATCGTCATGCCCGGGGCGCGCATGCAGATGATCGTGGTGATGAAGTTGACCGCACCGAGGATCGTGCCGAAGCCGGAGAAGGCCAGACCCATGATCCACATGTCGCCGCCGACGCCGGGCGAGTGCACCGCGTCCGACAGCGGGGAGTAGGCGAACCAACCGAAGTCGGCGGCGCCGTTCGGGGTCACGAAGCCCGCCACCGCGATGGTCGAACCGAAGAGGTACAGCCAGTACGCGAACATGTTCAGACGCGGGAAGGCCACGTCCGGGGCGCCGATCTGCAGCGGCATGATCCAGTTCGCGAAGCCCGCGAACAGCGGCGTCGCGAACATCAGCAGCATGATCGTGCCGTGCATCGTGAACGCCTGGTTGAACTGCTCGTTCGACAGGATCTGGGTCCCGGGACGAGCCAGCTCGGCGCGCATGACCAGGGCGAGGATGCCACCGATCAGGAAGAAGGCGAACGACGTGCCCAGGTACAGCGTGCCGATCGTCTTGTGGTCAGTGGTGGTCAGCCACTTGATGATGGTCGAACCCGGCTTCCGGGTCCGCTGCGCCCCGACCGTGACGGCATCGGCGCCCCCGCCTGCTGCGGCGGGCTCGTTGAGGATGGTCACTTCTCTTCACTTCCCATGCCGATGAGGCCGGAGGGCACCGCACCGTTCTGGCCCTTGGCGCGAAGCTCGGCCAGGTGCTTGTCGTAGTCGGCGCGGTCGACGACCTTGACGTTGAACAGCATGCGCGAGTGGTCGGTGCCGCAGAGCTCGGCGCACTTGCCCATGTACTCACCCTTGACGTTCGGGGTGACCTCGAACTTGTTCACCACGCCCGGCACGACGTCCATCTTCATCAGGAAGTTGACGGGCCAGAAGTCGTGGATGACATCACGCGAGGTGAGCCGGAACTGCACCGACTCGTTGACCGGCAGCCAGAGCGTCGGAACGCTCCCGGGGGTACCGACCTCGAACGCGGCGTCCTTGTTGGCCGGGTCGGGGTTCTCGGTGTTCTCGTAGTTGAACGCCCAGCTCCACTGGAAGCCCACCACGTTGACGTAGTGCTGCGGCTTCTCGGAGGTGGAGGTCAACTTGGCCTCGTCGCGGGCGACGAAGTAGAAGAGCACCGAGACGATGATGATGGGGACCGCGGTGTAGAGCGCCTCGATGGGCACGTTGTACCGGGTCTGCGGAGGTACCTCCACACCGGTGCGCTTGCGCCGGTGGAAGATCACGCTCCAGATGATCAGACCCCACATCAGTCCGCCGACCACCAGCGCCGCGATCCAGGACCCCTGCCACATGCGGAGGACCAGCGGCCCTTCCTCGGTGACGGGGCTCGGGAGGCCAAGCCTGGGGAGGTCGTTGGCCGAGCAGCCGGTGGCGGTCGCGATGACGAGGCCCAGTGCCAGCGCCTGAGGCAGCTTCCGCCGCATCGTGCGCCGCGGCGAGCGGTCGGAGCCGTTGGGACTCACGTAGCGCCTTCCCGAAGTCTCGCCCGCCTTCGCGTCGCCCCGGGGAGGAGTGTGAGCCTCCCCGGCGACCCGTCCACGGGCACGGTTTGAATGCTTATGCGGGCCAAACCCTACTCCAGCCTTATGCGCTCCTGACGGGCAGCCCCCGGTAACGCGCCGCCCGGTCGCCCGATCAGGCCCGGCAAGGGCTGCGCCGCAGGTCATCGTAGGCATTCGAGGTCCGTACGCCCGATCGGGGGATGACCTCGGACAACGTCCGTGACGACCCGTCGGACACGGATGAAGCGGACATTCGGCGTGATCGACTGACGGCGGGTGAGCCGTGCGATCGGGCCGGAACGCGCGTCGGGTGTGTCGTTAAATGTGACCGTGTACTTCGACGCGGCCTCGACGGCCCCCCTGCACCCCGTCGCGCGGCAGGCACTGACCGCCGCCCTGGACGAGGGCTGGGCCGATCCGGCCCGGCTGTACCGCTCCGGCCGACAGGCCCGGATGCTGCTGGACGCCGCCCGCGAGACCGTCGCCGAGGTCCTGGGCGCGCGGGCCGACGAGATCGCCTTCACCGCGAGCGGGACGCAGGCCGTCCAGCTCGGCCTGCTCGGCGCCCTGGCCGGCAACCGCCGGCGCGGCGGCCACCTGGTGCACTCCGCGGTGGAGCACTCCAGCGTGCTGCACGTCGCCGAGCGCCACACGGCGGCCGGGGGCGAGGCCTCGGTCGTACCGGTGGACCGGGGCGGCCGGGTCGACCCGGCGGCCTTCGGCGCGCTGCTGCGCCCGGACACCGCGCTGGCCGCGCTGCAGAGCGCCAACCACGAGGTGGGAACGGTCCAGCCGGTCGGCGGGGTCGCGGAACTGTGCGCCGCGG
This sequence comes from Kitasatospora sp. NPDC085464, assembly GCF_044541955.1. Lineage (NCBI taxonomy): Bacteria > Bacillati > Actinomycetota > Actinomycetes > Kitasatosporales > Streptomycetaceae > Kitasatospora > Kitasatospora sp. NPDC085464. The sequence continues at coordinate 138,555 of NZ_JBITTM010000012.1, forward strand.
CCGGCGTCCCGCTGCTGGTGGACGCCGCGCAGAGCGCCGGGCGGGTGGACGTCCCCGCGGGCTGGTCGCTGCTGACCGCGAGCGCGCACAAGTGGGGCGGCCCGCCCGGGGTCGGGGTGCTGGCGGTGCGCAAGGGCGTGCGCTACTCCTCGCCGCTGCCGGCCGACGAGCGCGAGGGCGGCCGGGTGCCCGGTTACGTCAACGTCCCGGCGATCGTGGCCGCGGCCGCCTCGCTGCGCGCCGTCCGGGCCGGAGCCGAGCAGGAGAACGCCCGGCTGCACGCACTGGTGGAGCGGATCCGGGCCCGGGTGCCGCAGCTGGTGCCCGAGGTCGAGGTGGTCGGCGACCCGGTGCGACGGCTGCCGCACATCGTCACCTTCTCCTGCCTGTACGTGGACGGCGAGGTCCTGCTCACCGAGCTCGACCGGGCGGGCTTCGCGGTCTCCTCCGGCTCCTCCTGCACCTCCTCCACACTGACGCCCAGCCACGTGCTGGCGGCGATGGGGGTGCTCACCGAGGGGAACGTCCGGGTCTCGCTGCCGTACGGGACGGCCGAGGCGGACGTGGAGCGCTTCCTCGCGGTGCTGCCGGAGCTGGTGGCCGGTGTCCGGGCACCGCTCGGGCTGGACCTCCCGGCGCCGGCGGCGGCCGCCGCGCAGGAGGGTTCCGCCCTGCTCGTCATCGACGCCCTCGGCAAGCGGTGCCCGCTGCCGGTGATCGAGCTGGCGAAGCGGATCGGCGAGGTGCCGCAGGGCGGCACGGTCGCCGTGCTGGCCGACGACGAGGCGGCCCGGCTGGACATCCCGGCCTGGTGCGGGATGCGCGGGCACGAGTACGCGGGCGAGGCCCCGGCCGCCGACTACGGCGGCGACCGGGGCTCGGCCTACCTCGTCGTGCGGCGGACTACTTGACCAGGTTCGCGCGGACCTCGGCGGCCGCCTCGGCGCCGTAGCTCTCCTCGAAGCGCTTCAGGAAGCCGGCCGGGCGCAGCTCGTACTCCTGGGTGCCGACGGTCTCGATGACCAGGGTGGCGAGCATGCAGCCGAGCTGGGCGGAGCGCTCCAGGTCGAGGTCCCAGGACAGGCCGGTGAGGAAGCCGGCCCGGAAGGCGTCGCCGACACCGGTCGGGTCGACCTTGGCCTCCTCCTGGGCGCAGCCGACCACGATCGGGGCCTCACCCTTGCGCTCGATCCGGACACCCTTGCTGCCGAGGGTGGTGATCCGGGTGCCGACGCGGGTGAGCAGCTCCTCGGCGTCCCAGCCGGTCTTGGTCTCGATCAGCGCGGCCTCGTACTCGTTGGTGAAGAGGTACGCGGCGCCGTCCACGATCTCGCGGATGTCGTCGCCCTCCAGGCGGGCCAGCTGCTGGGAGGGGTCGGCGGCGAAGGCGTAGCCGCGGGTGCGGCACTCTTGGGTGTGGCGGACCATGCCCTGCGGGTCGTCGGCTCCGATCAGGACGAGGTCCAGGCCGCCGACGCGGTCGGCGATCGGCTTCAGCTCGATGTTGCGGGCCTCGGCCATGGCGCCGGTGTAGAACGAGGCGATCTGGTTGTGGTCCTCGTCCGTGGTGCACATGAAGCGGGCCGTGTGCCGGGTCTCGGAGATGTGGACGGACTCGCAGTCCACGTTGTTGCGCTCCAGCCAGCTGCGGTACTCGGCGAAGTCCGCGCCGGCGGCGCCGACCAGGATCGGGCGCAGTCCGAGCACACCCATGCCGAAGGCGATGTTCGGGGCGACCCCGCCGCGGCGGATGTCCAGGGTGTCGACCAGGAAGGACAGCGACACCGTGTGCAGCTGCTCGGCGACGAGCTGGTCGGCGAACCGGCCGGGGAACGTCATCAGGTGGTCGGTGGCGATCGAGCCGGCGACGGCGATACGCACGGAAGGTCTCCTCAGGGTGGCTTCAGGGCCAGCGGACAGGCGCGGACGAACCCACCCACGGTACCGGGCTCCGGGCCGCGAACCGGCAAGAGTCCCGCAAGTTGCCGCCCCGCACGGCCATGGTGGCACCCCTTGCCGTCGAACGTGTACTACCTCCGGGTAGCACTGGTGGGCGGTGCGAGGCCCGGCCTAGGGTCGGCCTCAGGAGGCCCGCCGTGCGGGTGGGCCCCGACGTCGACCGTGGCAGCGCGGCCACGGCACTCGATCGGAGCGATGCCCGATGATGACCGACCACTCCCCGTTGCCCGGCCTGCGGGCCGAGGACGGCGAGACCCTCGACGCCCTGCTGGACTCCTCCCGACGGCTGCGCCGGTTCTGGCCGCTGCTGACGCCCGGCCCGGAGACCAGCGCCCCTACACCCGTCGGCTTCCGGGTCCCGTCCGGGGCGCAGCGGGTGGTCGCCGGGATGGCCGAGTACGGCTTCTGAGCCGTTCCCGGAGCGACGCGGAACCGGATCCGCCCGGGGCACGTCACATCCGCGCGGAGCGGCCGAGGAGGCGGCACCGCTGAGCTCTCGGGAGGATGTGCAGATGGATCTGGAGACGATGCCGCGGCGGGGTCGGCGGACGGCGGCCCTGGCGGCCCTCGCGCTGGCGGCGGTGGTGACGGTGGCCGGGTGCAACGGGGACGGCAAGCCCGCCTCGGACTCGGCGAGTGCCACGGCCGGCGGCTCGGCCTCGGCGAGCGCCTCCCCGCAGGCCCCGACGCCCTCCGGCGGCGCGTCCGCCACCGCGACGGGGAGCCCCGCGGACACCGGCAAGCCGCAGACGCCGCCGACCGACTTCTCCCCCACCCTGGCCTCGCCCGCCCCGGGGCAGCCGACGCCGGGCACTCCCCCGGTGAACGGGATCGCGCCGGGCGAACCGAACCCGAACGGCTCGGGCTCGCCCGCGCATCCGCCGGTGGCCTACCGGGTGGACGGCACCACCAAGCTGACCGTCTACTTCTTCGGCGGGGTCTGCACGAAGTACGCGCTGAAGGCGGACGAGTCGCAGCCGGGCCGGGTGGACGTCCTGGTCGTGACGGGACCGCCCACCGTGGGCCCGGGGCAGGTCTGCAACGCGCTGGCCAAGCGGCAGTCGGTGTCGGCCGATCTGCGCTCGCCGCTGGCCGGGCGGACGGTGGTCGACAAGACCAGCGGCCAGGAGGTGCCGCTGGACGCCGACCCGCACGCCGGGCCGGACCCGGTGACCCCGGACGTGGCCGGCCAGTAGCAGCCGGTGGGAGTCGGCCGCCGGGGCCCGCAGGCCCCGGCCGCGCTCGGCACACGCGAGCAGCGCGGGAACGCGGGCAACGAAAAGGCGGCCCCGGGAGCACCCGGGGCCGCCTCCTCGCAGCAGGCTTAGCTGAACGAGTCGCCGCAGGCGCAGGAGCCCGTGGCGTTCGGGTTGTCGATCGTGAAGCCCTGCTTCTCGATGGTGTCGACGAAGTCGACGGTGGCGCCACCCAGGTACGGGGCGCTCATCCGGTCGGTGACGACCTTGACGCCGTTGAAGTCCTTGATCACGTCGCCGTCGAGCGAGCGCTCGTCGAAGAACAGCTGGTAACGCAGGCCGGAGCAGCCACCGGGCTGGACGGCGACGCGCAGCGCGAGGTCCTCGCGGCCTTCCTGCTCCAGCAGGGCCTTGACCTTGGCCGCGGCGGCATCGGTGAGGAGGATGCCACTCTCGACGGTGGTCTCGTCCTGGACGGTCATCTGCTTTCTCCCGGTCTTGACGACGGTCTACCGCCAGTGCCAACCAACGGCCGTCCGGTTTCATTTCCCGGGCGGCGACGAATTTGCCGGCCTGATGTGCGGCTGATTTCCGTGGGCCGGGTGTGCCACCCGCGTCCCCTACGCTCCCCATGCTCGCACAACCCGGGAGGACCGGGCACCGCCCGAGCCCCGGATCCGGGTGAACCGGCCCCGCTGCGGACCGTCGGACGCCAGGATGGTGCCATGATCCTTCGCCCGGTCAAGGACACCGCCGCGGACGCGGAGGCCGTCCGGGAACTGGCCGCCGCAGCGTTCGACGACCCCGCCGTGGCCGGTGCCTCACCGCTGGGGACGGCCGCGGCGAGGCACCTGGCGCGCACCGATCCCGGCGGCTGCTGGCTGGCGTCGATCGGCGGGGAGCCGGTCGGGGCGGTGCTGTCGATGCGCCGGGAGGGCCTGTGGACGCCCTCCCTGTACGCCGTCCGGCCGTCCGCGCAGGGCAAGGGCGTCGGGCGGCTGCTGCTGGAGCGGGCGGCGACGCACGCGCGGGGCTGCCTGCGCGGAATGGTCTGCGCCCCGGACTCCCCCGCGGCGGCGCGGCGCTACCGGCTGGCCGGGTTCACCCTGCACCCGACGATGCGGCTGTCCGGGCGGGTGGACCGGAACGGGCTGATCGACCCCGGGGACATCCCGGTGCACCCCGGCAACGCCACCCACCTGCACCTGCTGGACTCAGTGGACCGACGGCTGCGCGGGTCCGCGCACGGGCCCGACCACGAGCTGATGCTGAGCCACTTCGAGGAGCTGCTGATCGCCGACGCGCTGGCCGGCAGCGGCTACTGCTACCGGGACGGCGGCGCGGTGCGGCTGCTGGCCGCCACCAGCAAGCGGATCGCCGCCCGGCTGCTGCGCGAGGCGCTGGCCCGGGTGCCGGACAGCATCGAGGCGCGGGTGGAGCACCTGACCGCGGAGCAGGAGTGGGCGCTGGACGTCGGGCTGGAGGTCGGGCTGACCCCGCGGGCCGGCGGGTTCGTCGGGGTGCGCGGGATGCGACCGCCGATGCCGTACCTGCCGAGCGGCGCGTTCCTGTAGCGGCCGCCCCCGGCGCGACGGCGTGCGGCCCCACCGGGAGCCGGTGGGGCCGTAACGACGGGAGCCTCGATCAGGCCATGGTGTCCAGGATCTCCCGGACCATCTCCATGGTCGTGCCCGGGTGCAGGAAGGCGAAGCGGGCGACCGTCTCGCCGTCCCAGCCGGTGGGGGTGACGAAGCCGATCTGGTCCGCGAGCAGCTGCTGCGACCAGCGGTAGTAGTCGTCGTTGGTCCAGCCCTTGCGCTTGAAGCAGACCGCCGAGAGCTGCGGGTCGAACAGCAGCTCCAGGTGGTCGCTCTCGCGGATCAGCTGCGCCGTCTCCCGGGCGAGCGTGAGGCCGGCCTCGATGGCGTCGGTGTAGGCCTGGACGCCGTGCACGGCCAGCGAGAACCAGAGCGGCAGGCCGCGGGCTCGCCGGGTCAGGTGGTAGGCGTAGTCGGTGGGGTTCCACTCGTCGCCCTCGGTGTGCAGGACGTCCAGGTACGAGGCGTCCTGGGTGTGCACGGCGCGGGCGAGCTGCGGGTTGCGGTAGATCAGCGCGGCGCAGTCGAAGGGGGCGAACAGCCACTTGTGCGGGTCGACCACGAAGGAGTCGGCGTGCTCGATGCCGTTGTAGCGCTCGCGCACCGACGGGGCGAAGAGGCCCGCGCCGCCGTAGGCGCCGTCCACGTGGAACCACATCTCGCGCTCGCGGGCGACCTCGGCCAGGCCGGCCAGGTCGTCGACGATGCCCTCGTTGGTGGTGCCGCCGGTGCCGACGACCGCGATCACGGTCTCCGGGTTCGGGTCGGCGGCCAGCGCGGCGCGCAGCGCCTCGCCGGTGAACCGCCGGTTCACGGTCGGGACCTTGAAGGCCTCGACGCCGATGATGTTGAAGGTGTTCTTGACCGAGGAGTGCACCTGGTCGGCGACGGCTATCCGCAGCCGCGCCTCCGGGCCACTGGGACGACCTTCCTCGGCCAGGCGGCGGCGGGCGGTGTCGCGGGCGACCACGAGGGCGGAGAGGTTGCCCGCCGAGCCGCCGGAGACGAAGGTGCCACCGGCCGTCCCGGGCATGCCCGCGCGGTCGGCGATGAGGCGCAGCACCTGGTTCTCGGCGGCGATCGCGCCGGCCGCCTCCAGCCAGGAGATGCCCTGCAGCGAGGCGCAGGAGACCACCATGTCGAACAGCAGCGCGGCCTTGGTGGGGGCGCACGGGATGAAGGACAGGTAGCGCGGGCTGTCGGCGGAGATGACCGCGCGGGACAGCTCGTGGTCGTAGAGCTTGAGCACGTCGGCCGGGTTGTTGCCGTCCTGGTTGAGCAGGCCGGCCAGCTGGGCGCGCAGGTGCTCGCCGTCACCGGGGTGGTCGAGCGGGACGGGGTCGTACTGCAGCCGCTCCCGCATGTAGTCGAAAACCAGGTCGACCAGTTCGTTGTCGGGCCGGTGCATGCGGTCGGGGGCTGCGGACACGGCGGGTCCCTCTCGGCTGTGGGGTGTCGGGGGGTGAGGATCCGGCCCGGTCGGCGGGGGGGCGTCACCGCGACGACCGGACGTGATCAGCGTAGGCAGCCGGAGTGCTCCGCCGCGCGTCGGAACGCGGCTGGTCAGGCAGGTTTCGAGCGTCTTCGGGCCGGTCCGCGCAGGATTCCTGCGTACCGCCCCGGGGCGTCAGCCGATCAGCTGGGAGAGGACCACCGACGAGCGGCTGCGCTGGACTCCGGGCTCGCGCCGGATCCGTTCGATGACGGCCTCCAGGTGGCGCATGTCGGCCGCCCGCAGGTGCACCAGGGCGTCCGGGTCGCCGGTGACCGTCCAGGCGGCGACGACCTCGGGGAACTGGCGGAGGCTGGCGAGGATCTCCTCGGGGGCGGTGCGTTCGCGGCAGTAGACCTCGACGAAGGCCTCGGTCTGCCACCCGAGGACGGCGGGGTCGAGCACCACGGTGAAGCCCCGCACCACGCCGCGCGCCCGCAGCCGGTCGATCCGGCGGCGCACGGCGGTGGCGGAGAGGTTCACCTGCAGGCCGATCTCGGCGTACGAGGCGCGACCGTCGCTGCCGAGCCGGGCGAGCAGGAGCCGGTCGGTCTCGTCCAGGTCGGCCCCGACCACCTCGTGCGCTCGGCTGCTGGTCATCGGTGCGGGGCTCCACGGATCGTGCGAGGGTTCGGCGGCCCGTCGCGGCGGCGGCTGGCATTGCCGAAACGGTTCGCCACCCATTCTGGCGGATGACCCCAACGAGTTCACCGCCGAGGAATGACGGGTACCGCGGACCGTCAGTCCACCAGGAGGACGATCTTCCCCCGGGTGCGGCCCTCCGCACTGAGCGCCTGGGCGGAGGCGGCCTGGGCCAGCGGGAAGGTGGAGGCGACGGTCACGGTGAGCCGGCCGTCGTCGGCGAGCGCGGCCAGCTCGGCGAGGCCGTCGGCGTCCGGGCGGACCCAGACGTACCGGCCGCCGAGGGCCTTGACCCCGAAGTCGGCGATCGAGGCGATCCGGCCCGGGTCGGCGACCAGGCCCGCGGAGACCTGGACGGCGCCGCGGCCGACCAGGTCGAGGGCCGCGTCCACGCCGCCGGGGGCCAGTGCGCGCACCCGGTCGGCCAGCCCCTCGCCGTAGCCGACCGGCTCGGCGCCGAGGCCGCGCAGGTAGTCGTGGTTGCGCTCGGCCGCGGTGCCGATCACCCGGGCGCCGGCGGCCCGGGCCAGCTGCACCGCCAGGTGGCCGACCCCGCCCGCCGCGGCGTGCACCAGGACGGTCTCCCCCTCCGCGAGCCGCAGCGCCTTGAGGCTCTGCAGCGCGGTGAGCCCGGCCAGCGGCAGCCCGCCGGCCTGCGCCCAGTCCAGCACGGCCGGTTTGCGGGCCAGGGTGCGGACCGGGGCGGAGACCAGCTCGGCGTAGGTGCCGTGCTCGACGGTGTCCTTGCGGACGTAGCCGTACACCTCGTCGCCGGGGGCGAACTCGGTGACGCCGCCGCCGACCGCGCGCACCACGCCGGCCGCGTCCCAGCCCATGACCAGCGGGAAGTGCGCGTCGAGCAGGCCGTCCAGGGCGCCGTCCCGGACCTTCCAGTCCACCGGGTTCACTCCGGCCGCCCGGACCTCCACCAGGACCGAGTCCGGGCCGACCTTGGGGTCGGGCAGGTCGGTGTACTCGACCACCTCGGGGCCGCCGTAGCGGTTGATCGCGATAGCTTTCATGGCCCAGCCATACCCAGGAGCTTCGAAGTATCGATTCGGACACGCCCGGACTCCCCCAAACCGGGCATCCGGCTGCTCCGGGGGTCCGATCCGGCGAGCGGTTCTCGTCACATCGACAGGATGGCCATCGTCACTCCGACACCAACCGGTTATCATAGATAGCGTCAGTTAGACGAAAAGGCTTCACCGCTTGATCGGCCGCACAGAAGGGCACCCGCCCGTGACCACCACCATCACCGAGACCTCCGGCGTCGACCCCACTCCGACGCCGCTCGCTCTGCTGCTGCTCGGCCGCGAGGCCGACCCGAACAGCGAGCGCGGCGTCGAGTGCCCCGGTGACCTCCCCCCGGCCTCGGACCCGAACCTCGTCGAGCGCGCCCGGGCGGCCAAGGCCGCGCTCGGCGACCGCGTCTTCATCCTCGGCCACCACTACCAGCGCGACGAGGTGATCGAGTTCGCCGACGTCACCGGCGACTCCTTCAAGCTCGCCCGCGACGCGGCGGCCCGCCCCGAAGCCGAGTACATCGTCTTCTGCGGCGTGCACTTCATGGCCGAGTCCGCGGACATCCTCACCACCGAGGCCCAGCAGGTCGTCCTGCCGGACCTCGCGGCCGGCTGTTCGATGGCCGACATGGCCACCGCCGAGCAGGTCGCCGAGTGCTGGGACGTACTGACCGACGCCGGCATAGCCGACGTGACCGTCCCGGTCTCGTACATGAACTCCTCCGCCGACATCAAGGCCTTCACCGGCAAGCACGGCGGCACCATCTGCACCTCCTCCAACGCCAAGCGCGCGCTGGAGTGGGCGTTCGAGCAGGGCCAGAAGGTGCTCTTCCTGCCCGACCAGCACCTCGGCCGCAACACCGCGGTGCGCGAGATGGGCTTCTCGCTGGACGACTGCGTCCTGTACAACCCGCACAAGCCGAACGGCGGGCTGACCGCCGAGCAGCTGCGGGACGCGAAGATGATCCTCTGGCGCGGCCACTGCTCGGTGCACGGCCGGTTCAGCCTGGACTCGGTGAACGACGTCCGCGAGCGGATCCCCGGCGTCACCGTCCTGGTGCACCCGGAGTGCAAGCACGAGGTCGTCGCGGCCGCCGACATGGTGGGCTCGACCGAGTACATCATCAAGGCGCTGGACGCCGCCGAGCCGGGCTCCAAGTGGGCCATCGGCACCGAGCTGAACCTGGTCCGCCGCCTGGCCAAGGCGCACCCGGACAAGGAGATCGTCTTCCTGGACCGCACGGTCTGCTTCTGCTCGACCATGAACCGGATCGACCTGCCGCACCTGGTCTGGGCGCTGGAGTCGCTGGTCGAGGGCCGGGTGCCGAACGTGATCACCGTCGACCCGGAGACCGAGAAGCACGCCAAGGCGGCGCTGGACCGGATGCTGGCCCTGCCGTAGCCGGGCCGCCGCCCGCCCGCCCCGTGCGGGCGGGCGGACGGACGGACGGCAGAAGGGCGGGCCCCCTCCCACCGGAGGGGGCCCGCCCTTCTGTCTGGCAGCAGCCGCAGGGTTACTCGGGGAAGCCCGGGATCACACCTTCGCCGTCGGCCATCAGCAGCTCGCGGACCTCGTTGATCGTCGCGTCGGCACTCGGCAGGATCAGCTCGGACGGCTCCAGCGAATCCAGCGGCACCGGGGTGCCGTACTGCTTCACCGCGTCCAGCAGCTTGCCGTACGCCCGGCGGAAGAGCTCCTCGTCCCCCGAGTCCACTGCGGTGACGAGCTCCGCGTCGAGCTCGTTGAGCAGGTTCAGGTGAGCCTCGCCCACCTCGAACTGCCCCTCACCCATGACCCTCATGATCATGCCGTGCGTCTCCCTGGTTCGTGGGGTCGAGCTCAGATCACTTGTTGTAGTTGATGCGCGGAGTGTCCTGCTGCTGCTGCGGCTGGGCCTCCGGCTTGCCCTGCTCGATCGCGGCCGGGCCCGCGGCGGGACCGCCGGTGAGCTCGGCCTTCATCCGGGCCAGCTCCAGCTCGACGTCGGACCCGCCGGCGACGCGCTCCAGCTCGGCCTCGATGTCGTCCTTGCGGCCGAGACCGCTGGCGTCGTCGAGCGCGCCGGAGGCGAGCAGCTCGTCGATGGCGCCGGCCCGGGCCTGCATCTGGGCGGTCTTGTCCTCGGCCCGCTGGATCGCCAGGCCGACGTCGCCCATCTCCTCCGAGATCCCGGAGAAGGACTCGGCGATGCGGGTCTGCGCCTGGGCGGCGGTGTAGGTCGCCTTGATGGTCTCCTTCTTGGTGCGGAAGGCGTCCACCTTGGCCTGCAGCCGCTGGGAGGCGAGGGTGAGCTTCTCCTCCTCGGCCTGGAGCTGCTGGTACTGCGTCTCCAGATCGGTGATCTGCGACTGCATGTTGGCCTTGCGGGTCAGCGCCTCGCGGGCGAGGTCCTCGCGGCCGAGGGACAGCGCCTTGCGACCCTGGTCCTCGTACTTGGCCGACTGCTGCTGGAGCTGGGTCAGCTGGAGTTCGAGGCGCTTGCGCGAGGTCGCGACGTCCGCGACACCACGACGCACCTTCTGCAGCAGTTCGAGCTGCTTCTGGTACGAATAATCGAGCGTCTCACGCGGATCCTCCGCCCGGTCCAAGGCCTTGTTCGCCTTGGAGCGGAAGATCAGCCCCATACGCTTCATGATTCCGTCGCTCATGGGCCTCGGGTGCCCCCTTCTCCGGCCTGCGGTCTCTATCTCGTTACCAGACACGACGAGTGTATGTGCAGCGAGCCCGTCGCCGCAGTGCACCTGCCTGCAACAAGACTGCTACAGCGACCAGTGGCGTTTCCTCCTCCCCCGGGTGGATCCGCCTCTCATCCCCCCATAGTCCATCCGACTGATCCCCTACGGGAAGTCCCCGGGAAACCCGGTTCGGGCCGCTGCCTCGCGGTATCGATATGCGTTCGGTTCCGAGGGCACCCGTGGAACCGGCTCCGCACCCCGTACGCTGGTGGTGTGTTCCGACGCCGTTCAGATGATGCCGCCGCCTCCGCCACCGTGCTGGAGAAGCAGGACGAGACAGCCCAGGCCCGCCACCCCGAGGCCAAGAAGGGCCGCCCCACCCCCAAGCGCAACGAGGCCGAGGCCAACCGGCGCGGCCGGGTGACGGTGCCCAAGGACCGCAAGGAGGCCAGCCGCCAGGCCCGCGACCGCATGCGGACCGAGCGCGAGAAGCAGCGCCAGGCGCTGATGAACGGCGACGAGCGGCACCTGCCGCAGCGCGACAAGCTCCCCGGGCGCAAGTTCGCCCGCGACTACGTCGACGCCCGCTGGTCGCTCGCCGAGTTCTTCCTCCCGGCCGCCGTGGTCATCCTGGTGCTCAGCATCATCAAGGTCTCGCAGATCCAGCTGCTCTCCACGCTGCTGTTCCTGATGTTCTTCGTCTTCGTGATCCTGGACTTCGTCCGCCTCGGTCTCGGCCTGCGCAAGCAGCTCGCCGAGCGCTTCCCGAACGAGAACACCCGCGGCGCGGTCACCTACGGCATCATGCGCACCCTGCAGATGCGCCGCCTGCGACTGCCCAAGCCGCAGGTGCGGCGCGGGGAGAAGCCCTGACCGCCGAGCCGGTCGACTCGGGCTGGGCCCCGCCTTCCTGGGAGGGGCCCGGCCTGTACGCGCTCCCGGGGCAGGGCCACGGCGGCCACGACCGGCTGGCCCAGGAGCGGCGGCTGCCCTCGCGCAGCGGGTCCTTCGCCGGCGGCACCGCCGCCTGGCTGGAGCGGCTCGGCGGACTGCGCAACTACGTGCGTCAGGAACTCGTCTCCCGCCAGCTCGCCGAGCAGCTGACCGGCCGCAGCGAACAGCGCGTCCTGGACATCGGCTGCGGGCAGGGCACCCAGGCCCTGCGGCTGGCCCGGGCCGGCCACTACGTCACCGGGATCGACTCGGACCCGGTCGCGCTCGGCGTCGCCCAGGGGGCGCTCGCCGAGGAGCCCGCCGAGGTCCGCGGCCGGATGCAGCTGCTCAGCGGTGACGGCCACCAGTGCGGGCGCTGGTTCGGCCCGCGCAGCTTCGACGTCGTGCTCTGCCACGGCGTCCTGATGTACCTGCCCGACCCGGACCCGATGATCGCCTCGCTGGCCCGGCTGCTCGCGCCCGGCGGACTGCTCTCACTGCTGGTCCGCAACCGCGACGCGCTCGCCCTGCGGCCCGCCGCCGCCGGCGACTGGCGGGCCGCGCTGCACGCCTTCGAGAGCGACCGGTACTACAACCGGCTCGGGCTGGCCGCCCGCGCCGACCGGCTCGCCGACCTCTCCGTCACCCTCTCCGAGGTGTCGGTACCCGTCCGGCGCTGGTACGGCGTGCGGGTCTTCACCGACAACGCCCCCGACGACGCGGCTCCGCCGGTGGACGGCCGGCAGCTGGCCCAGCTTCTGGAAGCCGAGGACCGGGCCGGCCGCACCGACCCCTACCGGCAGGTCGCCGCGCTGCTGCACGTGATCGGGGCGAAGTAGCGCCCCGCGGGACTCACTCCGCGTGCAGGCTCATCGCGTAGACGACCCGGTCGTCCTCCAGGAGCACCGCGGTGTCGACGCCGTCCTCCGCCAGCTGCTTCCAGGACTCCCCGATCCAGGTCTCGGCGTCCCCCTGGCCGGCGAACTCCTCCTGGCCACCGCCGGGCGTCACCGCACTGCCGTCCGCCTTCTCGTACCGCCACGTCCACGCCATGCCAGGCTCCTCCCACTGACGACACTGCCCGTGCCGGCTGCTGTGTTGCTGCGCACCTTAGCCTGCCCGGCCCGATCTTCCGTATGCCTCGTCCGGCAGGATGAGCGGCATGGCGACCCTCCCCCCGCTCCCCCGCACCCTGCTGCTCGGCGGCGCCCGCTCCGGCAAGTCCACCCGCGCCGAGCAGCTGCTCGCCGACCGGCCGGACGTCCTGTACGTGGCCACCGGCGGCACCCGGGACGGCGACGCCGAGTGGGCCCAGCGGGTCGCGCTGCACCGCGAGCGCCGGCCCGCGAGCTGGCGCACCGCCGAGACCTGCGACCTGGAGGCCGTGCTCGCCGACACCGCCGACCCGGCGCCGGTGCTGATCGACTGCCTGGCGCTGTGGCTGACCTCCGTGATGGACGAGTGCGACGCCTGGGACGACGAGGCCTGGGCGGCCCGGGGCGAGGCCGCGGTGCAGCGGCGCTGCGAGGCCCTGGCGCGGGCCTGGGAGGCCACCGGACGCACGGTCGTCGCGGTGAGCAACGAGGTCGGCATGGGCGTCGTCCCCGCCACCGCCGCCGGACGGCGCTTCCGCGACACCCTGGGCCGGCTCAACATGGCCGTGGCCGACGCCTCGGAGCGGGTCCTGCTGGTCGTGGCCGGGCAGGTGCTGACGGTCAAGCCAGCCACGGGCTGAACATCTGCGGCGTGTAGCCTTCCGGACGATGGACACGACCGTGGATCTCGATACGTTCTCCTCGCTCGTCGAGCGCCCCGACGAGAGCGCCCGGCGGGCCGCCGACGAACGCTGGCAGGCGGCCGACCGCCCGCGCGGCGGACTCGGCAAGCTGGAGGAGTTGGGCAGCTGGCTCGCCTCCGTCCAGGGACGCTCCCCGGTACGGCCGGTCTCCGCGCCCAAGGTGCTGCTGTTCGCCGCCGACCACGGAGTGGCCGCGCTCGGCGTCTCCCGGATGCCCGCCGAGGGCGGCACCGCGGCCCGGGTGCGTGCCGTCCTGGACGGCACCGCGCCGGTGGCCCGGCTGGCCGCGCGCTACGGCGCCGGGGTGCGGGTCGTCGACGTCGCGGTGGACACCGACCCGGCCGACTTCCCCGACGACGTGGTCGCCCACCGCATCCGCCGCGGCTCCGGACGGATCGACGTCGAGGACGCGCTCAGCCCGGAGGAGACCACCCGGGCCTTCCGGGCCGGCATGGCCGTCGCCGACGAGGAGGCCGACGCCGGCACCGACCTGGTGCTGCTCGGCGACCTCGGCGTCGGCTCCACCACGGTGGCCGGCGTCCTGGTCGGCGCGCTGTGCGGAACGGACGCGGCGGCGGTGACCGGGCGCGGCTCGGGGATCGACGACCGGGTGTGGATGGTCAAGTGCGCCACCATCCGGGACTCGCTGCGGCGGGCCCGGCCGGTGCTCGGCGACCAGCTGGCACTGCTCGGCGCCACCGGCGGGGCCGACTTCGCGGCGATCACCGGCTTCCTGCTGCAGGCGGCCGTGCGGCGGCTGCCCGTGGTCCTGGACGGTGTGGTCACAGCGGCCTGCGCGCTGGTCGCACAGCGGATCGCCTTCCGGGCGCCCGAGTGGTGGCGGGCCGGACAGTCCAGCGGCGAGCCCGCGCAGGCGAAGGCGTACGACCGACTGACCCTCACGCCGCTGCAGGACCAGGGGATCACCCTGGGCGAGGGCGTCGGCGCACTGCTGGCGCTACCGCTGCTGCAGGCCGCGGGGGACGCGCTCGCGGACGAGGCACCGAAGCCGTACGTGCCGGCGGCACCGAGGGAGCCCCAGGAGCCGCCGAAGCTGCCCTCGGCGGCGGACCTGCTGCGGCGGCTCTAGACACGGGAAGCACGTGCGGCCGGCCGTCAGTGCTCGGGTGACGACCCTTCCGCTTCGCACAAGTCCTCCGCGCCCCCTCGGGGCGCGGAGGCGCCCCCGTTTTCGAGCGGGGGCTTTCTTCACGTTCAAGGAGTCGGGCGATGACGGACCACGCCGGTCGGGCCAGCTGGGGGGACGGACTGCGGTTCGGGTTCGGGACCCTGTCCGTGCTGCGGGTCCGGGTCGAGCGGTGGGACCGGGCCGCGGGCGCGCGGGCGATGGTGACGGCCCCGGTGGTGGGGCTGGTGCTGGGGACCCTGGCGGCCGCGGCCGGAGCGCCGGTGGCCTGGCGCGCGGGCGGGCCGCTCGGCGCGGTCGCGGCGGTGGGGGTGCTCGCCGCCCTGACCCGGGGGCTCCACCTGGACGGTCTCGCGGACGTCGCCGACGGCCTGGGCAGCGGCAAACCGGCCGAGGACGCGCTGCGGATCATGAAGCAGTCCGACATCGGCCCGTTCGGCGTGCTGACCCTCGTCCTGGTGCTGCTGGGCCAGGTCGCCGCGCTGGCCGGAGAATTCGGGCACTCGCCCCTGCGCGGCGCCCTCGCGGTGCTCGCCTCGGCGACGGCCGCCCGGTGCGCGCTCGCCTGGGGCTGCCTGCGGTCGGTGCCGGCCGCCCGGCCGGGTGGACTGGGCGCGATGGTGGCGAGCACGGTGACACCCGCCGCGGCCGCCGCCGCGACGGCCGGCGCGGCACTCGTACTGGCCGCACTCGGACTGTTCGACGGATGGTCAACCCTTCGCCTGCCGCTGGCCCTTGTGCTCGGGGTGGGCTGCGCCCGGCTGCTGCTGGGGCGGTGCGTGCGGCGGTTCGGCGGGATCACCGGGGACGTGCTCGGGGCGATGGCGGAGACCGCCGCGACCGGCACGCTGTTCGCCCTGGCGTTGCTCGGCTGACACCGGACGGCGCGTGATCCCACCATGCGGACTACCATGCGTGGAGCACCGCAGCCCTGCACCGTGGCAGGTCCTGCCCGCCCGGCGCGTACCGAGGAGCCGGGGCCTCTGGTGTGCGCGGCCGCTCCGGCGGGTGCGCGCAGCCAGGGGGCCCGGACCCGCAGGCCCCGCCGGCGGACGGCCTGCGACGGCGGGCTGCGCCGGTGCGGCAGTCTCGCCGTGACCGGCCGTGGACCGCGAAAGAACAGGACGCATTACGTGACTGCATTGTCTGTGAGCACCTCCTCCGCCGCCTCGCTGCGCGCGGACGCCCTGGTGGTCGGTGTCGCCAAGGGCCCGAAGGGCATCGTGCCGGCCCCCGGTGCCGAGGCCGTGAACGAGGCGTTCGAGGGCAAGCTGGCCGAGGTCCTCACCACCCTGGGCGCGACCGGCGCCGAGGGCGAGGCCGTGAAGGTCCCCTCCCCCGCCGGCCTGAAGGCCGCGCTCGTGCTCGCGGTCGGCCTCGGCGAGGCCGTCGAGGAGGGCTACGAGCTGGAGGCGCTGCGCCGCGCCGCCGGTGTCGCCGCCCGCACCCTGGCCGGTGCCAAGAAGGTCGCGCTGGCCCTGCCGGCCGAGTCCCCGGCGGAGGTCGAGGCGGTCGCGCTGGGCGGCCTGCTCGGCTCGTACGCCTTCGGCACGTACAAGGGCAACGGCAACGGCAAGGAGCCGGTCGGCGAGCTGATCGTGCTGGCCGCCCGCAAGGGCAGCAAGGACGCCAAGGCCGCCGTGGAGCGGGCCGCCGCGATCGGCGAGGAGATGAACCGCGCCCGCGACCTGGTCAACACCGCGCCGAACGACCTGAACCCGAAGAGCTTCGCCGCGATCGCCCAGGCCGCCGGCAAGGAGCACGGCCTCAAGGTCGAGGTGCTGGACGAGAAGGCGCTGACCAAGGGCGGCTTCGGCGGCCTGCTGGGCGTCGGCAACGGCTCGGCGAACCCGCCCCGCCTGGTGAAGGTGGCCTACACCCACCCGAAGGCCAAGGCCACCCTGGCGTTCGTCGGCAAGGGCATCACCTACGACTCGGGCGGCATCTCGCTGAAGCCGGCCGGCCACAACGAGACCATGAAGTGCGACATGGCCGGCGCCGCCGCCGTGTTCGCCGCCGTGGTGGCCGCCAAGCGCCTGGGCCTGGTCGTCAACGTGACCGCCTGGCTGGCGCTGGCCGAGAACATGCCGTCCGGCACCGCGACCCGCCCGGGCGACGTGCTGCGGATGTACGGCGGCAAGACCGTCGAGGTGCTGAACACCGACGCCGAGGGCCGTCTGGTGCTGGCCGACGCCATCGTGCGGGCCGGCGAGGAGAACCCGGACGTCATCGTCGACGTGGCCACCCTGACCGGCGCCATGGTGCTGGCCCTGGGCAACCGCACCTTCGGCGTGATGTCCAACAGCGACGAGCTGCGCGACGACCTGCACGCCCTCGCGGGCGAGGCGGGCGAGCAGTCCTGGCCGATGCCGCTGCCCGCCGACCTGCGCAAGGGCATGACCGAGTCGACCATCGCCGACCTGGCCAACATGGGCGAGCGGATGGGCGGCGGCCTGGTGGCCGGTCTGTTCCTGAAGGAGTTCGTGGCCGAGGGCATCGACTGGGCGCACCTGGACATCGCCGGCCCGGCGTTCCACGAGGGCGCTCCGTTCGGCTACACCCCGAAGGGCGGCACCGCGAGCGCGGTGCGCACCCTGGTCCGCTTCGCCGAGCGGACGGCGAACGGCAAGGCCTGATCAGGCACCCGCTCCGACGGGGCCCGGCGCGTGTGCGCCGGGCCCCGTCGGCGTTCCGGTCGGTCCCCGTCGGAGTTCCGGTCGGTCCTGTCGGCGTTCCCGCCGGGTTACCTGCGAGTAGGCCGGAACGGCGCGGCGCACACCTGTTCGCTGCGGGCGAAACTTTGTTCCACAGTGCGGAAGAGACCGCGGCGAACACCGCGGAAGGCGCCCTTCCGGCGGCTGTCAATACCGCGCTGAGCTGCGATGATGCCCATCCGTGGGGGGTATTCCCGCCCCGGTGACCACTCCGTGGGACACCCCTGGGGCGGACCCGGACATCAGCCACCGCGAACAAGTGCGAAGATGTATTTCCGGCACGACTGGGCGCCCCACAAAGGCTTCCGACCCACCGGACCGTACCGGCCCGGCGACCCACCCCATTGCATGGAGGACGTGACGTGGCGAACGACGCCAGCACCGTTTTCGACGTAGTCATTCTCGGAGGCGGAAGCGGCGGTTACGCCGCGGCGCTCCGCGCCGCTCAGCTGGGCCTGAGCGTTGCCCTGGTCGAGAAGGGTGAGCTGGGCGGCACCTGCCTGCACCGCGGCTGCATCCCGACCAAGGCGCTGCTGCACGCCGCGGAGATCGCGGACGAGACGAAGGAGGCCGCCGAGTTCGGCGTTCTGGCCACCTTCCAGGGCATCGACATCAACGGCGTCCACAAGTACAAGGACGACGTCATCGCCGGCCTGTACAAGGGGCTGCAGGGCCTGGTGGCGTCCCGCAAGGTCACCTTCATCCAGGGCGAGGGCAAGCTCTCCTCGCAGACCTCGGTTGACGTCAACGGCCAGCGCATCGAAGGCCGCCACATCGTCCTGGCCACCGGTTCCGTGCCGCGCTCGATCCCGGGCCTGGAGATCGACGGCAACCGCGTGATCTCCTCGGACCACGCCCTCAAGCTCGACCGCATTCCGAAGTCGGCCGTCATCCTCGGCGGCGGCGTGATCGGCGTCGAGTTCGCCTCCGTCTGGAAGTCCTTCGGCGTCGAGGTCACCATCGTCGAGGCGCTGCCGCACCTCGTCCCGCTGGAGGACGAGAACTCCTCCAAGCTGCTGGAGCGCGCCTTCCGCAAGCGCGGCATCAAGTTCGAGCTGAAGGCCCGCTTCTCGGGCGTCGAGTACACCGAGACCGGTGTCCGCGTCTCCACCGAGAACGGCAAGCAGATCGACGCCGACCTGCTGCTCGTCGCCATCGGCCGCGGCCCGGTCTCGGCCGGCCTCGGCTACGAGGAGAACGGCGTCGCGATGGACCGCGGCTACGTCCTGGTCGACGAGTACATGCGCACCAACGTGCCCACCATCTCCGCCGTCGGTGACCTCGCCCCGACCCTGCAGCTGGCCCACGTCGGCTTCGCCGAGGGCATCCTGGTCGCCGAGCGCCTGGCCGGCCTCAAGCCGGTGCCGATCGACTACGACGGCGTCCCGCGCGTGACCTACTCCAACCCCGAGGTCGCCTCCGTCGGCATCTCCGAGGCCAAGGCCGTCGAGCTGTACGGCAAGGAGAAGGTCGTCACCCTCAAGTACAACCTGGCCGGCAACGGCAAGAGCAAGATCCTGAAGACCGCCGGCGAGATCAAGCTCGTCCAGGTCAAGGACGGCGCCGTGGTCGGCGTCCACATGGTCGGCGCCCGCATGGGCGAGCAGGTCGGCGAAGCCCAGCTGATCTACAACTGGGAGGCCCTGCCGGCCGAGGTCGCGCAGCTCATCCACGCGCACCCGACCCAGTCCGAGGCCCTGGGCGAGGCGCACCTGGCGCTGGCCGGCAAGCCGCTGCACGCGCACGACTGATCGCGCCCCACCCCCCTTTTCCGGTACTTGCCCGCAAGTACTTCCCGTACGCAAGACTTGATAGGAGTCGCTGAAACCATGGCGGTCTCAGTAACACTGCCCGCGCTGGGCGAGAGCGTTTCCGAGGGCACCGTCACCCGTTGGCTGAAGGCCGAGGGTGAGCGTGTCGAGGTCGACGAGCCGCTGCTCGAAGTCTCCACCGACAAGGTCGACACCGAGATCCCGGCCCCGGCTTCCGGCATCCTCTCCTCGATCAAGGTCGGCGAGGACGAGACCGTCGAGGTCGGCGCCGAGCTGGCGATCATCGACGACGGTTCCGGCGCCCCGGCTGCCGCTCCGGCCCCGGCCGCCGAGGCCGCGCCCGCCGCCGCCCCGGCTCCGGCCGCCGCTGCTCCGGCCCCGGTCGCCGCTCCGGCTCCGGCTGCCCCGGCCGCCGCTCCGGCTGCCCCGGCCGCCGCTCCGGCCGCTCCGGCCGCTCCGGCCGCCGACGCCACCCCGGTGCTGCTGCCCGCGCTCGGCGAGTCCGTCACCGAGGGCACCGTCACCCGCTGGCTGAAGGCCGAGGGTGAGACGGTCGAGGTCGACGAGCCGCTGCTTGAGGTCTCCACCGACAAGGTCGACACCGAGATCCCGTCGCCGGTCGCCGGCACCCTGGTGAAGATCCTGGTCGGCGAGGACGAGACCGCCGAGGTCGGCGCCCAGCTGGCGCTGATCGGTGCCGCGGGTGCCGTCGCCGCCGCTCCGGCTCCGGTCGCCGCGCCGGCCCCGGCTGCCCCGGTTGCCGCTCCGGCCCCGGCTGCCCCGGTCGCCGCCCCGGCTCCGGTCGCCGCTGCTCCGGCCCCGGTCGCCGCCCCGGCTCCGGTCGCCGCTGCCCCGGCCCCGGCCCCGGTTGCCGCTCCGGCTCCGGTCGCCCCGGCTGCTCCGGCCGCTCCGGCTGCCGACAACGGTGACGCCTACGTCACGCCGCTGGTGCGCAAGCTCGCCGCCGAGCACGGTGTCGCGCTCTCCTCCGTCGCCGGCACCGGCGTCGGCGGCCGCATCCGCAAGCAGGACGTCATCGCCGCCGCGGAGGCCGCCAAGGCCGCTCCGGCCCCCGTCGCCGCTGCCGCCCCGGCCGCCGCGCCGAAGGCCGCCGCCGCGCCGTCCGCCCTGCGCGGCCAGACGGTCAAGATGACCCGCATGCGCAAGGTCATCGGCGACAACATGATGAAGGCCCTGCACGAGCAGGCCCAGCTGACCAGCGTGGTCGAGGTGGACGTCACCAAGATCATGTCGCTGCGCGGCAAGGCCAAGGACTCCTTCCTCGCCCGCGAGGGCGTGAAGCTGTCCCCGATGCCGTTCTTCGTCAAGGCCGCTGCCCAGGCGCTGAAGGCCCACGCGGTCGTCAACGCCCGGATCAACGAGGCCGAGGGCACCATCACCTACTTCGACACCGAGAACATCGGTATCGCGGTGGACTCCGAGAAGGGTCTGATGACCCCGGTCATCAAGGGTGCGGGCGACCTCAACATCGCCGGCATCTCGAAGAAGACCGCCGAGCTGGCCGCCAAGGTCCGCGACAGCAAGATCACCCCGGACGAGCTGTCCGGCGCCACCTTCACGATCAGCAACACCGGCTCGCGCGGTGCGCTGTTCGACACCGTGATCGTGCCGCCGAACCAGGCCGCCATCCTGGGCATCGGCGCGACCGTCAAGCGCCCGGTGGTCATCGAGGCCGACGGTGGCACCGCCATCGGCATCCGCGACATGACCTACCTGTCGCTCTCCTACGACCACCGCCTGGTGGACGGCGCCGACGCCGCCCGCTACCTGGTTGCGGTCAAGGAGATCCTGGAGGCCGGCGAGTTCGAGGTCGAGCTCGGCCTCTGACCTTCCACGGTCCCCGCGGAACCCCGCCCCGTCCCCGGACGGCGCGGGGTTCCGCCGTTCCCGGCCCCCGGTCACCGTTCCTCGCGGCCCCGATCCGCCGTTCCCGGTTCGGCCCGAGCCGCGCCGGGCCGGGTCGTGGCATGCGCGGAAGCGGGCGAACGGGGATGCTTGAGCGGTGATGGACGAGACGGACTTCTGGCAGATCATCGACGAGACCCGGGACGACGCCGACGGCGACCCCGACGAGCAGGCCGACCGGCTGGTGGAGCGGCTCGTCCGCCTGACCCCGGACGACGTGATCGACTTCGCCCGGCTCTTCGAGGCCCGGTTCCAGCGCGCCTACCAAAACGACCTGTGGGGCGCGGCCTACCTGCTGCTGGACGGCGCCTCCGAGGACACCTTCGACTACTTCCGCTGCTGGCTGATCGCCCAGGGCCGGGACGTCTTCGAGGGCGGCCTGGCCGATCCGGACGACCTGGCGGACCTGCTGCCCGAGTTCGACGAGGAGGAGGACGGCGAGGCCGAGGACATCGGCTACGCCGCCGACGAGGCGTACGAGCGGCTGACCGGGCTGCCGCTCCCCGAGGTGGGCGGGCGGCAGCCCGGACGGCCGTCCGGTGCGGCGCTGGACTTCGACGACCCGGACGTCATGGCGAAGCGCTTCCCCAAGTTGTGGGAGCGGTACGGGGATTGAGCCGGCCCGGCGGACGGGGCCGGGCCGGCCCGGGTGCACGTCGTGCAGGGCCGGCCCGGTGCTCAGGTGGAGCTGCCGGAGGAGGTGTCCTGCTTGACGCCGTCGAGGATCCGGTCCAGCACCGAGGGGTCCGGCGCGGACGGGTCGTCGTCCACGCCGCCCTCGAAGATCACGTAGCCGCCGCCCTTGGCCGGGACGGCGGCCAGCAGGACGTAGCCCTGGGTGCCGTCCGAGGTGCGGACGTGCCAGCGCGTGGCGTAGCCGAGCACGCCGGCCACGGTGACGTAGCCGGAGCCGGCGTCGGTGTGCGTGGTGATCCCGGTGAAGATCTGCCCGGCGTAGGTGGGCATCGTGGCGTCGGCGGCGGCCTTGGGGGTCGCGCCCTGGACGGTGTCCTTCTCGACCGAGAACTGACCGCGGATGCAGGAGTTGCCGTCCGGGCAGGTGTAGCGGCCGCTGCCGAGGAAGACCGTCGAGTGGGCGGAGTTCGTCCCCGCGTCCCAGCCGTCGAAGACCGGGACGGTGATCGCGTGCTGCGGGTCCGGCACGGTGGTCTTGAGGACCGGCGCGGGCTTGGGCGCCGGCACGGTGGGGCTGGTGGTGGGCCGGGTCGGCGTCGGGCTCGGCGAGGGGCTGTTGTTCTGGGTGACGGTGACGGTGGGGTTCGGGGTCGGGTCCGCCTTCGGGTCGCCGCCGCTGAGCATGATCCCGGCGATGATTCCGCCGACGACCAGCACGGTGAGCGAGATGCCGATGATCATGCCGGACTTGTTCTTGACCGGCGGCGGGTAGCCCGGCCCGGGGTAGCCGTAGCCCGCGCCCGGGGCGGCGGGGTAGCCGGCCTGGCCCGGGTAGCCGCCCTGGCCCCCGTAGGCGTCCTGCCCGTGGGCCGCGGGGTGGCCGCCGTGGTCCGGGTAGCCGTAACCGGGCGTCGGGGCGCCGTCCTGGCCCGGGTAGCCGTAGGCCGGGGCCGGGGCGCCGACGGGATAGCCGTAGCCGGGCTTGCGGTCGGAGGGCGGCCAGGTCTGCGTCGGGGCGTCGGCGAGCTGTCCGGTGCCGCCCTGGAGCGGCCTGACCTCACTGGTCCAGGCGTTGCCGTCCCACCAGCGCTCGTGACCGGGGGTGCCGTCCGCACCCGGAACCGGGTACCACCCGGGAGGCGTCGAGTTGCTCACGGGCGTACGGTACCCGGCGTGGCGGCGGTCCAGACAGGGCGGGAGTGTCACGACTCTGCACCGCGCCCGCACGGCGTGGCCGCCGCCTCCGCGGGCTGCTCGGGCCCCTGGCGATCTGCGGGATTCCGGGCTCAGTCGGCCAGGCGGCGGGCCATCCAGATGTCGTCCACGTAGGAGCCGTCGATCAGGAACTCCTCGGCCAGCGAGCCCTCGACGACGAAGCCGCAGCTCTCGTAGAGGCGGCGGGCCGGGGCGTTCCAGCCGAGCACCCGCAGGGTCATCCTCCGGGCGCCCGCGGCCCGGGCCGCGTCGCAGGCCGCCTCGACCAGCCGGCGGCCGATGCCCCGGCCGCGGACCGTGCCGTCGACACCGAGGCCCTGGATCTGGCGGACGTGGCGGTTGCCGGCCAGCGGTGTCGGCGGGACCTGGCGGACGTACCCGACGATCCGGCCGTCCAGGACGGCCAGCAGGAACTGCTCGGGCGTGTGGCGCTCGTCGAACACCGTGTCCGCGGCGGGCGGTTCCGGGGAGACGTCGGACAGGGTGGACCAGGCGGCGCGGTTGAGAACGGCGAGTTCGCGCTCGTCCTCGGGCTGCGCCGGACGGATGATCAGATCGTCTTCGGGCATGCGCGTCATGCTAGTGAGCCGCATGCGAACGTGACAGGCCTTCGGGACGGCAGGGGCGGTCGGGGCCGTCGGGGCGGTCGGGGCGGCCCGGGCGGCCCGGGCGGTCGGGAACTGCGAGGATGGGCGCATGCGCATCGCTGTCACAGGCTCCACGGGTTTGATCGGTTCGGCGCTCGTCCGCTCCCTGCTGGCGGACGGCCACGAGGTGGTCCGGCTGGTCCGGCACCGGTCCAGGACGGGCCCGCAGCCCGACGGCAGCACGGCCATCGGCTGGAACCCGCTGCTCGGCGAGGTCCAGCAGGACGGGCTGGACGGCGTCCAGGCGGTGGTGCACCTGGCCGGAGCCGGGGTCGGCGACCACCGCTGGACGGACGCCTACAAGCGGGAGATCCGGGAGAGCCGCGTCTACGGCACCGAGACGCTGGCCACCGCGCTGGCCGGGATGAAGGAGCCGCCCCGGGTCCTCGTGAGTGCCTCCGCGGTCGGCTGGTACGGGCAGACCGGCGACCGGGTGATCGACGAGGACTCCCCCGCCGGCGACGACTTCCTGGCCGAGGTCTGCCTGGAGTGGGAGGCCGCCGCCAGGCCCGCCGAGCGGGCCGGGATCCGGGTCGTCCACCCGCGCACCGGAATGGTGCTCTCCTCGACCGGCGGGGCGGGCGGACGGCTGTTCCCGCTGTTCAAGCTGGGCCTGGGCGGGCGGCTCGGCGACGGGCAGCAGTACTGGAGCTTCATCTCGCTGCACGACGAGGTGGCCGCGCTGCGCTTCCTGATCGACCACGACGACCTGTCCGGCGCCTTCAACCTGACGGCACCGAACCCGGCGACCAACGCCGAACTGACCGCCGCGATCGGGCGGGCGCTGCGGCGACCTACGCCGTTCCCGGTGCCGGAGGCGGTGCTCAAGGTCGTGCTGGGCGAGCTGGCGGTCGAGGTGGTCGGCAGCCACCGGGTGGTGCCGCGGCGGCTCTCGGACGCGGGCTTCCGCTTCACGCACCCGGACGTCTACTCGGCGGTGCTCGCGGCGCTGTGACGTACGCGCGCCGGGCTCGATGCGTACCCCCGGCTACGGCATCCACCCTGGCCAGGGGCATATGCCGAGCGGGGGTCGGACGGGGCTCCGGGAGGGGGCGCACGGGAGCACACGGCGGGCGCGTCGCACGCCCCCGGTGACCGTGCGCGCCCGCCAACCCCTGAACCCGGCCACCACGGCGCACTGTCCGTGACCGCGCCCCCGCCCGGCGCCGCACAACCCCGACCCGCCCTCGAATCCGGCTCGATGCGCTTGTCTGATGCTCACACTGACTGGGCATCACCCTCCTCGGACCGTGTCCCGGCACCCCGCTGCCTGCGTCGGCCGGAGCCCCGGGACCAGGGAGGGAGCACGCCAGTGCCCACGTACGACTTCACCCGCCGCGCCCGTCGGCCGTCCGACCCGGACGTCGTCGTGGTCGGCGCCGGCCTCGCGGGCCTGGCCGCCGCCCGCGAACTCACCGGCCGCGGCCTCACCGTTCGGCTCCTGGAGAGCAGCGACCGGATCGGCGGCCGGATGGCCACCCGCGAGCTGGACGGATTCCGGCTCGACGACGGCAGCCACCTGCTGAACACGGCCTTCCCCGAGCTGCGCCGCGCGCTCGACCTCGACCGCCTCGACCTGCGCCCGCTCGCGCCCGGCGTACTCGTGCACAGCGGCGGCCGCCGGTACCGCGCCGGGGACCCGCAGCTCACCGCCGCCCGCCAGGCCGCCACCCGGGGCCCGCTCGGCAGCCCGCTGGACAAGGCCCGGCTGGGCAGTTGGCTCGGCCGGCTCGCCACCACCCCGATCAGCCGGCTGCAGGCCCGGCCGGAGACCACCGCCGCCCGCGCGCTGGCCGGCCACGGGCTCGCCCCGCGCACCGTCGACGGCTTCCTGCGCCCGCTGCTCAGCGCCCTGCTCAGCGATCCGGCGCTCGGCACCAGCAGCCGGGTCGCCGACCTGGTGCTGCGCTCGTACGCGCGCGGGCGGCTCTGTCTGCCCGCCGGCGGGATCGCGGCGGTACCGGCCCAACTGGCCGCCGCCCTGCCCGCCGGCACCGTCCGCACCGGGGTGCAGGTCACCTCGATCGCCGCGGACGGCGTGGAGACCGCCGGCCACGGCCGGATCGGCGCCCAGGCCGTCGTCGTCGCCACCGACGCCCGCTGCGCCGCCGAACTGCTGCCCGGTCTACGGCTACCGGCCTTCCACCCCGTCACGACCTTCTACCACGCGGCCGACCGCGCCCCGGTGGGCGAAGCCGTGCTGCTGCTCGACGGCGACCGGCCGAACGGACACCCGCCGCTGGTCTCGCACTCACTGGTGCTCAGCGAGCTGCACCCGTCCTACGCCCCGGCCGGCCAGGCGCTGGTCGCCACCACCGTGCTCGGGCGGCGCGCCTTCGACGCGGGCGGCCCGGCCGGACTGGAACCGGCCGTCCGGGCCCGGCTCGCCGAGCTGTACGGCACCGCCACGACGGGCTGGCAGTTCCTCAGCGTGCGGCACGTCCCGGACGCGCTGCCCGCGATGCCGCCGCCGCACAACACCCGGCGCCCGGTGCGCCTGCTGGCCGGGCTGTACGTCGCGGGGGACCACCGGGACACCAGCACCGTGCAGGGCGCGCTGGTCTCCGGACAGCGGGTGGCGCAGGCGGTGCTGCGCGACCTCGGCGTCCCGGCCGACGTGCGGGAGGCGGAGGCGGCGGCCTGAGGGAGCCCGTTCGGTTCCGGGGCCCGGCGGCGGTCGGCGGACGGCTGTTGCCACCGTTCGGCGGCGTCGGTTGCCGGCGGTCGGCAGACGGCTGTTGTCTTCCCGGGGTGAGCAGGGCACGTCGGCGGTCCGCCGGGTGAGGGACGGACCGGCGGCGTGCCGGGAAGCCGAGGGCCCGGGCTTCGGCCCGGGCCCCTCGTCGGCCCGGACGGTCAGATCACCCCCGCGTGGCGGGCCGTCTCCTCGAAGGCGCGGGCGACCGGGCTGCCGCGGTACGGGGTGAGGCGGCGGTGGAAGTCCCGGACGTACTCCAGGGAGCGGGCCGAGCGCATCTCGCCCGCCGCCCGCAGCGCGTCGGTCGCCATGGTGCAGGCCTCGTCGAGGTCCCCCATGCCGAGCCGGGCGGTGGCCAGCACCAGTCGGCAGAAGATCCGGCTGCGCGCGTAGGCGGGCGAGCGCAGCCGCAGTGACTTCTCGGCGTGCTGCGCGGCGGTGCGCCACTGCTGCAGGTCGCGGTAGCAGTGGGCGAACTCGTCGGAGAGCTGCGCTTCGTCGAAGTACCGTGCCCAGGCGGGCAGTTCGTCGCCGGTACGGGCCGCTGCGAGGGCCCGCTCGGCGCGCACCAGGGCGGTGGTGCAGGAGCGGACGTCGCCCAGCAGGCCGTGCCCGCGGGCCTCGGCGGCGTGCATCAGCGACTGGACCACCGGCGGGACGGAGGTGCCCACGCCCTGCTGCGCGACGCGGGCGAGCTGGACCGCCTCCCGTCCGTGGCCGAGGTGGACGGCCTGCTGGCTCATCGTCACCAGCACGTAGCCGCCGAGCGCGCGGTCCCCCGCGGCCTGGGACAGCCGCAGCGCCTGGACGAAGTAGCGCTGGGCGAGGCCGTGTGCGGCGATGTCGAAGGACGTCCAGCCGGCCAGCCGGGTCAGGTCGGCGACGGCACCGAACAGGGCCCGGCCGATCTGCTCGCCGTAGCGGCCGCGCAGCATCGGCTCGGCCTCGCTCTCCAGGTAGCGGACCAGCGCCTGGCGGGCGTGCCCGCCCCCGTAGGCGTGGTCGAGCGCGCGGAAGAGGTCGCCGACGGCGCGGATGGCGGCGATGTCGCCGCGGCCGACCCGCAGGGCGGGGCGGGACTCGCGGGCCGGGTCGGTGTACGGCGGCTCGACGGCGACCGGCGGGCGGCGGCTCTGGGTGGGCACCCGGCCGATGGTGGGGGCGGTGCCGGTCGTGCCGGCCGTGCTGCGCGCGGTGGGCGCACCGGCGAGCCCGGCGGCGGAGCCGCGTGCCGGGCCCACCGGGGACGAGCCGGGCGCGCTCTGCGGGGCGCCGGTGATGGCGGCGGAGGCGCTGCCGGCGGCCGGTGGTCCGGTGGCGGTGTCCGGGCGGGCCAGCGTGGAGCCGTCCCGGGCGACGCGCTCGTCGGTGCGGCCGATCAGCCAGTCGCGGCTGGGCACGACCAGGCCGGCCGGGGTGAAGGCGATCCGGCGCAGCTCGGACTGCGGGCCGTTGTCCTTGCGCCACATGCTCGCCACGATGTCCACCGCCTCCTGCGGCGTCTCGGCGAACTCCAGGCCGGCGTAGACCGGGGCGCAGGCGTCCAGACCGAGGTCCTGGGCGGTGAGGCGGCGGCCGAGGCGTCGGGTGAAGACCTCGGCGATCAGGGCCGGGGTGGCGCCGCGGGGTTGCTGCCCGCGCAGCCAGCGGGTGACCGAGGTCTTGTCGTAGCGCAGGTCGAGGCCGTGTTCCAGGCCGAGCTGGTCGACCCGGCGGGCCAGGCCGGCGTGCGAGAAGCCGGCCTCCTCGATCAGTGCGGCGAGCTGGCCGTTCTGCGGGGCTGGGCCGGAGTGGCCGGAGCCCCGCGCGGGGGTGCCGGGGGTCTCGTGCCGTTCGGGTGTGGCCTGCGCGGGCAGCCGCAGCTCGTCGGCGGTCGAGGCGTCGGCGGTCAGCGTGTCGCCCGTGAGGGCGTTCGGGGCCAGGGCGTCGGGGGCGTCCGGAAGGCTCCGACCGACCGGCCCTCGGTGGTGGCCGAGCGGGTCGAGCGGTCCGTACGCCGGGCTGTCGGTTGCAGGCCGTTGGGGCATGTCTGTCAACACCTCTCGGACGTCGCACCGGGCTCTACCAGCACTTCGGCGGCCTGGGGCGGCGCCCCCTGTCGGGAATCGGCGTGAATGTAGCGAGCATTCGGGCGCTATGGGTGGATCTGACCGAGCAATCCTCCGAACGGGTGAAGCAACCGCGCCCATTGTGGGGAAGCGGGGTCACCATGGGTTTGGCTTTCCGGGGTCGAACCGTCGATCGAGGGTCGTAGTGGTTGCCGCCACAGCCCGGCGGGATGCTGTAGCGGCCCGCCACATGGGAGCCGGGGCAACCGATTCCTACCGTTCTCGGCCATGGACACCACTACAGCCCGCCCGCTCGACGGCCGTACGGCCCTGGTCACCGGGGCCGCCTCGGGCATCGGCCGGGCCTGCGCCGAGGCCTTCGCCGGGGCCGGCGCCCGGGTCTACGTCGTCGACCTCTCGGCCGCTCCGGCCGCGGAGCTCGCCGAGCGGATCGGCGGGCGCGCGATCGTCACCGACCTCGCCGACCCCGAGGCCGTGGACGCCCTGCCGGACGACGCCGACATCGTGGTCAACAACGCCGGGCTCCAGCACGTCGCCCCGGTGCACGAGTTCCCGCCCGAGCGCTTCACCCTCATCCAGCGGGTGATGGTCGAGGCCCCGTTCCGCATCCTGCGCCGGACCCTGCCGCACATGTACGGGCGCGGGTGGGGACGCATCGTCAACATCTCCTCCGTCCACGGCCTGCGCGCCAGCGCCTTCAAGTCCGCGTACGTCACCGCGAAGCACGCCCTGGAGGGCCTGAGCAAGACGGTCGCCCTGGAGGGCGCCCCGCACGGCGTCACCAGCAACTGCGTCAACCCCGGCTACGTCCGGACCCCCCTGGTGGAGAAGCAGATCGCCGCCCAGGCGCTCGCGCACGGCATCCGCGAGGACGAGGTCGTCGAGCGGATCATGCTCGACCGCACCGCCGTGAAGCGCCTCATCGAACCCGACGAGGTCGCCCAACTCGCCCTCTGGCTCTGCTCGCCCACCGCCTCCTACATCACCGGCGCCAGCCTCCCCGTCGACGGCGGCTGGACGGCCCACTGAGGTCATGGGGCTTGAACCCGTATCAACCCCCAGGACTATGTGGGTCGGGCACATAGTCCCCGGAGCAGGGGGTTCCTACCTTGTGGCGACATCGTCTCCCCCGGCCTGGAAGTGGTGACCCATGACCGCAGCAGCCCCCAGCCGCTCACTCCCTCGGGTAGTGGCGGCGAGTCTGATCGGGACCACCATCGAGTGGTACGACTACTTCTTGTACGGAACGGCGGCGGCGCTGGTGTTCGGGAAGGTGTTCTTCCCGCACAGCGATCCGCTGACGGGGACGCTGCTGTCGTTCCTCACGTACGCGATCGGGTTCGCGGCGCGGCCGATCGGCGCCCTGGTGTTCGGGCACTTCGGGGACCGGGTGGGGCGCAAGCGGCTGCTGGTGGTGAGCCTGCTGCTGATGGGCGGGTCGACGACGGCGATCGGGCTGCTGCCGACGTACGACTCGATCGGGGTCACGGCGCCGGTGCTGCTGACGACGTTGCGGCTGGTGCAGGGGTTCGCGCTCGGCGGTGAGTGGGGCGGGGCCGTGCTGCTGGTGTCGGAGCACGGGGACCAGCGGCGCCGCGGCTTCTGGGCGTCCTGGCCGCAGGGCGGGGCGCCGGCCGGGAACCTGCTGGCGGCGGGGGTGCTGTCACTGATGACCTCGCTGCAGTCGGACGCGGCGTTCCTTTCGTGGGGCTGGCGGGTGCCGTTCCTGCTGTCGGCGGTGCTGGTCGCGGTCGGGATGTGGATCCGGCTCGCGGTGGACGAGTCGCCGCTGTTCAAGGCCGCGCTGGCGGCGCAGCAGAACCGGGAGACCGCCGAACAGCCGCCGCTGGTCAGCGTGTTGAGGAACCACTGGCGGGAGGTGCTGGTGGCCATGGGGGCGCGGATGGCGGAGAACATCTCGTACTACGTGATGACGACGTTCGTGCTGACCTACGCGGTCACCCACGCGCACTTCGGCAAGCAGAGCGCGCTGAACGCCGTACTGATCGGCTCCGCGGTCCAGTTCGCGCTGATCCCGCTGTTCGGCGCGCTGTCCGACCGGGTCGGGCGCAAGCCGGTGTACCTGGTGGGCGCGGTCGGGGTCGGGATCTGGGCGTTCGTGTTCTTCGGGATGGTGGACACCCGGTCGTTCGGTTCGCTGGTGCTCGCGGTGACCGTCGGGCTGGTCTTCCACAGCGCGATGTACGCGCCCCAGGCGGCCTTCTTCTCCGAAATGTTCGCCACCCGGATGCGCTACTCGGGCGCCTCGATCGGGGCCCAGTTCGCCTCCGTGGCGGCCGGCGCCCCGGCGCCGCTGATCGCCACCGCGCTGCTGAAGGACTACGGCAGCTCGACCCCGATCTCGGTGTACGTCGCCATCGCGGCGGCGGTCACGGTGCTGGCGGTGCTCTGCGGGCGGGAGACCAGGGGACGGGACCTCGCCGCGATCGACGAACAGGCGGGCCAGGAAGCGCAGTCGGCGGACGCCGGTGCGGTCGGGAAGCCCGCCGTGGCCTGAGGACCGAGCCGCTACCATCGCGATTTCCCGGAATCGACGAACCGACGCCGATTGGCGGCACGCACCATGAACCACCCTCACGAAAGCGCCGCCCCCGCGCTGCGGCGGCTGCTCGACCTGCTCGCCTCGGGCGCCGCCACCGAGGACTTCGCCGACGTGTTGGCCGACGCCCGCCGCCGCGGGGCGTCGGCCGGCACCCTCGCCGAGATCGACGACGCCACCTGGCAGGCCCTGCGCGTCCACCGCACCCTGCGTCAACACCGGCGCCGCGAAGCGGAGTTGACCGCACTGTTCGACACCGCCGGGGACCTCGCCGCCTCCCGGGAGCTGGACACCGTGCTCCAGGCGATCGTCCGCCGGGCCCGGATGCTGCTCGGCACCGACACCGCGTACCTGACCCTGCCGGACGAGGCCGCCGGTGACACCTACATGAGGGTCACCGACGGCTCCGTCTCCGTCCTGTTCCAGACCCTGCGGCTCAGCCTCGGCGACGGCCTGGGCGGGCTGGTCGCGCAGACCGCCCGCCCGTACGCGACCCCGGACTACCGCACCGACGAGCGCTTCCACCACACCGGCACGATCGACGCGGGCGTCCTGGACGAGGGCCTGGTGGCGATCATCGGGGTGCCGCTGCTGCTCGGCGGCCAGGTCATCGGGGTGCTGTTCGCCGCCGACCGCTCGCCCCGCGCCTTCTCCCCCGACGAGGTCGCGCTGCTCTGCACGCTCGCCGCGCACGCCGCGATCGCCCTGGACACCGCCAAGTCGCTGGCCGACACCCGGGCCGCGCTCGCCGAGCTGAACGCCGCCAACGAGCTGGTCCGGGCGCACTCCGCCGCCGTCCAGCGCGCCGAGCAGGCGCACGACCGGCTCACCGACCTGGTGCTGCGCGGCGCCGAGGTGCCGGACGTCGCCGCCGCCGTCGCGGCCCTGCTGGGCGGGGAGATAGCGGTCCTCGACGCCGAGGGCGAGCCGCTGGCCGGACGCGCCGCACCCGCCGCCGAGCTGGCCGCGGCGGCCGCCGCCTCCCGCACCGAGGGACGGTCCGTACGGCACGGCGAGCAGTGGGTCTGCGCGGTGCTGGCCGGGCACGACGCGCTCGGCACCATGGTGCTGCGCGGGCGGCCCGACCTCGACGACGCCGACCGGCGCCTCTTCGAACGGGCCAGCGTGGTGACCGCGCTGCTCCTGCTGCTGCGCCGCTCGGTGGCCGAGACCGAGAACCGGGTCCGCGGCGAACTGCTCACCGACCTGCTCACCTCCCCCGAACGCGACCCGGCCGGACTCACCGCGCGCGGCCGCCGGCTCGGCGTCGACCTCGCCCGGCCGCACCTGGTGCTGGTGGCGGAGCCCGCCGAGCCGACCGGCACCGACCGCGGACGGCTGGCGGGCGCGGCCCGCCGCTACCTGTTCGGCTCCCGGGGCGTCAGCGCCGAGCACGGCGAGGCGGTGGTGCTGCTGGCCCCGATCGAGGCCGGCACCGACGGGGATCCCGAGGACACCGCCCGGCAGGCCGCCGAACGGCTGGCCCGACTGGCCGGGTTCCCCGTCACCGTCGGCGCGGGCCGCCCGTCCGCCGGTCCGACCGCGCTGGCGGCCGCGTACGCCGAGGGCCTGCGCTGCGTACGGGCGCTGCGGGTGCTCGGCCGCGCCGGGGAGGGCGCCTCGGCCCGTGCGCTCGGCTTCCTCGGGGTGCTGCTCGGCGACGGCCACGACGTGGACGGCTTCGTCGGCGCGGCTCTCGGCCCGCTGCTCGCGTACGACTCCCGGCGCGGCACCGAGCTGGTCCGCACCCTGCGCGCCTACTTCGACTGCGGCGGCAGCCTCACCCGGGCCAAGGACGAGCTGCACGTCCACGTCAACACGGTGGTGCAGCGGCTGGACCGGGTCGAGGCGCTGCTCGGGCGGGACTGGAACCACCCGGAGCGGTCGCTGGAACTCCAGCTCGCGCTGCGCCTGCAGCTGCTCGCGGGGGCCTGAGCGGGCCACCGGGAGGGGGCCTGAGCGGGCGACCGGGAGGGGGTCTGAGCGGGCCGACCGGGAGGGGGTCTGAGCGGGCCGACCGGGCGACGCCGGGCAGATGGGCGGGCGGGGCACCGGGCGGGCGCGGGGCGGGGCGCCGGGCCGGGACAAGGCGGCTGGTCGACCCCGGTCGGGCTGGGCGTACAGTGGCGAGGTTGGTCTCGAACGCCTGGCAAGGAGCGGCAGCGGTGAGCGAGAACGTGCGTTTTGTTCACATGGGCATAGGTGAGCGCACCGTGCCCTACCAGGAAGCGTGGGAGGAGCAGCAGCGGCTGCACGCCCTGCGGGTCGCGGACGAGATCCCCGACACCGTCCTGCTCCTGGAGCACCAGTCCGTCTACACGATGGGCAAGCGCACCAACCCCGCCGACCTGCCGCTCGACGGCACCCCGGTGGTCGAGGTCAACCGGGGCGGCGAGATCACCTGGCACGGCCCCGGCCAGCTGGTCGGCTACCCGATCGTCAAGCTGCCCGACCCGATCGACGTCATCGCCTACGTCCGCCGACTGGAGGAGGCGCTGATCCGCGCCGCCGCCGACTTCGGCGTCGGAACCACCCGGGTCGAGGGCCGCAGCGGGGTCTGGGTGCTGGGCGAGTCCCTCCCGGACGCCGTGGTCGACCCGGCCCAGGTGGTGGACCTCGGCAGGCTGACCCTGCGGATGGGCCTGCCGCTGGGCATCGACCCGCGACTGGCCGGCCCCGAGTACGCGCCCTCCAACGCCGGACAGCGCGGTGACGACCGCAAGCTCGCCGCCATCGGCGTGCGGGTCGCCCGCGGGGTGACGATGCACGGCTTCGCGCTCAACTGCGCCCCGGACATGACCTGGTTCGACAAGATCGTGCCGTGCGGCATCCGCGACGCGGGTGTGGCCTCGCTCACCGGCGAGCTGAAGCGCGAACTCACCGTCGCCGAGGCGGCGCCGGTGGTCGAGCGGCACCTGACGGAGCTCTTCGCCGAGCTGCCGGAGCCCGCACTCAGCCGCTGACCCGGCCCCGGCCGGGCCGGTCTGCCCGTGCCCGGCGGCCGGAAAACCGCCGAGCGCACTGGGAATCTACTCACCGGTAGTCGTGTTGCCCTGCGATTGCAGGGCGGCAGGCCCGGCGAAGGCCGTACAACCACAGGCGTACCCTGGGGGTACCCCGTCTAGTTCTAGGAGTCGCACGTGTCCGCTGTCGCGCCCGACGGCAGGAAGCTTCTCCGCCTGGAGGTCCGCAACAGCGAGACCCCCATCGAGCGGAAGCCCGAGTGGATCAAGACCCGCGCGAAGATGGGCCCGGAGTACAACGCCCTGCAGTCGCTGGTGAAGAAGGAGGGGCTGCACACGGTCTGCCAGGAGGCCGGCTGCCCCAACATCTTCGAGTGCTGGGAGGACCGCGAGGCGACCTTCCTCATCGGCGGTGACCAGTGCACCCGCCGCTGCGACTTCTGCCAGATCGACACCGGCAAGCCCGCCGAGTTCGACCGCGACGAGCCGCGCCGGGTCGCCGAGTCCATCGTCACCATGGACCTCAACTACGCCACCATCACCGGCGTCGCCCGCGACGACCTGGAGGACGGCGGCGCCTGGCTGTATGCCGAGACCGTGCGCCAGGTGCACGCGATGACCGCCGGCCGCGAGGCCGGCCGCACCGGCGTCGAGCTGCTCATCCCCGACTTCAACGCGGTGCCCGAGCAGCTGGCCGAGGTCTTCTCCTCCCGCCCCGAGGTGCTCGCGCACAACGTCGAGACGGTGCCGCGGATCTTCAAGCGGATCCGCCCGGCGTTCCGCTACGAGCGCTCCCTGGACGTCATCACCCAGGCGCGCGCGGCCGGACTGGTGACCAAGTCCAACCTGATCCTGGGCATGGGCGAGACCCGCGAGGAGGTCAGCCAGGCGCTCGCCGACCTGGTCGGCGCCGGCTGCGAGCTCATCACCATCACCCAGTACCTGCGCCCCTCGCTGCGCCACCACCCGGTGGAGCGCTGGGTGAAGCCGCACGAGTTCGTCGAGCTCCAGCAGGAGGCCGAGGAGCTGGGCTTCGCCGGCGTCATGTCGGGCCCGCTGGTGCGGTCGTCGTACCGGGCCGGCCGGCTGTACCGGCAGGCGCTGGAGCGGCGCGAGCAGGCCGCGGTCTGACCGGTTCCCGGCGGGTTTGAGCCATTGGAAGGGCGGAGCTGCGGCTCCGCCCTTTCTGGGTTCACCACGCTTTGACTGCCTGGTCACGGACTGGTAACACGGGGTGGGGACGATGGACGCTCAGCAAGCGTTCGATTCTTCTCAGCCACGATCAGCCACGAGAGGAGCTGTTCGGCATGGAGATGCGGATCCGGTCGGTGAGGACGGCGCTGCGGTTCGCCGAGAGCGTCCTGCTGGCGCCCGGCCAGCAACACGCGCGCCAGAACGCCTGGGCGGCGGTCTGCGAGAACCGCCGGTACGCGGCGGACCGCCACCACGACGCGGTCGCGGTGGAAACGGCGGGGGCCCGGGCCGCACGGCGGTGACGCCCGCGGCGGTGAGCCCGCGGCGGTGACGCCCATGGCAGCACGCCCCCCGACGACGCCTCCCCCGACGGTGCGCCCGCGGCGGTGACGCCCCGGCGCCGTTCGGGGCTTCCGGCGTCGCTGTGCGCGACGGTGTACGGGCACTCGGGTCACGGTTCGGGCGAACGGGTACCCGGGCTTGGATATCCCGCACAGGTGCCACGTACCATGAGCGTTATGGCGAGGGAAACATCCGAGAACCCCGGGCGGCTGAAGCAGATCCGTCTGGCGTACACCATGACCAAGAAGGTCGACACCAAGATCGGCCTGATCATCGCCGGCGTCGGCCTGCTGACCTTCGGCGTGTTCCTCGCCATCGGCTTCGCGATCGACCACCCCGTCTACCTGGGCATCCTGGGCTTCATCGTGGCCGTGCTGGCCATGGCGATCGTCTTCGGGCGCCGGGCCGAGCGCGCCGCGTTCGGACAGATGGAGGGGCAGCCGGGCGCGGTCGCTGCGGTGCTGAACAACATCCGGCGCGGCTGGAGCTCCAGCACCACCCCGGTCGCGGTCACCCGCAACCAGGACGCGGTCTACCGCGCCGTGGGCCGGGCCGGCATCGCGCTGATCGGTGAGGGCAACCCGAACCGGGTGCGCCAGCTGCTGGCCTCCGAGAAGAAGAAGATGGCCCGTGTGGTCGGCGACGTGCCGGTGCACGACATCGTGGTGGGCAACGGCGAGGGCGAGATCCCGCTGAAGAAGCTGCAGGTGCACCTCATGCGCCTGCCCCGCGCGATCACCGCCGCCCAGGTCACCGAGACCAACGACCGGCTGCGCGCGCTGGGCGACCTGCTCTCCAAGGCGCCGATCCCCAAGGGCCCGATGCCCAAGGGCGCCCGGATGCCCAAGGGCGGCCAGGCCCGCTGACCCCCTCCCTCCCTTACGACACGAGAACGGCCCCGCCGCGGAACCTCCGCGGCGGGGCCGTTTCGACGTCCCGCCGTTTTCGACGTCCCGCCGTTCCGGCGGGCAGATCGTTCCGGCGGGCAGACGGGCAGACGG
The DNA here is from genome assembly GCF_044541955.1 of Kitasatospora sp. NPDC085464. Lineage (NCBI taxonomy): Bacteria > Bacillati > Actinomycetota > Actinomycetes > Kitasatosporales > Streptomycetaceae > Kitasatospora > Kitasatospora sp. NPDC085464. The sequence continues at coordinate 174,758 of NZ_JBITTM010000012.1, forward strand.
GCGGACGGGCCGCGCTAGATCCGGACCTCGACGGTGCCGACCGCCTTGTCGTGCAGGCCCCGGGTGTCACGGTCCCAGACCAGCGGGGGCACCACCAGGCAGAGCAGCAGGGTGCGCAGCAGGACCTGCGGGATGGTCGCGCGACCGCCGTCCAGGCGGACCACCCGGAGGCCGAACAGCCGCTTGCCGACCGTCGTACCGGTGGTGGACAGCAGCAGGGCCACCACGACGAAGTACAGCGGGCTGGTCCACAGGTTGGCCTCGGTGAGGTCGCCGCGGGCGATCAACCCGTACGAGATCAGGGAGATCAGCCAGGCGTCCACGAACAGGGCGCCGATGCGCCGACCGGGGCCGGCGAGCGAGCCGGAGCCCTCCTCCGGCAGCCCGAGGCGCTCGCCGCGGTAGCCGAAGTCGGCGCCCATCTTCTCGGCGGCCGCCTTGGGGCCGTCGATCCACGATCCCAACGCTTCTCTGGTGTCCACGAATCCACACTAACCGGGCTGACGGCGCGCACTGCCACCGGCACCCCTCCGGGCGGGGAGCAGCCCCCGACCGGGTGAATCCGGCGCATGGGGCGTTTCCGGACGGGCTTCCAAGTGGTCCAGACCACTTCTGGAGGGGCGTCCAGGTCGGCGGGGTGATTTGCCCTGCCCCGTACGCCTTTGCCGCCCATCCGGGGGGTGTGGTTAACATCGAGGAAACGAGCGGGTCACCGGCTGGAAACGACCCATTCCTAGGGTGAGCCCAATTCGCACGCCGAGGAGGATGGATGTTCAACAACGCCGCCGAAGTGAAGCAGTTCATCCAGGACAACGACGTGAAGTTCGTCGATGTCCGATTCTGCGACCTGCCGGGCGTCTTGCAGCACTTCTCCGTACCTGCGGCGACCTTCGATCCGTCCGAGATCCTGATGTTCGACGGCTCGTCGATCCGCGGCTTCCAGGCCATCCACGAGTCCGACATGGCCCTGGTCCCGGACCTCGCCACAGCCCGGCTCGACCCCTTCCGGGCCGAGAAGCACCTCAACATCAACTTCTTCATCCAGGACCCGGTCACGGGCGAGGCCTACAGCCGCGACCCGCGCAACGTCGCCAAGAAGGCCGAGGCCTACCTCGCCTCCTCCGGCATCGCCGACACCGCGTTCTTCGGGCCCGAGGCCGAGTTCTACGTGTTCGACTCGGTCCGCTTCGAGACCAGCGCCAACGCGTCCTTCTACCACATCGACTCGGAGGCCGGCGCCTGGAACAGCGGCGCCGCCGAGGGCGACGCACGCGGCTACAAGGTCAAGTACAAGGGCGGGTACTTCCCCGTCCCGCCGGTCGACCACTTCGCCGACCTGCGCGCCGAGATGTCGCTGGAACTGGCCAGGGCCGGACTGGAGGTCGAGCGCCAGCACCACGAGGTCGGCACGGCCGGCCAGGCGGAGATCAACTACAAGTTCAACACCCTGCTGCACGCCGCCGACGACCTGATGCTGTTCAAGTACATCATCAAGAACGTCGCCTGGCGGAACGGCAAGACCGCCACCTTCATGCCGAAGCCGATCTTCGGCGACAACGGCTCGGGCATGCACGTCCACCAGTCGCTGTGGACCGACGGCACGCCGCTGTTCTACGACGAGCAGGGCTACGCCGGGCTCTCCGACACCGCCCGCTACTACATCGGCGGCCTGCTCCGGCACGCCCCCTCGCTGCTGGCGTTCACCAACCCCTCGGTGAACTCCTACCACCGCCTGGTGCCGGGCTTCGAGGCCCCGGTCAACCTGGTCTACTCGCAGCGCAACCGCTCGGCCGCGATCCGCATCCCGATCACCGGCTCCAACGCCAAGGCCAAGCGCATCGAGTTCCGCGCGCCGGACCCGTCCTCCAACCCGTACCTGGCCTTCTCCGCCATGCTGATGGCCGGCCTCGACGGCATCCGCAACAAGATCGAGCCGCTGGAGCCGGTCGACAAGGACCTCTACGAGCTGGCCCCCGAGGAGCACGCCAACGTCCCGCAGGTGCCCTCCTCCCTCCCGGCCGTCCTGGAGGCGCTGGAGGCCGACCACGAGTACCTGCTCGCGGGCAACGTCTTCACCCCGGACCTGATCGAGACCTGGATCGACTTCAAGCGCACCAACGAGATCGCCCCGATCGCGCTCCGGCCGCACCCGCACGAGTTCGAGCTGTACTACGACCTGTAGGACCCCCTCCGACCTGCAGAAACGCAGGTCGGTCCGTCATGGACGACTGCCCGGCACACTTCCGGTGTGCCGGGCAGTCGTGCGTGTCGGGGGCGGTTCAGTCGGCGGCGGTCACCAGCCCCACCCGGTAGGCGAGGACGACGGCCTGGACGCGGTCGCGCAGGCCGAGTTTGGTGAGGATCCGCGAGACGTAGGTCTTGACCGTCTCGGGGGAGATGAAGAGCGCGGCGGCGATCTCCGCGTTCGACAGGCCCTCCGCGATCAGTTCGAGCACCTCCAGTTCACGGGCGGTCAGCGCCCTGACCAGGTCCTCCCTGCCCGGCCGGGCGGTGTCGGCCGGGCGCAGCCGTTCGGCGAACCGGCCGATGAGGTGGCGGGTGACGGTGGGGGCGAGGAGGGCCTCGCCGCGGGCGACGGTGCGGATGCCGGCGACGAGTTCGGCGGGCGGCGAGTCCTTGAGGAGGAAGCCGCTGGCGCCGGCGCGGAACGCGTCGTAGACGTAGGCATCCACGTTGAAGGTGGTGACGACCAGGACCTTCGGCGGTTCGACCACGTCGGGGCCGGCCAGCTTCCGGGTGGCCTCGATGCCGTCGAGCAGGGGCATCCGGATGTCCATCACGACGACGTCGGGGTGCAGGCGCTGTGCGGCCGACACCGCCTCGTGCCCGTTCCCGGCCTCGCCGACGACCTCCATGTCGGGCTGCGCGGAGAAGATGGTGACGTACCCGGTACGGACGAGTGCCTGGTCGTCGCAGACCAGCACCCGGATCGGCGCATCGCTCATGGTGTCATTCCTGAACAGGCTTGGACGGGATCAGGGCACGGACCGCGAAGGTGCCGTCGGGTCCGGGGCCGGTCACCAGTTCACCATCGAGCATGCGCAGCCGTTCGCGCAGGCCCGCCAGTCCGCGTCCGCCCGCCGGAACCGGGGGCGGCGTGGCCGGGGCCGACGGCTCGGGGGCGACGGTGGTCACCTCGATCTCGACCCCCTCCGCTCCGTGCCTGACCAGGACGACCGTCCGTCGACCGGACGCGTACTTCAGCGCGTTGGTCAGGGCCTCCTGCACCACGCGGTAACAGGCCAGCTCCACGTCGACGGCCTGCGGTCGCCGCTCGCCGTGCTCGGCGAACTCGACGGGCTGCCCCGCCATCCGGGCCTGTTCGACCAGGTCCGTCACCCGGCCCAACGCGGGCCCCCGGTCCGCGGTCGCGGACTCGCCGGTCGCCTCCAGCACGCCGAGCAACTGCCGCAGCTCCGACAACGCCCGGCGGCCCGTGCCGCTGACCGCCGTCAATCCCTCGGCGACCCGCTCGGGCGCGGAGGCCAGGACGAACTGCGCGGCGTCGGCCTGGACCACCATCGCGGTGACGTGGTGGGTCACCACGTCGTGCAGCTCGCGGGCGATCCGGGCCCGCTCGGCGGCCGTTGCCGCCTCGGCCGCCAGCCGCTGCCGCTCCTCCTCCGCCATCCGTCGCCTCCTCATCGAGTTCCCCACCAGCCAGAGGGCCACCAGACTCGCGTAGAACGCCAGGTAGTCCGAGACGCCCTGAGGCGAGCCGCGGCCGTGCAGCACCACCGCCAGCACCACGTAACCCGCACTGGCCGCGCCCGCCACCGCCCGGCGGAAGCGGGTTCGTCCAGCCCCGGCCGAGTACAGGGCGACATAGAGCCCCAGACTGCCGAACGTCGTCGGGTAGCCCAGTGCCTGGTCCACCGCGAACGCTGCGCCGACGACCGCGAGACACAGGGCCGGCGACCGGCGGCGCAGCACGAGCGGCAGGGTCTGCGCCGAAGCCAGCACGACGGCCAGCGCGTCGGCCCGACGCCCGGGCAGGTCACCGATCTGCGCACCGATCTTCGACAGCGTCGGCACGAACGCCAGCCCGGTGAGCACCAGCGCGAGCACCGCGTCCTCGACGACACCGTCGCGCGACTTCCACCAGCCGAGCGGCCCCCGCACCAGCGGCCTCCAGAGGGTCTTCCCCACCGACACCCGTCCCTCGCCTTCGTCCGGCCGCTTCGTTCCGTCGCCGCGCCCGGCACTCAGTGTGCGGCAGCCGCCACCGGCGCGAGGCCCGTGCCCTTGCGGGCCATGGTCAGCATCCCGACGCTGAGCCCGAAACTGATCAGCACCGGGACCACCGAAGCCTCCAGCCCGAAGACGCCACCCGTCAGCCAGGCCGGACCGTGCGCGTGCGTGACCAGCAGACCCTGCACCACGTGCCCGGACACCGCGATCCCGAACAGCTGCTGGACGAGGTTCCACGCGAAGTGCAGTCCGAACACGAACCAGAGGTTGCGCCGCCACAGGAAAGCCACGCCGAGCAGCACGCCCGCCTCCAGGGCGATCGCCAGGGCGCTCCAGACGGTCGCGCCCGGGTTGAAGAAGTGGGCGAAGCCGAAGAACAGCGAGGTGATCGCGACGGCCGCGCGCCCGCCCCACCGCTGCTCCAGCGCCTGCAGCGCCAGACCGCGGAACGTCAGCTCCTCGGTCAGCGCCCCACCGGCGATGGTGATCACCGCGGACACCACCACGGAGACGCCGTTCCCGGCCCAGGAGAACGAGAAGCCCCCGAACAGCGTGATCAGGAGGATCGAGGAGAGCAGGAAGCCCAGGCCGATCCCCGCGCCCAGCAGCCACTCCCGTACCGCACCACGCCGCGCGATCTCCGGCGTCGCACGGCGGGCCTGGCGGCGCATGACCACCCGGTACACGCCCAGCGCCAGGGCCGCGCCCACCGCCGGCAGCGGGCCCGGGGCGGTCGCGGTCGCCCCCGCGACCAGGGTGACGCCGACGAAGCCGGTGACCGCCCAGGCGAGCGGTGAACGGGCGATCCGGCCGAACCGGCCCCCGCCGGTCGAACGGCGGTCGGTCCGTGCGGTCTCTGCGGTCCCTGCGGTCCCTGCGTCATGGACCTCGGTGGATGTCGAGCTCATGGCGGCCTCCCCTGGCCAGTCGTCCCGGCCGCACCCGTGGCGGCCACCGACAACGCTAGGAAGACGGCGTGCACCGCGAATCACCCGTCGGCGGACGGTGCCGGTAGCTCGCACGGGGGATGCGGCGAAGCGGTACAGGACGCAGAGTGAGGCATGCCGAACGGTGTGGGCCGTTCGGATCAGTGGTGACCGAGATGTTGTCCGTCGGGCCAGATTCCGTCCGCGGGCATGTCCAACCGGTCGGTCAACGGCCGACGCCACTTCGGGGTGGTGGTCGGCTCGCCCCAGTAGTCGGTGACGCGGACCGCCTCGCCGTCCCGCAGCTCCGCGATGCTGACGTTGCGGTAGAGCCGGCCGTCACCGTAGTCGCAGGTCCATTCGACGACGATCACGTCCTCGCTCAGGCGCAGGCGGCGGCCCACGGCGAGGGTCAGTCCGGGGAAGTTCCCTTCGACTTCGCCGACGAGCCTGCTGGTGCGGACCACCTCGCCCATCTGCGGCCACTGACGTTCGACGTCGTCGGCGAGCGGGACGCCGAGGATGTAGGCCAGTCGGGTGCGGCCGTTCGACTCTGCGGTCGGCTCGTTCATGGCGCTGGTTCCCTTCCGGACTACCGAGGGTGTTGACCATGGTGCGGCCCCGGTGGTCGGGCCGCCACAGGGCCGGGCACCGGGGCTACGGGCCGTCCGGGGTGAGGGCGAGGACGGCGAGGTCGTCGGCGAGCAGGCCCGCGTACCGGTGGACGTCCTCGGCCAGGAAGGAGACCACCCGGTCGGGCGCGGTGGTGCCGAGCGCGGCGAGGCGGGGGGCCAGCGGGTAGAAGACGCCGCCGGCGTCCCGGGCCTCGCTGACCCCGTCGGTGTACAGCAGCACGGTGTGGCCCGCGGGCAGGGCGACCGCGGTCGGTTTGCCCCGTTCCTCGGCGGGCCCGAGGTGGCCGAGGCCCAGCGGGAGCTCGTCCGCGCAGGGCACCGGGCGGATCGGGCCGCCGGTGAGCAGCAGCGGGATGGTGTGGCCGCGGTTGACGATCTCCACGCAGTCGGAGCCCGGACGGTACTGCAGCAGGACGGCCGTGGCGAAGAGCTCGTCGTCCCCGCGGTCGGCGGCATCACGCAGGACGGCGCGGTCCAGCTGGTCGGCGAGCTCGACCAGCCCCGGGGTGTCGTACGCCGCCGCCCGGAAGGCGCCCAGGACGTCGGCGACCGTCCGGACCGCGCCGAGGCCCTTGCCCCGGACGTCGCCGAGCAGCACCCGGACCCCGAATTGGGTGTCGCACACCTCGTACAGGTCGCCGCCGACCAGCACGTCCGCCTGGGCCGGGCGGTAGAGACCGGCCACCCGCAGCCCGCCGGCCCGCTCGGGCACCGGCCGCAGCACGGTGCGCTGCAGGGTCTCGGCGACCGTACGGGCCTGCAGCAGGTTGCGGTTCTGCCGGGTGCGCTGCCACGACAGGGCGGTGCCCATCACGCCGGAGAGCAGGGTGGCGATGTAGACCCAGACGTGGTGCTGCTCGTTGATGTGGCCGGCGCGCAGGGCCAGGACCAACTGGAGCGCCAGGGAGCCGACGGTGGCGGTGGCGGTCAGCACCGGGCCGTAACTGAACGCGGCCACCACGGGCAGCGCGGTCAGCAGGAAGCCGGCCGCGACGGCGTCCGGGACGACGGCCTCGGCGATCAGGTCCAGCACCAGCAGGACGACCGGGAGCCACGGCACCCACCTCGGCACCCGGGGCTCCAGCGCGGCAGGGCGCGACGGGCGGGGTGCTGTGGGCACGGCGGGACCTCCAGGCCGGTGGCCACTCCCGGAGGATCGGAGATCGGTCCGGAATGGCCGGTTTCGTCCCTCCATGCTCTCCCACGAACGGCCCAGTCACGAACGGCCGAACGTCCCGTCCTCCCGGGCCGGGGGGAAGCGGGGCGGGATCGGGCGAGACCGGATGAAACCGGACGAAACCGGGCCGGGCACCGGCCGCCCGGTCAGCGCACGGTCACCGGCAGGGCCTCGTAGCCCCGCAGGACCAGGCGGTCCCGCCGGGTGGCGACGCCGCCCGGGGCGAGCCGCGGGAAGCGGTCGAGCAGCGCCGGCACCGCGACCTCCGCCTCCAGCCGGGCCAGCAGGGAGCCGAGGCAGAAGTGCTGACCGCCGCCGAAGCTGAGCGGCTGGCTGTCGGTGCGGGTCGGGTCGAACACCTCGGGGCGCTCGTAGCGGGCCGGGTCCCGGTTGGCGGCGCCGATCAGCAGGGTCACCTCGCTGCCGACCGGAGTGGGCAGTCCCTCGACGCTCAGGCCCTCCTCCAGGGCGACCCGGCCGGTGGCCTGCACCGGGGAGTCGAAGCGCAGCACCTCGTCGGTGAAGCCGGCCGGGGTGACCGCACCGCTGCGCAGCCCGGCGGCCGCACCGGGGTGGCGGAACAGCAGGGACAGGCCGTTGCCGAGCAGGTTGGTGGTGGTCTCGAAGCCGGCCACCAGCAGCAGGACCAGGTTGGCCAGCAGTTCCTCGGCGGAGAGCGGCCCGCCGTCCTCGGCGGCGATCCGGGCCAGGTCGCTGACCAGGTCGTCCTGCGGGCGGGCCAGCCGCTCGGCGGCCAGCTCGGTGAAGTACCCGGACAGCTCGTCCGCGGCCCGGTCGGCCTCGGCCAGTTCGCCGAGGTCCCCGCTGAGCTCCAGGACGGCGGTGAGGTCGGAGGCGAGGTCGCGGAAGCGGTAGCGGTCCCGCTCCGGGACGCCGAGCAGCTCGCAGATCACCCCGACCGGCAGCCGGAAGGCGAAGGCCTCCATGAAGTCCACCGGCGACCCGTCGGCGCCCTGCTCGGCCATCCCGTCGAGCAGCCGGGCCACCGCGGCCTCCACCGCGGGGCGCAGCGCCGCGACCCGGCGGGCGGTGAACACCGAGGCGATCAGCGAGCGGACCCGCGGCTGGTCGGGGGCGTTGCGCTGGAGGATCGAACGGCCGAAGAGGGCGAGCGAGGAGTGCGCGAGGAAGTCCGGGGCCACCCCCGCCATCATGTCGGCGGTGGCGACGCCGAAGGCGGGTGCGCGCAGCACCTTGTTGACCGCCGCGTAGCCGGTCACCACGAAGCGCCCGTCCCCGGCCGGGACCACCGGTCCCACCTCCCGCGCCCTCGCGTACAGCGGGTACGGGTCGGACTTGACCCCGGTCTCCGCCAGCAGATCGATGATCGTCGCACCGTCCATGCGGTCGTCCCCTCCCGAGCTCCCGGGATCCCGGGCTCCCGCGATGCCGGGGCTCCGAGATCAACCGTCCTGGTCCGTGAACCACCGGTGGGCACGCGGGAGTTCCCGCCCGGGACGGTCCGCTGCCCGCAGGCGTGCTGCGGCGGGTCCCGGGCCGGGCGCGGCGGCTCGGTAGGCTGGCGGCATGGAGATCTGGATCAACCCGCGCTGCGGCAAGTGCCGGACGGCGCTCGGCGAGCTGTCCGACGCCGGCGTCGAGTACACGGTGCGGCGCTACCTGGAGGAGCCGCCGACCGTGGCCGAGCTGGAGGAGGTGCTGGAGCGCCTGGGCCTGGAGCCGTGGGACATCACCCGCACCGACGAGCAGGCCGCGAAGGACCTGGGCATGAAGGACTGGCCCCGGGAGGCGGGTGACCGGGCCCGCTGGATCGCGGCGATGGCCGAGCACCCGATCCTGATCCAGCGCCCGATCATCACCGCGGACGACGGGCACGCCGTGGTGGCCCGCACCCCCGAGGCCCTCAAGTCCGTCCTGCCCTGAGCCCTCAAGTCCGTCCTGCCCTGAGGCCCGTCGGCCGGCCGGTCAGTGGAGCTGGATCGTCTCCACCGGCCGGCCCGGGTGCCAGTTGCGGACGAACAGGTGCTCGCCCTCGACGGCGGTGTGCACCACCTGGTCGAGCTCCAGCCGGAAGGCGTGGAACGGGGTGGGCGGCGGCTCGGGCAGATCGGCGGCGAACGCGGCGAGTTCCGTCTCGTCGGTGATCTCGACCGCCCGGCCGGAGACCTTGGAGTCCCCGCCGGCCATGGTCTCGTCCCCCGGGTGCGCGTGCAGCGCGAAGCGGGCGTCGCGCTGGAGGTCGCGCGCCTTGACCGCCCCGTACATCGACCCGATCCACAGGTCGTCGCCGACGAAGTCGACCTCCGTCCCGCTGACCCGGGGCGAACCGTCCTTGCGCAGCGTCGCCAGGACGTGGTGCTTGTTGGCCTCGAACCGGGCCCTCACCAGGGGTGCGAGGTCCGGGGCCTGCTCCTCGAAATCCTGCCAGGTAGCCATGCCGCCAGTCTGGCACCCGGCACTGACAACCGCCGTCCGCGCGGGGCCGGGGTCCCGGGCCGCCGCCGGCCCCGGACCGCCGTCGGGCCCGGGGCGCCACCGCTCACGGACCGTCGTCGCTCACGGGTCGCTGTCACAGGCCGGTGCCACACTGGCGGGGTGACCACCACGACCACGTACATCGCGTTCCTGCGGGCCATCAACGTCGGCGGCCGGACGGTGACGATGGAGCGGCTGCGGGCGCTCTTCGCCGAGCTGGGCCTGGGGAACGTCCGCTCGTACATCCAGAGCGGCAACGTCTTCTTCACCACCGAAGGCCCCGCCGGCCGGTCCGACCGCGCCGCGCTGACCGGGCGGATCGAGGAGCACCTGGAGCAGTCGCTCGGCTACCCGGTGCCGGTGATGCTGCGAACGGTGGAGGAGGTCGCCGAACTGCTCGCCGCCGAACCGTTCCGGGGCGTCGAGGCGACACCGGACGTCCGGCTGGTCGTCGCCTTCCTCTCCGAGCCGCTGCCCGCGGAGCTCGCCCGTCCGCACCGCTCGCCGAAGGGCGACTTCGAGGTGCTCGGCGCCGACCCCGGGGTCGCGTACATCGTGATCCACCTGCAGAACGGCAAGTGGGTCACCAAGGAGATGTTCGGCAAGGCGTACCGGGGCTCGGTCACCTCCCGGTTCCTGCACACCACCGAGAAGATCCTGGCGGCCGCCCGCAAGGCCTGACGGCCCGTGCGGCCTGCGCGGAGGGCACGGAACCGCGTGGCCGGGCGGGGCGTCTGGACTCCCGTGACGTACGAACCACGTGCCCGGGCAGGGCTCGATCTGGACAGCCCGAGTCGGCCGCGCCGACAATTCGGCCATGACGCCTCCTGAGCTCCCCACCGGCCGGGTCCGGCCCTCCGACGCCGAGCGGGAGCTGGCGCTCGGGGCCCTGAAGGACGGCGCCGGCAGCGGTCGGCTCTCGCACGACACCTTCCTCGGCCGGATGGACATCGTCCTGCAGGCCACCAGCCGGGGCGAGTTGGACGCGGCGGTGGACGGGCTGCCGACCGGCGGGCCGGTCGAGCGCTTCGTGCTGCGCACGGTCGGCCGGGTCTCCGGCTTCGGCGACCGGATCAACCGGGCCTGGCGCACCGAGCGGCTGCCCGGGCTGAGCCTGCCGCAGGCCGGCGCCGGGCTGCTGACCATCGGCCGGATCCCCGGCTCGGGGCTGCGGCTGCACGACGCCTCGGTCTCCCGGAACCACGCCGAACTCCGGCACGAGGACGGCGGCTGGGTGCTGTACGACCTCGGCTCGACCAACGGCACGCACGTCAACGGGCGCCGGATCGCGGGCGGCGTCCGGGTCCAGCCGGGCGACCAGGTGCGGTTCGGGAACCTGGAGTTCCGGCTCGCCGCGCTCTGAGGACCCCGCCCGCCCGGGCCCCGGGGGCGGGCGGCCCGGTCAGTGCGGGAACTGCCGGGGCGGCCGCTGCCGCGGCAGCTCGTCCTGGAACTCCGCGATGACGGTCGCGATCTGACGCATCACCACCGTGCGCTCCAACCGGTCCAGGTAGCGGTTCTCCGCGGCGAGCGCCTCGACCGTGACGCCGAAGTACATCGCCATCAGCGGATTGACGAACAGCTCGCTGCCCTTGGTCCGCTCGGTGAACCGGACGTCGCCGAACTCGCCGCGCAGGGCCGCCGCCACCGAGCCGTTGACGATGCTGGGGTGCTCGGGGAAGGCGGCCCGGGCGTGCTCGACGGCGTCCAGGTAGAGCACCGCCTCCCGGCTGTCGCGCGGGATGGAGAAGGCGCCGAGGTAGCCGCCGGCCCGGCCCAGCGCGGCGAGGTTCTCCAGCACCAACGTGTGGTTGACGCCGTGGTGGGCGTCGATGCCGAAGCCCAGGCAGGCGACCAGCCGCTCGGGCACCTCCTGCAGCCCGGCCACCGCCGCCAGGCTGGCCATGTCCTCCTCAGGGGTGCCGAGTCCGACCTCGTCGCCGCGCATCAGGATGTCGGTGCCGCCGTCCACCAGCAGGACGGCGTCGATGCCCAGTCGGGCCACGAGCGCGCGGTAGCCGTCGCGCAGCGGCTGCACGCCCACCGACGGGAAGGCCCACACGGTGTCGGGCATGCCGTGGAGGTTCAGCCAGCGGGCCAGCGTGCGCTCCGGGAAGTAGCCCTCGGGTGCCGGGGTGTCCGGCCGGATCATGGCCACGTCGGGCTCCGCCCAGACGTCGAGGGGCAGGCCGTAGAGGTGGGTGAAGGAGAGGTTGGCCAGGTGCACCTCCTTGCCCGCGGCGCGCAGGGCGAGGGCGATCGGCAGCCCGGCGTACACGTCGAACCCGCCGCCGGCGCCGGCGACCAGGATGCGTTCGGCGGCCAGCAGCCGGGTGATCAGCGGGGGTTGCAGCAGAGAGGTCACCGGCGGAAGGTAGCACCGGGCGGGCGCGGTGACCCCGGCGGCCCTGGCGGCGACTCCGGCGCCGCGACGGCCTCGGCGGCCCCGACGACGGCAGGGAACCGGGTGGCGGGTGGCGGGTGCGGACGGGTGGGCGCCGGGGAGGGGTCAGTCGCGCTCGACGTGGACCTCGGCGAAGTGGTCGCCCTTGTCCGCCTTGCGGATGGTGACCCGGACGGTGCCGACGTCGGTCTCGGCGTCCTTGTCGACGGTCTTCTTGTTGTCGCCGATCGTCACCTCGGCCGAGTTGTCGGTGATGTGGCCGACCGTCATCTTCATCGGGTTGTCGCCGCCGAAGACCTTCACGGTCTTGGAGGCGTCCGCGCCGTCGGTCTTGATGCCGACGGTGCACTTGTGGTCGTCGAGGCAGAGGGCCACTCCGCCCTCACAGGCGGTCAGTCCGGCGCCGAGGGTCAGGACGGCGCCCGCGGCGAGGATCGCCGAACCGAACCGGAAGCGGGTCCGGAGGCTGGTGCGGTGGGCCTTGGCGGTGCTGCTCGCTGTGGTCATGTCCTCGACGGTAGCGGGCCGGACACGGTCCGCCATCAGCCGTCGGCGGGAGGCCCGCCCTGGTGCAGCCCGGATCGGCCGGACGGCCCAACCCCGAGAGCGGTGGGTCGAATCCCCTAGGGGTCAGGGGCAGTTGCGCACTCGACGGGGTTTCCGGCGCCCCGTCAGCATATGCCACCAGCCCATGCCACGCGCGTAGATCGACGGCCCGCAAAAACGGCCGACGGTCAGTCGGCAATGATCCCCAGGCCGGTCTCCGGCCCTTCGCCCGGCCCCCACAGCGGCGCGGTGCAGCGCTGGTAGGTGGCCTGCCAGTGCGGCCAGTTGCGGGCCACGTCGTCGTCGCACTCGGCCAGCAGCCGCTCCACCGCGGCCGGCTCCACTCCCTCCAGCAGCCAGGCCAGCGCGTCCGCCGTGCCCGGACCGTCCGCCGCGCGCAGCAGGTCCAGCAGTTCGCCCAGCCCGCCGAGCCGGGAGCCGTCGGCCACCACCCGCTCCATCCGGGGCAGCAACTGGCGCTCCTCGATCCGCAGGTGGGTCTCCAGCCGGGCCGCCAGGTCCTCCATCGCGTACGCCACCGGCCAGGCGCTGCCGGTGTCCCGGCTGGCGATCCGGACCAGGGTGGTGACCCGGGTGAACGAGTGGTCCAGGTTGTGGTGGTCGGCCTCCAGCCAGTTGAGCAGCAGCCGCAGCTCCGGCGCGAAGCGGCGAACGATCGGCCAGAGCCGGGTGTCCTGCTGCTCGTGGTGGCAGGTCAGCATCGCGGTCATGAAGGTCCAGTGCCGCAGCAGCGCCTCGCCCTTGTCCTCCTCGTCGGGCTGGAGCAGGCGCAGCGCGTTGGGCAGCCGGGCGAGGTCCCGGCGCAGCGCGGCGTGCACCAAGCGCAGTCCGGCGAACCGCACGGTGGCCGGGTCGTCGTCCGCGGTCCGCCCGCGCGCGTCGGCGCTCCGGGGATCGGCGCCGGGCTGACCCTGCGCGGGAACGGCGGGGGCGGGCTGGGGCAGCAGGTGGATCGGCATGGCACTCTCTTCACGGCTTGGGGCAGGACGGGTGGTGGCGGCCGGTGAGGACCACCCCAGCCAAGGTGCCCGCAGTCGATCAGAAGCGAATCAATGTCCGATTGACGCGCAGGTCAGCGCGTTTACGGGGGCGGACGCAACGCGCGGCGGCACCCCACCCGTGTACCCGGGTGAGGGTGCGCACACCGCGTGCCGGGGGGTCCAGGGGAACAGCGAGGCCGCATGTCACCGGAGCAGGAGCAGTCGTTCGACGAGTTCGTGGCGAGCCGCTACGCCGCGCTGCGCCGCACCGGCTACCTGCTCTGCGGCGACTGGCACCTCGCCGAGGACCTCGCGCAGACCACGCTGGTGAAGCTGTACTCGCGCTGGAACCGGCTGCGCGATCCGGAGGCCGCGGCCGGGTACGCCCGGACGACACTGGTCCGCACCTACATCGACCTCCGGCGGCTGCGCCGCTCGCACGAGGTGCCGGCGTCGGAGCTGCCGGAGCCGGCGTTCGGACCGCGGGCCGATGCCCCGGCCGACCCGGAGCGGCGGCTGGCCCTGCTGGCCGCGCTCGCGCAGGTCTCCCCCGCCTACCGGGCGACGCTGGTGCTGCGGTTCTGGGAGGACCAGTCGGTCGAGGCGACGGCGGAGGCCCTGCGGCAGAGCACCGGCACCGTGAAGTCCAACACCAGCCGGGGACTGGCCCAACTGCGGGTGATCCTCGGCGACTCGCTGCGGGAGATCGCGGCGAGCTGAGCGCGGCCCGGCCCGCGGGCCGGGCCGGGCGGCCCCGGTCGTGCGCGCGGGCCGGGCCGCCGGAACCGGTCACCCGGGCGGAACGGGCCGCCCGGGACGAGCGAGAGACGAGAGGAGAGCGGTTTTGAACCGGGACGATCCGGCGTTCGACGCCGACGACATGGGCGCGCTGTTCCGAGAGGTCCTGGACCAGCCGGAGCCGGCGGTTCCCCAGGGCCTGCTGCCGGAGGTCCGCCGCTCGGGCACGCGGATGCGCCGCCGACGTCACCTGCTGGCGACGGTCGCCACCGCGCTCGCGGTGGGACTGCTGGCCACGGCGGGCTGGGCGGTGCACGGCAGGGCCCCGGTGGAGCGGGCCGGCCGAGGGCTGGCCCCGGCGGCGAGCGGGCCCGTCCTGCCGTCGACGGCGTCGGGCCGGCCCGACGCACAGCCCCCGGCGGCCACCGGGACGGACGGCACGGCCGCACCGGGAACCGTCCAGGACACCGCGGCCGCGCCGGGCACCGCCTCGGCGGTCACGGCCACCGGCGGCACTGCCTCGCCGGGCGCGTCCGCGGTCGGCAGCGCACGCCTGCTCGCCCTGCTGCGCGACCACCCGCCCGAGGACATCGGCGGGGTCGCCGGGGGCGCCACGCCGGACGCCTTCGTGCTGACCAGGAAGGACGGCGGCACGGTCACGATGAGCCGGAGCCTGGACGGGCCCGCCCAACAGCGCGGCGGCACCAGCTCGCCGTGCGAGTCCCGCACCACCGCCTGGGGTCCGATGAGCCCGGAGGGCCGGGACTGCCTCGGCACGAAGCTGGCGGACGGCTCGGTGGTCTGGCTGCTGCACCCGCTGACGGTCGTCCCGCGCGGACAGGAGGCCGAGGTCCGGGTCGTGACGACGAGCGGCCTGGTGTACGTCCTGCTGTTCGCCCGGGCCGAAGCGCGGTCGCAGCCCGAGGACGTGACGGTGCCGCTGCTGGAGCTGATGCAACTGGCCGAGGCACCGGGGTTCCTGGAAGCGGTCCGGGACGGCTGGGCGGACCCTTCCCTCGGGTCCAAGCCCCCCGGGCCGTCGACGAGTCCGCGGCCTCCCTCGCCCTCGTCGGCGTCCAAGCCCTCCCGGACGCCGACGGCGCGCTGACCGCCCACGGCCGCCGGACAGCGGGGACGCCGGTGACGCCGGTGACGCCGGGGACGCCGGGGCCCGGCAACCGTGGTGGGTGACGGAGCGGCGTCAGTCGGCCGCCGGCCCCGCCAGGTTCTTGGTCAGCCACTCCAGGGTGTCCGGGATCATCTTCTTGAAGTCCGAGGTGAGGTGCTTGCCCCCGGGCTGCTCGTAGTAGTCGATGCCCACCGGCGGGGCGGCCTTGGCGACCCAGGACTTGACCACCTTGGTCTCGTACGGGTTGGCGCCGCCCGCGGTGACCAGCATCTTCACGTCGGCCTTGCCCTGGGCGACCAGCACGTCGGGGTTGTTGGCCGCGCGCTCGGCGTCGTGGCCCTTCCACAGGAGCGAGTCCGGGATGAAGTAGCCGTCGATCGGCACTGCGGCCTTGTAGACGTCCGGGTACTGCAGGGCGAGCTTGGCGCTGCAGAAGCCGCCGGTGGAGGCGCCCATCACGCCCCAGCCGTCGCGGCCCTGCACGGTGCGGAAGTTGGCGCGGACGAAGTCCGGGATGTCCTGGGCCATCCAGGTGCCCATCTTGGGCTGGCCCGGGATGTCGGAGCAGTCCAGCGCGTTCTTCTCGTCGCCGTTGAAGTTCTGCACCGGCATGATCATGATGAACGGGTGGGACTTGCCGGCCTTGACCAGCCGCTCGTTCTCCTCCTGGATCGGCAGCTGGTTGTCGGTCCAGGTGTTGTAGCCGTTGCTCTGGCCGCCCGCGAAGAGGGTCAGCACCGGGAAGCCGGTCTTGGCGAACTTGGGGTCGTTGTACTCGGGCGGCAGCCATACCCAGACCTTGCCGGAGACACCGGACTTCGCGCCGGTCACGGTGGTCAGGAAGATCGGTCCGGCGGCGGTGTCCCGGGACTTGGCGAGGCTGGCGTTCGGGCCGGTCGGCATCAGCACCTTGCCGTTGCCGACCGCGGGCGCCGGGGTGCCCGAGCCGGTGCCGCCCGCGGTCGGGGTGCCCGCCGCGCTGCCGGTCGCGGCCGGGGTGCCGTCCGACTTGGCGCTGTCGCCCTTCCCACCACCGGAACTCCCGCAGGCCGCGAGCGAGGCGGCCAGGGCGAGCACGGCGGCGCCGGACAGGACGGCACGGGAACGGGACGACTGCCTAAGCACGGTGAGGACTCTCCGACCGATGTCGCGCCCGGTCCGTCTGACCGGGCGGCGGCCCCCCGGTGGGGCCGGACAGACCCGGGAACACCATGCTGGTACGGCCCCCGGGTGATGGCGCGCCGTCCCTCGCGGGGGCGCGTCTTCCTGCGATCTTATGACGTGGCCCGGGGCGGCCCGGTTGCGCGTCGGCCACCGGAAATCCAATGTTTGTTCGCGATCAGGTAAAACCCTTCACCACCCCCGTCGGACGACGGGGGCCGGACGACGGGATTCACCGATCGCAAACCGGTCCTGGCGCCGGTTTTTGGGCGCTTTCGACCAGTGACAGCCGCCCGGGGCAGCCGCAACGATCGCTCCGGGGGACCGACCGGGACCGGCCGGAACACCGCCACCACCGCCACCACCACCGCCACCACCACCGCCACCGCCACACCGCCGCCGCCACCACCGAGGAGAGCGCCATGCCCCAGCAGATCGCCGTCGTCACCGGAGCCGGGAGCGGCGTCGGCCGGGCCGTGGCGGTGGAGCTGGCCGCGGCCGGCTGGCTGCCGGTGCTGGCCGGCCGGCGGGCCGAGCCGCTGCACGGAACCGCCCGGCTCTGCGGCGCCCCGGCCGACGTGGTGCCGACCGACGTCACCGACCCGGCCGCCGTGGACGCGCTGTTCGCCACGACCTCCGAGCGGCACGGCCGGGTGGACCTGCTGTTCAACAACGCCGGCAGCTTCGGCCCGGCCGTCCCGGTGGAGGAGCTGGAGGTCGAGGCCTGGAGGGCGGTGGTCGACCTCAACCTGACCGGCGCCTTCCTCTGCGCCCGGGCGGCGTTCCGGCAGATGAAGGTCCAGGACCCGCAGGGCGGCCGGATCATCAACAACGGCTCGATCTCGGCGCACGTCCCGCGCCCGCACTCGATCGCCTACACCGCGACCAAGCACGCGATCACCGGCCTGACCAAGTCGCTGTCCCTGGACGGGCGCTCCCACCGGATCGCCTGCGGGCAGATCGACATCGGCAACGCGGCAACCGACATGACGGCGGCGATGAGCGCGGGTGTCCGGCAGGCCGACGGCCGGATCGCGCCCGAGCCGACCATGGACGTGGCCGACGTCGCACGGACCGTACGGCACATGGCCGCGCTGCCGCTGGAGGCCAATGTGCAGTTCGCCACGGTGATGGCGACCGCGATGCCGTACATCGGGCGCGGCTGAGACCGGCGCCCCGGCCCCGGAGCCCCGGCCCCGGCCCCGGCCCCCCCCCCCCCCCCCCGGGGGGCCCCCCCCCCCCCCCCCCCCCCGTACGGCGGGAACCCCGTCGGACGGCACCGACGGGGTTCCCGAGGAGGGGCGGTGCGGTCCTACGGCCGCCAGGTGTCGTTCAGCGTGACGGTCCCGCCGGCGGGCACGGTCGCCGTCCGGTTGGCGCCGGACTCCCAGGTCACCGCACCGTTCGCGTCCTTGCGGACGTACTTGTACTGGACGGAGGTGCCGGCCGGCAGCGAGAGCGCGAGCGACCAGACCGGGTAGCCGGCGGACGAGAGCGGCAGTGCCTTCGCCGGGTCCCAGCCGCCGAGCGCCGCGGCGTCGCCGACCACGTAGACGTTCTGCCCGTACGCGGTGGTCGCGTTGACGTTGAACGAGGCGCCGGAAGCGGTCGCGCCCGGCTGGACGTACAGCGCGACCGCGTCGCCCGCGCCGACCGTCGCGGTGAACTGCCCGTTGGTGCCGACCTGGTAGGTCGGGCCGGTGCAGCCGCCGCCCGGCTGCGGGTCGCCGTGCTGGACGTCGCAGTAGGTGCCGGCCGGCAGCCCGGTCTGGAAGGTCCGGGTGATCGCGCCGCTCTCGTGGTTGATCGCGACGTAACCCTTGTTGCCGCGGCCGAAGGCGATCGCGTTGTTGCCGTTGGACCACCAGTCGGTCACCCCGGTGCCCGCGACGGCGTTGCGGAAGCCGACCATGTTGGCGACCTGCCGCCAGGCGTGGGTGCAGTTCCAGCCGTCCTGGTAGCAGGCGTTGACGGTGCCGCCGTTCGGCGGGCCGTCGTCCTTGTTGGTGAAGGCGTAGCCGGAGTAGATGTTGGGCGAGCCGTAGGTCGAGGCCAGCAGGAAGACGTTGGCCAGCGTGTAGGTGTTGCCGTAGGTGTAGTTGAGGGTCGAGCCGTTGCGCTCGGTGTCCCAGTTGTCGAGGAAGCTGCGCGCCTGGTTGCTCGGCAGGTAGCCCCAGGAGGCGCCCCAGCCGCTGAGGTTGGCGAGCTTGTCGGTGGTGAAGATGCGCTTGAGGTCGGTGCCGACCCGGAACTCGTCCACGTCGCCGTTGCCGGTGTACTCGGTCGGCTGGATCGGCTCGCCCGCGCCGTAGATGACCTCCTGGACCCAGTAGGCGCCGGGGTTGGCCGTCTTGGCCTTGATCGCGGCGAGGTCGCCGGCGGCGATGTGCTTGGCCGCGTCGATCCGGTAGCCGTCCACGCCGAGCGAGCCGAGGTCGTCCAGGTAGTGCGCGATGGTGGTCTGGACGTAGGAGCTGCCGGTGTCCAGGTCGGCGAGGTTCACCAGCTCGCAGTTCTGGACGTTGGAGCGGTCCTGGTAGTTGCTGATCGCCTGGCGGCAGGAGTGGAAGTCCTGGTCCTGGTAGGTGCCGGGGTAGGTGTACTTGGTGTACGCGGTGCCGCCGGTGCCGGTGCCGGAGCCGGCCGACATGTGGTTGACCACCGCGTCGGCGATCACCTTGACCCCGGCCGCGTGGCAGGTGTCGACCATGTTCTTGAACGACGTGCGGTCGCCGAGCCGGCCGGCGATCTTGTAGCTGACCGGCTGGTAGGAGGTCCACCACTGCGGGCCCTGGATGTGCTCCTGCGGCGGGGAGACCTCGACGAAGCCGTAGCCCTTAGGGCCGAGCGTCGAGGTGCAGGCCTGGGCGACCGAGTCGAAGCGCCACTCGAAGAGGGTGGCGGTGACGTCCTTGCCGTTGTTCGCGGGCGGGGAGGCCTGGGCGGCGGGCGCGCCGAGCGCGGTGCCCAGCGAGAGCGCGAGTGCGGCCGAGGCGGCGAGCGCGACGGCTGCGCGGGCGGGTCTGCGGGTGGGGGCGGTGGTGACCACGTCGTCTCCTGGGGGTGGCTGGGGTGGGACAGCCGGAGGTGAAGCCTGCAGGAAGTTTCTGTAACTTGCCGGAAACTTGCAGCGCTGAACCTAGGATGACCGGGAGACACCGTCAAGACGTAGGACAGTAACGTTTCTGCAGGCCGCGGACGGTTCGGGCTGGTTCGGGCACGGCAAGGGCCCGGCAGCCGTGGCCGCCGGGCCCCTCACCTGTCCTGGTTCACCGGCCCCTCAGGAGCCGGTCCGGGTTCAGCCGGTCTGGACGGAGGTGTCGTCGATCACGAAGCTCGTCTGCAGCGAGGAGTCCTCGACGCCGTTGAACTTCACGGTGACCGTCTGGCCCGCGTAGGCCGAGAGGTCGAAGGTGCGCTGCTGGTAGCCGGCCGCGGCGTCCACGT